>JBMLPC010000019.1:0-14622 GCA_049242305.1 Aquiluna sp. | reverse complement strand
TGAAAGTCGAATTGAAAAAGTCTTCTATCCAGTCTTTCCTCCAGATAAGCACGCTGAGGAAGTACTAACTTGGCTTTCGACTAATTGTCAGTGACACTTATTCATGCAATTTTCTGGGACCACCACTAAAACTAAAAACCAGTTTCACAAGGAATGCTGTCAAAAGTAAGCTCGGCGCAGCCCCGAGACCCTGAAATTGTTGAACAACAGCTGCCCCAACTAGTGCTAAAGAGAGTGCAAGAGGGACACTGGTGTTTCCAGTAAACATCAATATGGAACCAGTAGCCAGCATCCAAAGGTAGGCCACGGCGGCAGATGCAGCCACCTCAGGAAATACATAAGAAATTCCAATTGCATGAATGGCGTGCACCGATAGGAACAACATTCTCAGGCGGAGGGTTCTCGATCGCCAATAACTTCTCGTGCCTTGGCAAAGATTCGCAACCGCTCCCCCACCTAAATCGATAGAAACTAAAACGAGTATCGCCACTTGAAGCGGAGCCAACTCCGTCGACCGATCTTGGATGGAAAGTAAAACCAACGATGCGAACGCAATGCCAGTCAGATAAACAAGTAGTAATTCGCCTGGAGTTGTTGTGGATCCGTGAAGTGGTCTAAGTAGAGAAGGGACTTTCAATCTTCTGACTCCTGGTAGGCCTTGCCGCGAATTGATAAAGGGGCCATAGCGGAAACAGTAGCAAAACTAGGTTTGGTAGCCACCAATAAACGTCGAAGTAACCGAGCACTACCCAATAGGCCAGCGCCATCCCACCCGCAACTGAAGTCAAAACCAGCGAGATGACCAAGAAGACTGGGCCGTTAAGCCGCCTTGTAGTTTGCCCAACTATTCCCGTAACGGCTGCAAGAATATCGAGAGGAAAAAATGACCAATTCCAGGCTTGGACTTCTCGAAGTTCATAACCCTCGAACATCGCTTCTGGTGGCAAAGCACGGAAAATAATCAAAAACCAGTAGACGATAAACCCTATGTCGATGATCCAGACAATTGCTTTCTGAAGTTTGGACAATTTCAAAGTCAGTCTCTAACCATCTATTTCTTGGGTGTCTTCGAATACTGGGTGACTCCTTGCCATGCTCTTTCAAGGATTTCTTCTATCTCAGCCGATTTCGATCCTGGCCTCTGAGGGTCGGAGCTACTTGCAAGCAATGTGAAACCGTGAACTACGGACCAAGCAAAATGAGCAATTGACTGAACGTCTTGTGCCTTAACTGATCCTTCGTTGCAAAGATCCAAAATTGCGTCATGCAAAATTTCTCGAGCTGAAGGGTTGTCCTCCCGATTTGGCAACTCTTCGCAGTCAAGAAATGCCACTGACAACAGCCCCGGCTCCTGCAAGCCAAAATTGATGTATTCCCGTCCGGTGGCCATGAACCTTTTCTTCACGTCAGTCTCTTTAGCAACTGCATTGGCCATTCTTCTTGCGAGTTCCTCCCTGGCCTGCTGGGAGATAGCTGCTTTTAAGTTTTCACCATTTGGAAAGTGGCGATAGACCGCCATCGGCGTGACATCGACCAACTTGGCAAGGTGGGTGACCCCGAGGTTGCGCGAACCAGAGGCCCTGGCTTCTTTCATCCCAACCTTGAGAAGGGCCTCTTCTAGGTTGCCGTGATGATATGACTTCTTTTTCATGTTTTTGATGTTGACAAGCTAAACATTAGCTTATTATGTTTATAGCATAAACATAATGAGGAGTTTAGATTGAGCGACCTGCACGTAATCATTGGGGGCGGAACAATAGGTGGTCGTTTGGCCAAACTTCTTGCCACTAGCGGCAAGAGAGTTTTGGTGATTGCCCGAACCGCTGAGAATAAGGCCAGCGCTGGTATCGAATATCGCGCCGGTGATGCAACTTCGGTTGAGCAGCTGCTGGCAAGAGCTCCGGAAGCCAAGGTTGTCTATAACTGCGCCAATCCCCCATACAACAAATGGGAAACTGAATGGCCAAAGCTATCGGCTGCTGTCAATGATTTTGCCATGCGGGTAGGTGCAGATCTGGTTATCTGCTCAAACCTCTACGGCTACGGACCTTATGACGGAATTCTCACCGAAGATGTTCCGCTAAATGCAACTTGGACTAACGGACAGGTCAGAGCAAAAGTCTGGAGAGAGGCCAAAGCTCTCAATGACTCGGGCAAGCTCCGAGTTACAGAGGTTAGAGGGTCCGATTACATCTGCTCTAATGACCAAAGCCGAATGGGTGATCGAGTGGTGCCCAACTTGATGTTAGGCAAACCCGTTCAACTTCTTGGTGCTCTGGACCAACCCCACACCTGGACAGATCCGGATGATGTAGCTCGATTGATGATGAAGCTAGCTGAAGATGACCGAAGCTGGGGTAAGCCATGGCATGTGCCAAGCAATCCCCCAAAGACCCAACGAGAAGTAGTTGCCGACATCGCAAAAGAACTTGGTATAAGTAACTACAAGCTAAGCGCTGTGGGCAAAGCATTAGAAAGCGTTCTTGGATTGTTCAATCCCCTTATCCGCGAATTGAATAAAGGTGCTTACCAATTCGATAGGCCCTTTATTATGAACTCAAAAGCCGCGACTGAGACTTTTGGTCTTGCCGCAAAGCCATGGAATCAAACTATTGACGACCTAGTAAGACCGTATAGGAACAAGTAGAGAAAGGAACGAAAATGAGTGATGCATCGAGATGGATGGTGGCAATTGCTTTTATATCACTACCAACAATCGCATATGGAGGATACTTTCTCCTCTCGATCTTGAAGAAACAAGTAGGGACTGAGAACATAACCGGCATCCAGCGCGAATACTTCAAGGCAGGTCACGCTCACGCTGGTGTGCTTGTCATTTTGAGCATCATCGGGCAATTGGTTCTCGACTACTCGCTATTCAACGAAGCGTTAGTTTGGGCAATGCGCATCGGCTTGTTTGCTGCACCACTTTTGATCTCGGGTGGCTTCTTTGGCGGAGCGCCAAGAACTGCTGAGGGGAAGCCCGGTGCTCTAGTGAAGCTAGTCCCGCTTGGTGCAGTGGTAATGAGCCTCTCAACACTAGGCGTAGGCCTCAGTCTCTTAATCGCTTTATAGAGATTTGTCTTGATGGACTTCTTATATAACTATGGGCCAGCACTAGTTGGCCTGATTGCAGCTATTTCTATTGCTGCCCACTGCTGGAATAGATTTAGAACAGCCAGTGTGACAATCCTGATTTGGTTCTCGGTTGCGCTAGTGATTGGGCAATTTGTCTTTTTTCCAGAGGGAAACGAAAATCAGATTGACCTGCTAATCCGTTTTCTAGTCTTTGGCACCTTGGCTTTTGGTCCCGCTGCACTCTTAATCCTGTTTTCATTACGGAGTGAAAAATTTAAATCCAGACTTGAGAAGATTTCAACTTCAGATTTAGTCCTGACCCAGACTTATAGGATCGGAGGAGTTTTCCTAATTCTGGCTTTCCTAAGAGGAGATCTCCCTGCCGAAATAGGTCTGATATCGGGATTGATGGACGTCACGATTGCAATTTCCGCTATTGCCTTAGCAATACATTTGCGAAGAAATGGTCAATATGCTCGAGGGTTAGTAAATGCATGGGCGATTTTCTCGCTCTTGGACTTTGGTTGGGCAACCAGCATGAAGTTCGCTAGTTTCTTTGGGGTGTTAGAGCTGAACCCCGACCCAGCGATGCTCGGCAATCCTCCGCTAGTAATCATTTCGCTTTTTGCATTACCGCTGGGAATTTTCATTAGTGTCCATCTCCTCGTTAGAACACGCAAAAAACAGGTAACAAGTTGAGAGGTTGAAGTGGAATTCAAGGGTAAAACTGCAGTGATTACCGGAGCAAGCTCTGGCATAGGTCTGGGTTATGCCCATGAGCTTGCAAAGCGTGGTGCAAATCTTGTACTCGTTGCCAGAAGCGAGAAAGTTCTTGAGCAAGTTGCGTCAGAGATAATGGCTGCCCATAAAGTTCAAGTAGAAATTGTTTCCCTCGATCTTTCAGATTTAGATTCTGGACAGAAGTTAGTTGAGATTCTTGCAAACAAGAACCTCAGAGTGGACATCTTGATTAACAACGCGGGTTTTGGGACCAACAATCGTCTAGTCAAAGAGGACCGTCAGAAGCTCCAGAAGCAAATAATCCTCAACGTGGCTACTTTGGTTGACTTGACTGCTGCGTTTCTGCCAGAAATGCTAAAAAGAGACCAAGGGGTAATTCTCAACATTGGTAGCACGGCCTCCTATCAACCAGTTCCCGGTATGGCTGTTTATGCGGCAACTAAGGCATTTGTTCGCTCATTTACCGAGGCAGTGTGGGGCGAAGTTGAGGGTACGAACGTAAGAGTCTTGACGGTAAATCCAGGCGCCACGCAAACAGAATTTTTTGTTGTTGCCGGCGCGAGCCCAGCAGGATCCTTAGCGCCAGTAAGTGATGTGATTGAAGCGACTTTTGCAGCTTTGGACTCAAAGGTTTCAAAACCTTCAATAGTTGTTGGATCACAAAATGCCCTAATGGCTAATCTAAGCCGATTTGCACCAAAGAAGTCCGTCATAAAGTTAGCTGGCAAGCTATTTCTTAGAAACTAACTGATGAAAAATCTAAACAAAACTAGCCCATCATCTTCCGTGATCTACTCGTGGAGATCAATCACAAGGCACAAGTTTCTATTCTGGGTTGGGCTGGCCTTGATTGCGTGTGCCGTGCTGCTGGTTCCATTCTGGCTATTTGATCCGATAGAGATACTGGGAGTCTCCCGTTGGGAAAAGCCCATGAAGTTTTTCATTTCAACTGGAATCTTTTGTGTTACTTATTCATGGCTTAGTGCCCACATCTCGCGCTGGCCTAGAATCGTTTATTGGACAGGTGTAATCATTGCTATCTCCTTCATCATTGAAATGATTGGGATAGCAGGAGCGGCAGCTCTAGAAACAACCAGCCACTTTAATGTTTCAAATCCTGTCTCATTAGCGGTGTGGGCCATTATGGCGACATTTGTAAATATCATCTTTGCGAGCACAATCGTCCTGAGTCTCCTGATTGTGCTAGAACGCCAAAAGCCAATGCTCATGAGAATTGGGTTGGGACTTGGTAGTTCAATTACAGCGGTTGGTATGGGAATTGCTTTTTTCATGACTGGACCTACCGCAGAGCAGCTAACTAACTTCCAAGGCATTGCTGGGGCTCACGCAGTGGGAGTGGCAGATGGCGGTCCAGGACTGCCCTTGCTGGGCTGGAGCACAGTCGCAGGAGATCTCCGAGTAGGTCACTTCTTTGGCTTACATGCAATTCAAATTGCAATTACTCTGCTAATTATCCAGCGCTACTTGCCAGATTTTATGCGCCTACCAACCCTAGTTATAGGCAATCTGACTTACTTGGGTTTTGTTTTGGTAGTTACTGGACAGGCACTTAGAGCAGAGCCCTTCATTTATCCGAGCCAGGAAACGATTATGCAACTACTGATTCTCTTTGCTTTATCAGTTTTTGCATTCACAATTTGGTCAGTTCTAAACCGTCTTCGGCAAAGAGTTAGGAGCTAGTGGCAAATGGAGAATCTAAATAAGCGTATTTCGCCTTCGAAAGTCGTCCTAATCTCAATCTATTTAGTTTTGGCGGTAGTTGGTTTAGTTGGAACGTGGTATTTCAATTTTGAGTTTTTTGCACTCAATACAGAACAGTCCTATCTCGAAGCTTGGTTTGCTAACCCTGCAAGTTCATCAGCAGCCGTTGACATTATTGTCGTTGCGCTCATGGGGAGCGTTTTCATGCTGGTTGAGGGTTGGCGCATGAAGTTGCAATGGACCTGGATTCTCATTCCACTTTCTTTTTTGATTGCCCTGGCGTTCACATTTCCCGTCTTCCTAGCTATTCGAGAAATCAGGCTTGCAAAATTACAGAGCGTTGGAGAATCGGTCTAGAAGACTCTTGATTCTGCCGTTCGAATCCCCCATTCTCCGCCAGTGTTAGTGCGAAAGCAGTTGCGACAATC
Organism: Aquiluna sp.; assembly: GCA_049242305.1. Lineage (GTDB taxonomy): Bacteria > Actinomycetota > Actinomycetes > Actinomycetales > Microbacteriaceae > Aquiluna. The sequence goes on along the minus strand of JBMLPC010000019.1, from coordinate 8,653 downwards.
TAGTCAGCAGGCCGTTTACATCCTCTTCGGTAGTGTCAAATGAGCACATTAAGCGAACCTGACCAGTGGCCTGATTCCAGACATAGAAGCGGTAATCCTGTTGTAGTTTTTCCGTAACGTTCGCTGGCAGAATCGGAAACACCGCATTGGCTTCTGCCTTATTTGGAACCTGCACCGCTGGATTGCTTTTGGCAATTTCAGTGATTCCCTCATACAGCTTTGCTGCCATGGCATTTGCGTGCTTTCCGTTAGCAATCGCTATCGCAGCGCCATTTTCAAATAATGCATTTAGCTGACAAGAAACAAAGCGCATCTTGGAGGCAAGTTGCATGGAAGTTTTTCTTAGAAACGGCAAGGCGTCCGCCAGCTGCTTGCCCCTTGCATTAGAAGTGTCAGTAACAATCACTGCTTCCGCTGCCAAGGCGCCAATCTTGGTGCCGCCAAGTGAAACCAGATCCACGCCAACCTTGGTGGTGAAGTCGGCAAAGCTAAGGCCCAGGGCAGCAGCCGCATTAGAAAGGCGGGCGCCATCTAGGTGAAGAAGCAGTCCGTGCTCGTGGGCGAGGTCTGCTAGTGCTTTGATTTCATAAGGTTGATAAAGCGTTCCCATCTCAGTGGTTTGGGTAATGCTGATGACCGCAGGTTGCGCTCTGTGGACAACTCCCATGTCAAACAGCTGGCTCTTGGCAAGCTCAACCGTGAGTTTGCCAGTTGGAGAAGGAACGGTCCAAAGTTTTAGGCCTGCCATTTTTTCAGGGGCTCCACCTTCATCAACATGAATGTGAGCGCTCTCCACGCAAACTACTGCTTCCCACCTTTTAGTTGCAGCTTGAAGAGCAATGACGTTTGCACCGGTGCCATTAAATACAGGAAATCCCACCGCGTTTGGTCCGAAAAGTTCTTTGACCACCGAGTCAAAGCGCTTAGTTTCAGAATCCTCGCCATAGGCAACCTCGTGGCCATGGTTGACCTTGCCAATGGCATCTAAAACTGATGAATGAATGCCTGCGTAGTTATCGCTAGCAAAACCTCTTTGATTATTCACTTGGCTCCTCGGGGATGGCAGGGGGTCTTGACTCAAATGCGGTGGAGAGGATCACACTGGTTTTGGTTGAGACATTAGCGGCAGATCTAATTCTCGCCAGCAATTCCTCCAAAGCTTCTGGCTCTGCTACTGCCACCTTCACGATGTAAGACTCAACTCCCGCAACAGACCAGCAAGACTCAATCTCGGCGATTTTGGAAATTTTCTCAACAATGTCATCTGGTGCTGCAGGATCAATCGGAGTTAGCGAAACCAAGGCGCTGATTTTTAATCCAACCTGACGCTTATCAACCTCGGCTCGGTAACCAGTTATTACTCCTCTGGCTTCAAGCTTTTTCACTCGCTGGTGCAGAGTGGAGCTTGGAACATCTAGCTGCGCCGCAAAGTCAGACAGCGAAAGTGAAGATTCCTTGGCTAGTGCCAAGACGATGGTCCGATCTAGAGATTCCATGGTTGAAAGTATGCCCTAGGCCGTAATTCCCTTGGTGGCTAAAACCAAGTCAGAAAGCTTGCGGTTTAGCGTCTCGTAGAAGACGTTTAGTGGAAACTCATCATCCAGAACTAAGTTCACAACCTCCTTCAGTTCCCCACCGGTTGGCAACTGCTCTGGTCCCTTGGCCCAGTTAGAGGCAGGGTGTGGGGGAACTAGGCCTTTTACGAACTCATAGGCCGCAATCCACTGCGCAAGACGTGAGCGATTGATTCCATCGTGATACAGAGCATCTACCTGATTACTGAGCTCAACAACCGAGTCAATTACTTTGTCCCACTCGAATGTCAGTCTGTTGTCTCGCCAGTGCAAAGCGCCTGACTTGTGAAGGTGAGCAAACATAATCTGCCCGCCAAGCCCGTCGTAGTTTCTCACGCGACTGCCAGTAATTGGGAAGCGGAAGAGACGATCAAACAAAATCGCATAACGAATGTATTTAGCCAGCCTGTCCCCTTCTGCTTCCAACACAAGGGTCTCGCGGAAAGTTGAAAGGTCACACCTAAGCTCTTCGAGTGCATACATCCAAAAGGGCATGCGCTGCTTGATCATGAACGGATCAAAGGGTAAGTCGCCTCGCGAGTGAGTGCGGTCATGAATCAGATCCCATAGAACAAAGGTCTCCTGGGCTAGCAGCTGATCTGAAAGTAATTCCTCGGCACTTGCTGGAAGTGGTAAGTAGAGCAGTTCCTTCGCTCCCGCCACCACCTTGCGGAATCTGGCCGCTTCGCGATCACAGAAAATACCTCCCCAGTAATAGGTGGCTACCTCTCTAACCGCCACCGTCTCTGGGAAGAACACTGCAGAGTTGCTGTCGTAGCCAGCGGTGAAGCCCACAAATTCAATTGGTATAAAAGCTGGATTGGAATACTTTTTCTCTTTGTCAGCCAACCACTGTGGCCAAAAAGTGTTGGTTACCAAAACCTCTAGATTGCGGTTCGGGTTTCCGTTTTGGGTATACATCGAAAAAACAGCCAGGTGTTGGATGTCATTTTTTCTCATTAGGTCTGGCCTAAATAGCTGCAGTGATTCGTAGAAATCTGGCTTGCCAAAGCCACCGGCTCGCCAACCCCCTAGATCTTTCACAGCTTGGGTTAGGTAATCCGCTTGATGAGAGAAGCTCGGAGCTAGATCGCGAATGCCAGCCAGAAGTTGATCTAGCAGCGCTGATGCTTTGGGGTGAAAAGTAGGATCCTCAATCGCACCATCTTTATTCTGCAGAAGCCTGAGCTCTTCTACTGCAGCTCGCATTGATTTCCAAGCCGCATTGTTTTCTAGTTTGGTTCTTGCAGCTTCAATGTCTCGGCTACCTTGCTTTGAACCCAAAGCTAAAAAGCCAAGAACATTCAAGAGCAACTTTGAGTTGTCTAAGTCATTGATTGAGTCATCGCCAAAGATATCGGAATCAGCAATTACAACAACTTGGCCTTTGCCATCCCGCACCGCTGCTGCCACCGGCGCTTGGGCTGGAAGTGCAGATTCGCTGGTTCTCAGAAAAACCTCGCCTGCAAAGTCGCTTGCTAATTCGAGCGTTCCTGTTCTGTAAAGCACTACTTCGTGAACCATAAATCTAAAGTCTGAAAGTAAGAGGGTTGGAAACTCTGGTTTTGGCCAGGATGCAACGTCTTTGAAATTTTTAGCCGGATCCTGCACAGTCTCATTGCTGAGCTTCATTCCATAGCGACTAATTAGCTCGTTGAAGTTGTTTCCATATTTGGCTTGTTCATTTTCACCCAGGACCAGCAGACCGCCGCCGCTTAAAACGAATTGTGAAATTGCATCAATTTCGTTTTTGGCAAGAACTGGTGAGCCATAGCCAACGGTGTGCTCCCAGTCTGAAGTCGCCGCATGAGGCAGAACTAAAACATCCACATCGCTCAAGAGAGCTGACGAAATTTCTCCAGTTGTGTGAGCTAACACCTCATACCCAGCATCTTCCGCTAGTTCGCGCAGCTTTGCATAGCTGGCATCAGCTGGATTGGCCGGGTTCATTTGCTGGGCAAGCGCTAAATCAATGGTCCAGGCCTGCGAATGCGATTGGTCAATCAGAATTCGGGATTTTCTCTGCACTTTGCACCTTATTCATGGAGATTATCCATAATTCTAGGTCTTTTGAAGTCGAATCTCTAGCAAAAACTCCTATCCTCGAGCCTGCCGGCTTCCTCTCCATGGGTCAATCCCGCTCTACTGGCGCAAACTCTGGCCATTGGCAGGTTTTCGCGGTTATCCCGCTAGTCTTCAAAAGGGGTTCCTTTTGGACCTCCTTTTTGACTTTTGAATGCGCTAGGTAAATAAGTGGCAGCTATCAAAAACCGCTGGATCGGTTTAGTTTTCATATCAATGTCGATTTCCCTCGTGATTATCGATGGAACCATCGTCAACACAATTTTCCCCTCCATAATCAATGACCTTGCTCTGACCTCCACCGAGGTCCAATGGGTGCAAGAGAGCTATGTGTTGGTATTTGCCTCACTGCTATTGGTCTGGGGTTCGGTAGCGGATCGCATCGGAAGAAAGTTGCTACTGAGTATTGGTATTGCAATCTTCATTTTTTCTTCCGTCTGGGCAGGTTCTGCTGATTCAGCGTCGGCTTTGATTCTGGCAAGAATTGTTCAGGGTATTGGTGGAGCGATGGTTTTGCCGACCACTCTTTCACTAGTGAATGCTAACTTCCAAGGCAAAGAGCGCGGTATTGCCTTTGCAGTCTGGGGCGCAACAATTGGTGGCATGGTCGCGGTTGGGCCAGTACTTGGCGGATGGTTGGCTACTGACTTTGATTGGCGCTGGGCATTTTTGATTAACTTGCCACTTGGCCTTTTGATTTTGGTTGGTCTTGCAATTTTTGTTCCAGAATCAAAAGCCCAACAGGCCAAGGGTGGCTTGGACTGGGTCGGAGCAGCAATTTCAGTAGTCATGTTTTCAACTTTGGTATTTGGGTTAATTGAAGGCCGAATCTATGGCTGGTGGGAGGCGAGCGATAAGAATCAGTTTAAGTTGTTCGATTTTGCTTGGCCAACCGAAGGTCTATCAATAATTCCAGTATCGCTAGCAATTTCTGCTGTGGCGACGGTGATGTTTATTTTCTGGGAATCACGCAGAGGCAAGCTGGGAAAAAATGTTTTGCTTGATCTAAACCTTTTCCGCATTGCATCATTTAGAAATGGCTCCATTGCAGCTCTAATTATTTCAATGGGTGAATTTGGAATCCTCTTTGCTATCCCGCTATGGCTGCAGAATGTTCTAGGGCTTAGCCCAATTTCTTCTGGACTGGTTTTGCTCTGGCTAGCAGGAGGTGCATTTGTTGCATCCGGTGTTGGCGGCGCACTGAGCGGGAAGCTACCGCCAGCAAGAGCTGTGCAAATTGGTGTTTTGCTTGAGCTGGTGGGTGTCGTTGGTGTAGCAGTAGTTGCCTCCCAGTCAGTTGGCTGGGTCGGAATCGCACCTTTCCTTTTTGTTTATGGAATCGGAATTGGTCTTGCAACGGCACAGCTAACCGGTGTCATCATGGTCGACGTTCCTATGGAAAAAGCTGGCCAAGGCTCAGGATCTCAGTCAACAGTCCGCCAAATTGGTTCAGCACTGGGAATTGCAGTGCTGGGCACGCTGCTATTTACGGGTACACAGTCTTCACTCGAAACTCGCCTAAGCGATATCGGCGTTCAGAGTGAGCAGAGCCAGGTCTTGGTGGAGGCAGTAGTGGACTCAGCTGGCGGTGCTATTCCACAAATCGGAACTGGTCTTGAACAGCAAGGCATTCCAGCTGACATCGCTGCCGAAGTTCAAGTGGCAGCAGGCGATGCATTCACTGACGGAGCCAAATTCTCAGCTTGGGCTGCAGCGGCGTTCTTGCTGCTGGGACTTCTTTCGACATTCAACCTGGGATCCAGGAAGAAGAAAGAAAAGCTGGCAGTTTAGCGATTTCGAGTTGAGTTACACTCGGATAAGTAATTATGGAAAATCTTACAAACCCCCAAACTCTGCACGCCCCAGAGCCGAAGCAGAGTGAATCGATGCCTGACTGGAAACGAAAAGTGGCAGTCTTTCTGGTTGGCCAAACCATAACGACTTTTGGTTCCTTCCTGGTGCAGTATGCAATTTTTTGGCATCTAACCCTGACTACGAAGTCAGGATTGGTTTTGGCACTTGCCGCAATTTTTGGTTTTCTGCCGCAGGCAATCGTCTCGATTTTTGCTGGGGTTTGGGCGGATCGCGTAAATCGCAAAATCATGATTATCGTTTCCGATTCAACAATTGCCCTCGCCACCTTAGTGTTGGCATTTTTCATGCTTTCAGGAACGGATGATCTGTGGCTAATTTTCCTGGTGATGGCAATCCGCTCGGTTGGCGCGGGTGTGCAGATGCCGGCAATTTCGGCACTGGTGCCACAGATTGTTCCGACCGACCAGCTGATGAGCGTAAACGGAATCAACAGCAGTATCCAGTCATCGCTTACGCTTTTGGCACCTGTTGCGGCAGCAGCTGTTTATGCAAACTTTTCGCTGGAAGCGGTTTTGTTCATTGATGTAGTTACAGCTGCAATTGGTCTTTCCCTACTGGCCACTATTTCCGTCCCGACTCTGGCCAGAGCTGCCAGTGCAGAAAAGCCTTCTTATCTAACGGATTTGAAGGAAGGCATCAGCTACATCTTTAGTAATCAGTTGGTTCGCTGGGTGATGGCAATCTTTGCAATTGTTTTCTTGTTGATTGTTGCGCCGTCCAACCTCTCGCCGCTAATGCTGGTGAGAAACTTTGGTTCGGAAGTTTGGATGCTGACAGTGCTGGAACTTGCATTTGGGGTTGGCATGGTTTTAGGTGGTGCCTTGATGGCGCTATTAGCCAACAAGATTGACCGAATCGCCGCAATTATTGGAACATCGATCCTGTTTGGAATCCTGGCAATCGCGCTGGGCTTTACCGTAAACCTAATTGTTTTCTATGTTTTGTTCTTCTTGATTGGACTGGCGGTTCCCGCGTTCTCTACCTCAGCCATGACGCTGCTGCAGGAGACAGTTGAGCCTGAGCGCCAAGGACGAGTCTTTGGTTTTGTTGGAATTGTGATGGCAGTTGCAATGCCGCTGGGAATGTCCATTCTTGGACCGCTAGCAGATGTTGTGTCTGTCGAGATTTTGATGATTGTCACCGGAGCCGCCACTGTCTTGATTGCGGCATTAGCTGTCTTGCTCCCGGCCGGAAAAAGAGCAATAGCGGCGGCGCATGCTTCGACCGGTTCTAACCAATCAAAAACTAGTTAGTCTTTGTTTCTTTTGAAATAGCTCTTTACTTTTGTCACTATTCTCTCTAGCCCTTGCATCCCCTGCTTATTGAGCTCTCTGGCCCACTCAATTTCAAGTGCCAAGAGGGAGAGCCCTAGAAAGATGAACAGCAAACCAGGCCCCGGCGTTACCATCATTACCAAGCCAAGAATTAAGAAGATAAAACCCAAAACAATAGAAATTACCCATCGAACTGGATGGGGTAATTTGGCTAAGAAGCCCTTGAGTTTCTCCATTTTCCCAATTCTAATCAGCTTGCACTAAAGCGACCTGAGAATATCCTCCACGCGCTCTTTGGCATCACCAAATAGCATGCTGGCGTTTTCTTTATAGAACAGTGGATTTGAAACACCGGCATAACCAGACGCCATTGATCGCTTGAAGACAATTACTCGCTCGGCTTCCCAGACCTTCAAAACCGGCATTCCCGCGATTGGACTGCCAGGGTTTTCGGTGGCAGCTGGATTCACTGTGTCATTTGCCCCGATAACCAGCACCACTGAAGTCTGTGGAAAGTCGTCATTAATCTCGTCCATTTCCAGCACGATGTCATATGGAACCTTTGCCTCAGCCAGCAGAACGTTCATGTGTCCAGGAAGACGTCCTGCCACTGGGTGAATACCAAAGCGAACCTCGACACCCTTTTCTCGCAGTCGCTTAGCGAGCTCGGCAACTGGATACTGCGCTTGCGCAACTGCCATTCCGTAGCCAGGCGTAATAACCACACTCTTGGCCGCTGACAGAAGTTCTGCTGCAGAAGCGGCATCAATCTCGGTGTGCTCGCCAGTCTCTTCAGCGCTCTCGGATGGCGCTTCGATTCCGTAGCCGCCAAAGATCACCGATATAAACGAACGGTTCATCGCCTTACACATGATGTAAGAAAGGTACGCACCAGAAGAGCCAACCAGCGCACCGGTAACAATCAAAAGATCGTTGCTCAGCAGGAATCCAGTAGCAGCCGCTGCCCAACCGGAATAGCTGTTTAGCATCGAAACAACCACCGGCATATCCCCGCCGCCAATGGAGGCAACCAGGTGCCAACCCAATGCAAGAGCTAAGGCTGTCACTGCAATTAGTAGCCAAAGCTCAGGAGTAATTACATAGCCAACAGTCAGTGCGATGAAGGAAACCAGTGCAGCCAGGTTCAAGAAGTTTCTGCCTGGCAAGATCAGCGGCTTGGAAGACATCTTGGCTGAGAGCTTTAGGTAGGCAACGATGGAACCAGTGAAAGTAACTGCACCTATAAAGACACCGATAAATACTTCCGCTCGGTGAACACCAACTAGCTCAGGTGGGAGATCTCCTGCGTGCAGAGCACCATTCCAACCAACCAAAACTGCCGTTAGACCAACGAAGCTGTGGAACAGAGCAATCAGTTCGGGCATGCCAGTCATTGCAACAACTTTTGCCCTGTAAAGACCAATCGCAGCACCCGCTAGAAGTGCGATAACCAGCAAGATCAGCGCAGATTGAGTCGCTGCAGTTTGCTCACCAGAAAGCGCCAGCCAAATGGTTGCCAGCATGGCAATTGCCATTCCAGCCATGCCATACCAAATACCGCTCTTGCCGCTTTCGTGCTTGCTCAGTCCGGCCAGGCTCATGATGAACAGAAGGGCTGCTGCGATGTAGGCAGCGTTAGCAATAGCTAGTGCACTCATCACTTGTCTCCCTTCGTAAACATCTTGAGCATTCGTCTGGTTACCGCAAATCCACCAAACACGTTGATGCTGGCCAGCAACACTCCAAAGGCCGCTAGCACCTGAACCAGTGGATTGGTATCGGTGATCTGCAGGATCGCCGCCACTACAACGATGCCGGAGATGGCGTTGGTGACGCTCATCAGTGGGG
>JBMLPC010000018.1:0-4504 GCA_049242305.1 Aquiluna sp. | reverse complement strand
ATGACCCGAGAAGAATTGTTCGAGAAGCGCTGCTGGAAGAAAAGCGAAAGCCAACTGTCGCAGATACTTTGAATCGAGCTAAACCGCCGCAGAAGCAATTGGAATTGGGCGAAACCCCACCATTCGATCTGGAATCGACCTAGAACTTACCCATCCACTTGGCAAGCTTCGTCATCAGCGGTGCCATGCGTCGGTAATCCCTGGCACGATTCGGCAATCTAAGCGGCAACCGGTTTGCCACACCGATGGTTCTATTCTCAGTAAAGCGCAGTAATCCGTAGGGACCGCTTCGTCTGTTAACACCACTTTGCTTCATTCCACCCATTGGCGCTGCCATTGAAGCCATAGAAGCTCGGTAACCTTCGTTGATGTTTACAGAACCGGCCATGAGCCTTGACGCTATTTCAAGTGCTTTCTTGGTGTCACCAACCACCGATGCGTTCAGGCCAAATTCGGTGGCATTTGCAAGCTCTACTGCTTCATCGAGTGAGCTGTAGCCAACCAAAACAATTACAGGACCAAAAACTTCCTTGTGCAGGATTTCAGCTCCGTGCGGAACATCCGAAATCACCGTTGGCGCATAAAAATTTGGTCCAACTTCCGGCAGGGCGTGGCCGCCGGTGACAACTCGCACACCTTCCGCCTTAGCCCTATCAATAAAGCCTGAGACGCGCTCCAGTTGGGCCTTCGAAGTCAGAGCCCCCATGTCAAAATCAAACTTGTTGGAAGATCCAATTGTTAGGCTTTCAACTTTCTCTTTTAACACCCGCTCGAAGTCTGCCAATGCATAGTTGGGCACATACAGCCGCTCAATGGATACACATAGCTGCCCAGCATTTCCATATGCTCCTGAAATGGCTAGCTCTGCAGCCTCATTTAGGTCCGCACCGGGCAAAACAATCATTGGATTTTTTCCACCCAATTCCAAGGAGTAACCGATCAATCGCGATGCAGCGCGCTGGGCAACCAGGCGGCCAACGGCACTTGAACCTGTGAATGACATGTAGTCGCAATTGTCCGTAACAGCATTACCAACCTCAGTAGGTTCGCCGTGAACCACTTGCCAAATGTCTTGTGGAACGCCTGCCTTGACAGCTAGGTCACGCGCCATGATGACAGTCTTTGCCGTTTGGTTGTCTGCTTTTTGAACTACGGCATTGCCCGCCATGATTGCCGGAATAACTTCCATCATGGTTAGTGCCAGAGGATAATTCCAAGGCGTAACTACGCCCACTACGCCCACTGGAGCAGGCTCGACATAGGCGGTGATAAGTAGAGGAACGCCGCCCTTTACTTTTTTACGTTTCAAAAGCTTTGGTGCAATTTTGGCGTAGTAGGAGATAGCAGCCAGAGCACCAGTTACCTCTTCGAACGCGTGCATCCTAGCTTTACCAGTTTCCATCTGAAGAACATCCATCAGCTCTTCTTGATTGGCAATCAGCACGTCCACCAAATTATGAGCGATTTTGGCTCGATTCTTAGCACCCAATTGATGCCAGGCGGGTTGCGCTTCTCTTCCTACCTGAAACTTCAGCGCAACATCGGCTGCAGAATGGGCCTCTAGATCATGGAGTTTTTGACCTGTTAGAGGATCGACGATTGTGATGGTTTGCATACATTCCTAAATCGGATTTAGCCCTAGTTTCTTCCCGCTGAGACCCCTGGGCTGTTGGCTCAGGTTCTGTGCTATTTCAACAATAGCCCTGGCAGCAGGGTCTTCGGGATCAGAACTGACGATTGGAAGTGCTGAATCGGCACTGCTTCTCAAGGCAGGGCTGATCGGAATCTGGCCAAGTAAAGAAACGGCTGTCTGGCTCAGCTCGGAAAGCCTATTTGCAACAGCCAACCCCCCGCCCTCACCAAAGAGGTATTCTCTTCCACTGCCAGAGTCGTAGTAGCTCATGTTTTCAATCACGCCAAGGACAGCTTGCCCGGTCATCAGACCAATTGCCCCTGAGCGCTCTGCGATGGTTGCCGCTGAGGCTTGGGGTGTAGTGACGACGATGGATTGCGCATTTGGCAGTAGCTGGCCCAGGCTGATTGCGACATCACCCGTGCCAGGAGGAAGATCTACCAATAAGAAATCTAAATCACCCCAGTAGACATCGGTAAGGAATTGTTCAATTGCTCGGTGCAGCATCGGTCCGCGCCAGGCAACTGGCTTGTTGTCTTGCACGAAGAATCCAATTGAAATCACCTTCACGTCAAATGTGATTGGCGGCAGCATCAGCTCGTCGACTTTGGTGGGGGACTGATTGATGCCCATCAGACCTGGAATCGAATAGCCGAAGATATCGGCATCCAACAATCCAACCTTGTTGCCAAGCTGCGCCAAGGCAACTGCCAAGTTGACCGTCAGAGTCGACTTTCCAACGCCACCTTTTCCGCTACCAACGAAAATGACTTTGGTTAGTGAACTTTCTTGGGCAAAGGGATTGAATCGAATTGGCTTATCTCCACGAAGTTTTTTCTTCAGAGCATCTCGCTCCTCAGCGCTCATAGTCTTCATGTTTACCTTGACGCTTGAATACTCCGTCGCCAGCGCTGCACGGACATCTCTTTCGATGGTTTGGGCGGCTGGGCAGCCAACAATTGTCAGCTTTATTTCAACTTCAACACTGTCGGTGGTTTCTGAGATTTGACCAACCATGTCTAACTCCGTGATTGGTCGTCTTAGCTCAGGGTCGATTACGCCAGAGAGAGCCGCAAGCGCTTTGTTCACTTAGCCTTCTTCGGCTTGCTCGGCTTGAGCTCCTCCACCACTTCGCGGACAGCCTTCTGAATTTCATCTCTTAGTTCGTCCTTGGTAGCAAGTTCTTCGAGTGCTAGACGCAACGCAGCCACTTCACGCGCTAAGTATTCGGTGTCGGCCAGATTCTGTTCGGCGCGTTGACGGTCTTGTTCAAACTTCACGCGATCTCTATCAGCGGCTCGATTCTGAGCGAGCAAAATCAGTGGAGCCGCATAGGACGCCTGCATAGAGAGGAGCAGTGTTAAAAGGGTGAAATTCAAGGCTCTTGGATCAAACTGAATATCTTGTGGCGCCAATGTGTTCCAGGTGATCCAGATAGCAATAATGACCGTCATTGCGACAATGAAAAGTCCTGTTCCCATGGCTCTGGCGAAGCGCTCGGATATGCGACCAACTGTCTCCTGGTCAAAATATGGAATTCGAAGTACTGAGCGACGACCCAGCGGACTCTCTAGCTTTGAATCGATTTTCGCCATTATTCCTCCTCACTTCGCCAGTCATCCGGCAGCAGGTGATCGAGCACGTCATCAACTGTGACGGCCCCGAGTAAGTTGCCATCTTTGCTAACAACCGGCAGCGCCACCAGATCATAGGTCGCCAAGTCTCGGTGAATTTGTTGCATCGGTGCATCCGCAGCAACTGGCTCCAACTCGGTGTCCATAAGATTGCCCAGGCGCTCGCCAGGAGGGTAACGCAACAGCTTTTGGAAATGAACAACACCGAGGTACTGCCCAGCCGGGGTTTCAAACGGCGGCATAGTCACAAAAACTTGTGCCGCTAGCACAGGCTCAACCGCTGCTCTTCTAACCAGCGCCAGTGCTTGCGCAACGGTTGTTTCAGAGGAACAAATAATTGGCTCAGGTGTCATCAAACCACCAGCAGTGTATGGCTCGTATTGGAGAAGCTGTCTAATGTCGTCGGCTTCCTCGACATCCATCATTTCGAGCAATGCTTCCGTTCGTTCCGCTGGCAGATTGGCCATCAGATCCGCAGCATCGTCTGGACCCATCAAATCCAAGACTTCTGCAGCTCGCTCATCTTCAAGATCATTTATGATTTCAAGCTGTTCTTCTTCGGGCAGCTCTTCCAGCAATTCAGCTAGTCGCTCATCATCAAGTTCTTCAGCGATTGCAAGCATGCGTTCCTCCGGAAGATCCATCATTGCGCTAGCTAAGTCTGCTGGCTTGAGGTCTTCGACCGTGCTAAGCAGTTGCTTGGCATCTGCTGAAGTGACATCCTCTTCATGATCGGTAATGTCACTCCACATCACAAATTCGGTTGGCCCTTTCTTGAAAGGGTTTCCGGCCTTGGTTTGCTTGCGAATGTAAAGCTCTGTCATGTTCCACTCGCCACGCTTGTTTCGCTCAATGGCAAAATCTTCAATCTTTCCGAAGCGGTTTGGACTAGTCAGCTTTACTTTTCTACCCAGCATTTCAGCTACAGCCCGGAACTCTTGACCATGAGCAGAGAAACGTCGAAGGTCAATTAGTCCATTGGTAATTACCTGACCGGGAGAGATCGCGGTGACTCGGGCCATTGGCAAAAAGACTCTTCTGCGGCCAGAAATTTCAATCAATAAACCTTTGGCCCTTGGAGCAAGCTTTTGACGGTAGGACATAACCACGTCCACTACCTTGCCAACCCGGTCGCCCACTGGATCGAATACTCCGCAGCCAACTAGGCGCGCTACGAAAACCCTTGTTGCGCTCATAGAGATACCCCGCTCTCACGGTGAAAGTCATGCCAAAATCT
>JBMLPC010000017.1:0-2664 GCA_049242305.1 Aquiluna sp. | reverse complement strand
ATCGCCGCCACTACAACGATGCCGGAGATGGCGTTGGTGACGCTCATCAGTGGGGTGTGCAGGGCGTGGTGAACCTTACCAATCACGTAGTAACCGACCACAATTGCCAAGGTCAAAACCAAGAAGTGCTGCGGCAGAGGTGGTGGTGCAACAGAAATCAAACCAAAGAGTGCTGCAAAACCAGCCCCAATCAAGACACTGCGTGTTCTAGCTGACATCTTCTTCTTTGGCTTTATTTCAACCGCTGCTACTGGCGCAGAGGCAGGAGCCGCAGAAACTTGCACCGGTGGTGGAGGCCAGGTGATCTTGCCCTCCTTAACAACTGTGACTGCTCTTTGAACAACATCTTCAAAGTCAATAACTGTCTTGCCATCTTTATTAGGGGTCAAGAGATTTAGCAGGTTCACCAGGTTTGTTCCATATAGCTGTGATGATTGCTGCGGGAGCCGACTTGGTAGATCGGTGTAGCCAAGAATAATTACACCGTTCTTGGTGACAATTCTTTTCCCGGCAACAGTTCCTTCAACGTTTCCACCTTGAGCTGCTGCCATGTCAACAATCACACTGCCTGGTTTCATTTGTGAAACGTCTTTGGCGGTAATTAGTTTTGGAGCAGGTTTTCCTGGAATCAAAGCAGTCGTGATGATGATGTCTACATCTTTTGCTTGCTCGGTGTAAATCTCAGCAGCCCGCTTGTTATAAGCAGCACTTGTTTCTTTCGCATAGCCATCACTCGATTGCATCTTCTCTGCAATCTCAACTGCTAGGTATTCACCGCCAATTGATTTCACCTGATCTGCTACTTCAGGTCTTGGATCGGTGGCCCTAACAATTGCACCCAAACTTGATGCAGCACCAATTGCAGCTAGACCTGCCACACCGGCACCTGCCACCAACACCTTGGCTGGTGGGACTTTTCCTGCAGCTGTTACTTGACCCGTGAAGAAGCGACCAAATTCATTTGCTGCCTCAACGACCGCTCGATAGCCAGCAATGTTTGCCATGGAGCTAAGCACGTCCATTGACTGTGCTCTTGAAATTCTTGGAACTGAATCCATCGCCAGTGCGGTAACACCTTTTTTGGCAAGGGACTTAAGCAACTTGGGCTTGAAAGCTGGGCTCAGCAGACCCACCAAAATTGCACCCTTACGCATGCGCTTTATTTCGGTATCGGTTGGGGCATTCACCTTGAGAACAACGTCTGCCTTCCAGGCGGCAACGCCAGTCACGACCTTGGCTCCAGCCTTCGCATAGGCGCTGTCTGGGAATGAGGCTCGATCGCCCGCCCCCTTTTGAACCACTACTTTGTAGCCAAGAGCAACTATCTTCTTGACTGTTTCTGGGGTTGCTGCAACTCGGGATTCCCCCGCTTGTTCAGCAACAACGCCTACTAATGACATGCCAGCTCCAATTCGACCCTGGGGATTGACTGCAAATTCTTCCTACACGCTACCGCTTATGGAGCGAAGCTGGGGGCTTAGTTGGCCCGTTCCAGCAGGTATCCGGCGGGGTTGCGCATCAGCATTTCAAAGGGAAGCTCGGCAGCCCCAACCATTAGAAGGTTTGAGCCCAGGCCAGCCGGTCTCACCACCACACGCTCAGCTGAGGCGCCTACTGCGTTCGCTTTCATTCTCTCCAGTAGCCTTCCCGAATCGAAGTTGAAGAGCGAGGTTAGGAATCCACCGAGCACCACAGCTTGGGGATTGAAGATAGTGACAAAGTTGCTAAGTCCATCTGCCAAATGGTCGATTTGTTTGTAGATGACATTTCTTGCTGCAGCGGTTTTTACCGTTTGAATCTCACGATCCAGTTCTTCATCCGTTGCACCAAAGAGCTTGAAAAGTTCGAGCAAATCATCTCTACGAACTAAAGCTTCAAGGGTTCCCTCGAAGCCGGAGAAATCTCTCTGGCTGGAAGATGAGATTCGAACGTGCCCAAGCTCACCCCCATAACCCGATGTCCCGCGCAGCTGCTTGCCATCCACAATCGCTCCGCCACCAATACCACCGGATCCAGCGAACAAAAACACCACATCTGAAAAGCCTTTGGCGCTGCCGAAGTTTCGTTCGGCCATGCAGCCAATCGATGCATCGTTATCAAGATAAACAGGAAGTCTGGTTAGCTGACTCAGTTCCGGACCAAACGCAGCTTCCACCCATCCCAGCTGAGGTGCGTAGCGAATAACACCGTCAGAAACTCTGACTTGACCAGGAACCGCAACTCCCACTCCCGCAACTCGATACTTCGAATCAAGTTCGGCGGATATTTTAGAAATGAGTTTTGCGGCTGTTAGCTCGGATTCTCTTGGCTTTGGGGAGTTCGGCATCAAGATGCGCTCTTTAGCAATCACTCGACCACTGAGCGTCACCGCTCCAACTGTTGTTGCATCGACTTCCGGGTGCACGGCGAACGCCACCACATTGTCGGAGGCAGAAACCATCAAGCTCGGTCTTCCGACTCCGGATGAAACTAGAGCCTCGGTCTCAAAGGCGAGGCCACGCTCTTCGAGCTCTGCAACGAGATCCGAGATGGTCGAGCGGTTGAGTCCAGTAGCTGCAGTTAGCTGAGAGCGGGAAATGGTTGCGGAAAGCCGGACCAGGCGCAGGACAGTCGAGAGATTGTGCTGGCGCACATCCTCGCGGTTTTGACCCCTGGGTGCTGGGG
>JBMLPC010000016.1:0-2633 GCA_049242305.1 Aquiluna sp. | reverse complement strand
CTTGGTATTGGTATCAAGGGCGGGGTAGCGCTGAGTGAATCCAGCTTTGAGCAAATCATTGGGCCGCTGCTGGGCACGCTTGCCCTCGGAATAGTGATTCCAGTGGCGGCTTTCTATTTGCTTCGATTTACCAAGTTGGACGTGGCGAACAGAGGCGCTCTGGCTGCTCACTACGGATCAACTTCACTTGTTACCTTCACTGCCGGCATTGTCTTTCTTGAATCTCTTAGCCTGCAGGTTGAGGGCTATGTGAATACCCTGCTGGCTGTTTTGGAAATTCCAGGCATCATCATTGGTTTGGCTTTAGCCGCCAAGGGAATCACCAGAAACATCAGCTGGGGAGAATCGCTGAGAGAAATCTTGACCGGCAAATCAATCTTCTTGTTGGTTGGTGGTGTGGTGCTTGGTTTTCTAACCGGCTCTGCGGGTTACGCAAGAATCGATGACTTCTTCACCGGCTTGTTCACGGGAGTCCTCACGCTATTCCTGTTAGAGCTTGGAATGGTTGCTGGGAGAAGGATTAAGGATCTGAAGCAAGTTGGTGTGAGTCTGTTTATCTTTGGAACCAGCTTCCCAATAATTGCCGGATCACTTGGTGTCTTGGTTGGTCAGCTGACAGGAATGAGTCTGGCTGGTAGCGCAGCACTGGGAATCCTGGCAGGCAGTGCTTCTTATATCGCGGCTCCCGCCGCTGTTCGTTTAGCGCTGCCTGAAGCGTCGCCGGGCATTTATTTGTCAGCTTCGCTGGGAATTACCTTCCCGTTTAATCTGACAATTGGAATACCTGTCATGCTTGCTGTTAGTCAATTTCTTGAAGGAGTGGGTCTGTGATTCTAAAAAAGAGAAAGCTGATGACCATGGTCATTGAAGCCTCGCTCGCCCACAGACTCGAAGAGGACATCGTTGAGTGTGGAGCTAAGGGCTTCACATCATCTATTGCACATGGAGCAGGGCCAAGGAACCAGAGGGTCTCCGACATCGAGGGTGGCAATGTTCGGATTGAAACAGTTGTCAGCGAAGAGGTCCTGGAGAAAGTCCTAGAAAAACTAAAGACAGACTACTTTCCGCTCTATGCAGTTAGTTGCTGGGTGAGTGATGTTGAAGTGGTGAGAGACGACCGCTACTGATTTCTTTTTGGCAGCGTCAAAATAATTGATCCTGCCAATACGGAAATCAGGGGAGCGGCTCCTATAACCCAGGATCCGTTGATTCCGATAATGGCTGCAACCCCGGTAATGCTGTTGGAGAGGATTCCAACCCAGAGCTTTAGCTTTCCCCTTCTAACCAACACAACTAAGACCAGATTTACCAAAGCAATCGCAATCAAGCCAAACAAGATAGTTGCGACCAAAGCTGCTAGCGATTCCATATCAAACCTTCCTTTTCAATAAGAGTAGATTGAAATTAGGAGGTGTCAAATGTTCATCACGACACTTGGGCTGCCAATTACGATTGGGTGGCTGATCTCATTGTTTGTTGGCATTTTTGCCATAAACAAAAGACCTTCACTTCGTAAACCGGTAATCGCAGTTTTAGTGGCAATCCCCGTGCTTGCTATCTTGCTGGGATTTCTACTCGGCTAATTAGAGTTTGTTTTTTGCCCTGAAGTAGGCAACCAGCGCATTGGCATGGCCATGCCCGAGCTCATGCTCACTCTTGAGAATGGCAACCATTTCCATGTGTGCTTTGGTCTTGTGCTTGTTGAGAATCTTGAACCAGTGCTCAACCGGCTTCCCATACTTCGCCTCAATAGAGGGGAAGTAGCTCTGGGGTCCTTTTACTTTTTCGCTCATCAAGAAAAACTACTCCCAAATAGCAAAACCCCTCCCGGAGGAGGAGTTTTGTTTGTGGAGACTAGGGGTATTGACGTGCCTAGCAAAGACGGGGGTTGTAGCGGATCTACTTGCATTTTCAGACTATTTTTCAGACTATATTTTTGAGGAAATCTCTCGGTCTGAGATAAAAAGTGTTGGGGGTTGCTATGGCTGGCGTTAGGGACACTCTTTCTGGTGGGACAAGAACCTCAATTGGCGATGCAGACCAGGTTATTCAGAAACTACTCAAGGCTCCCTCTGGTCTAGCCGATGTTTACAAACTCTTTCTTGATGAAGATCCGGTCATAGCCATGCGATCAAGCTACGTTGCTATGAGGGTTGCCGAGCAGAAGCCTGAGTCTGTAAAGCCTTTTACAAAAGACCTTTTGAAGAATCTTGAGCACTATACCCAGCAGGAGGTTCGCTGGCACATTCCCCAACTACTAGTTCACGCAGAACTAACCAAAGCTCAAAGACGCAGAGCGTACGAAGTGATTATGGATTGGGCTGAGACCGACAAAAGCAAGATCGTCGGATACTACGGCTTTCAAGCTGCAGCGGACTTTGCGGAAGTCGATGAGGAATTACTTCAAGACTTCATTCCAAGGATTAGAAAGGCCAATAAGTCCGGCGCTAAATCAATTCAAAACCGATGCAAGAAAATTGCTAAGCAATTGGACATTGCCCTTTAGGCAGGGTGCAGA
This sequence comes from Aquiluna sp., assembly GCA_049242305.1. Classification (GTDB taxonomy): domain Bacteria; phylum Actinomycetota; class Actinomycetes; order Actinomycetales; family Microbacteriaceae; genus Aquiluna. Next base: position 115 of record JBMLPC010000016.1, on the reverse strand, counting down.
AAAAGAAATCTCCCCCCGTTTCCGGAGGGAGATTTTCTTTGTGGAGACTAGGGGGGTCGAACCCCTGACCCCCTGCTTGCAAAGCAGGTGCTCTACCAACTGAGCTAAGTCCCCA
>JBMLPC010000015.1:0-4714 GCA_049242305.1 Aquiluna sp. | reverse complement strand
ATCGGAGACCGCGATGTCACCGACGTTCCACCAAAGGACCGCGACATCGCAATGGTGTTCCAGAACTACGCTCTCTACCCACACATGACGGTGGCAGAGAACATGGGCTTTGCTCTCAAGATTGCTGGTGTTAGCAAAGAAGAGCGAGCTGAGCGTGTGCTTGAGGCAGCAAAGCTGCTGGACCTTGAGCCATATCTAAACCGCAAACCAAAGGCACTGTCCGGTGGACAGCGCCAGCGTGTTGCGATGGGCCGTGCGATTGTGCGTAAGCCACAGGTGTTCTTGATGGATGAGCCGCTATCTAACTTGGATGCCAAGCTGCGTGTTCAGACCAGAACTCAGATTGCATCACTACAGAGAAGACTTGGTGTCACAACTGTCTATGTAACCCACGACCAGGTTGAAGCTATGACCATGGGTGACAGAGTTGCAGTTTTGAAAGATGGACTACTGCAGCAGGTTGACTCACCACGTGCTTTGTATGACAAGCCACAAAATGTTTTCGTTGCCGGCTTTATCGGATCACCAGCGATGAACCTGCTTCAGCTTCCGATTGTTGAAGGTGGTGTGCAGTTCGGTGACGAGGTGCTACCGGTTGACAGAAGTGTGCTGGCTAAGACCTCTGCCAAGAAGGTAACGGTTGGTATTCGTCCAGAAAAACTCACCCCTGCATCACACGGCTTAGTCGCCGATGTTGATGTGGTGGAGGAGCTTGGTAGCGATGGATACCTCTACGGCCGTGCACAACTTGATGGCTACGAGCAAGCAATTGTTGTTCGAGTTGACGCCATGAACCACCCGAAGGCAGGAGAAAAGATTCACCTGCACGCTGACAAGGACGCCCTCCACCTCTTTGATGTGGAAAGTGGAGAGCGCCTTAACTAATTGATGGCTCCTAGCCTCTCTATTACGGCTGCCACGGCAGAACCAGCTCTGTTGGATCTGCCGTGGCATTTGCCGTTGGAAGATTGGCCAAAAGAAACAATTGCGGCTCTTCCCAAGGGTCTGTCTCGTCACACAGTTAGATTCGCCCACCTGGGTGAGCATGTGATTGCCATCAAGGAAACTCTTCTGGATTTGGCGAAGCGTGAATACGAGATGCTTCGCAAATTAGAAAAACTTGATGTTCCATGCGTTGAACCGTTTGCAATCATTTCTAACAGGCAAGATCTTGAGGGCAACGAGCTGCCAGCCGTCTTGATAACTAGACACCTAAAGTTTTCTCTTCCCTATCGAGCGATGTGGTCGCAGGGACTTCGCGAACAAACCGCCAAGCGTTTAGTGGACGCTCTCTCGCTGCTTTTGGTAAGACTTCATCTGGCTGGCTTTTTCTGGGGAGATGTTTCGCTTTCAAACACCCTGTTCCGCCGTGATGCTGGAAGATTCGCCGCCTATCTAGTAGACGCTGAAACCGGTCAGCTCTACGAAGGAAGACTCTCTAACGGCCAAAGAGAAAACGATTTGGAAATTGCCAGAGTAAACATTGCTGGTGAGCTGATGGACTTGATTGCTTCCGGCAAGGGAATTGATATCGATCCAGCTCTAGTGAGTCAGCGCATCGTAGATAAATACCGAGAGCTCTGGAAAGAGTTGACCGCAGTTGAGGTGATTGATGCCTCGGAAAGATGGCGAATCGCCAAGCGAGTGCAGCGACTAAATGAGCTTGGCTTTGACATTGAAGAGCTCTCAATGACCCAGGACCAAGATGGTCAAACCGTGAAGATTCAACCCAAGGTGGTGGATGCAGGACATCACGCTCGCCGACTGCTGCTACTGACGGGACTTGACGTTGAGGAAAACCAGGCGAGAAGACTCCTGAATGACATTGATCAGTATCGACTAAATAACGCTCGACCTGGAGCCGACGAAGAAGTGATGGCTCACGAGTGGCAGTCCAATGTCTACGAGCCAGTGATCAGCGCAATTCCACACGAGCTGACCGGAAAACTGGAACCAGCTGAAATATTCCATGAGGTGCTAGAGCATCGACTCAAGAAATCAGAGCAGGCAGGTCAGGACATTTCGCTTGAAGACGCTGTTCGCTCCTACGTCTCTGATGTGTTGGCAAATCGCAGAGACGAGGCTTCGTATTTAGCAACTGGTTCCACGACTGAGGCCATTTCACTACCAGAGCCGGTACCGACTGGACTGATTGTCGCCGAGGATGAAGAAGAGGGTGACTGGCGCGACAAGGTCTAGCGAGAGCTAGAAATTTTGTAGAGCGCCACCGAGACCGCAATTCCTGCGTTCAAAGATTCAGTCTTCGCACCAATTGGAATACTGACAATCTGGTCACAATTCTCGCTAACCAAGCGAGATAGCCCCTTGCCCTCAGAGCCAACAATCAGAAGCAGTGGTGAATCGGAGAGTTTGAAGTCGGGCAGACTCACATCGCCATCTCCGTCAAGTCCAACAATGAATAAGCCGCGCTTTTTGTAATCGGCAATTACCTGATTTAAGTTTGCGACCATGGCGATTGGCATTCTGGCAGCTGCTCCCGCTGAGGTCTTCCAGGCACTTGCAGTCACGCCAACGCTTCTACGTTGGGGAAGAACAATGCCATTAGCACCAAAAGCGGCAGCAGATCGGATGATTGCCCCCAAATTGCGGGGATCGGTAATGCCATCCAGTGCCACAAGAAGTGGGCTGGTTGATTGCGATAGTGCTCGGTCAAGCAGCTCCGAGCTTGCGATGTACTTGAATTCAGGCACCTGCAGAGCAATCCCCTGGTGAACTACATCCCCACCACACATCCGATCAATCTCGGAGCGGGTAACTTCACCAACCGGTATACCGCGGTTGTTTGCAAGCGCAATCGCCTCACGAACGCGATCATCCAGATCAACTTTTTGTGAAATGAATAAAGCGGTTGCTGGAATCTTTGCTCGCAAAGCTTCGACTACTGAGTTTCTTCCCCAGACAACTTCATGTGCCGAAGATTTCTTAGTGCGAGTTGTGGTCTGTCGACGAGGCTTGGTGGTCTGAGCCTGCTTGGCCTTCTTAGCTTTATAGGCCTTGTGATAAGGGCGGTCTTCCGCTTTGGGAGTTGGGCCTTTGCCGCGCAACGCCTTGCGCCCATGACCGCCGGTTCCCTTGACGGGTTTTTTCTTCGCTGCCATTAGCTAATGCTCCAATGCGTTCCGGATGGGCCATCTGAAAGTTCAATTCCACTTGCTTCTAGCTGCAAGCGAATAGTGTCGGCCAACTCAAAATTCTTCTCTTTGCGAGCCTGTTCGCGTTGCTCAATTAGCTTTTTCACCAACTGGTCAAGCGCCTTGTGTTCTTCGCTGGTAGCGCTTGGCCACTGGCTTGGTGCGAGACCTAGAACTCTGAGCATCTTCTCAACCTCAGCGCGATGCGCAGCTGCCTCGCGCCACTGCTGTTCGTCCAATTCCTTGTTGCCGGAAGTCACCGCCTCGTGAATTACCGCGAGCGCCGCCGGGACATTCAGATCGTCATTCATCTCATCAACAAAGGCCTGCGGCAGCGCTGCTCTCTCATCCAATTCAGCAAACTGGGTTTGCTTCAGCTCTCGCTCTGCTCGTTTGAGGAATGCATGCAATCGCTCTAGGGCCGCTTCAGCCTCCGCTAGAACGGATGGTTGGTAGTCCAGGACCGATCGGTAATGAGCACTCGCTAAGTAGTAGCGAACCGCGACCGGGCTGGCCAGGGCGAACAAGTCAGAACTAGATACCGTGTTGCCAATTGATTTGGACATCTTTTGACCGGCGACATTAACCAGTCCGTTGTGTAACCAATAATTAGCAAACTTGTCGCCGGCTGCCTTTGACTGAGCTAATTCATTCTCATGGTGCGGGAAGCGAAGATCTAATCCCCCACCGTGAATATCAAAGTTTGAACCCAAATAGTGAGTTGCCATTGCGGAGCATTCGATGTGCCAGCCTGGTCTGCCCCGACCAAATGGTGAAGTCCAGCTAGCGCTCTCTGGCTCTCCGGATTTGGTGGCCTTCCAGAGCGCAAAGTCAGTCTGTGCTTTTTTTCCTGGGTGCAGTTCTTCAGACTCAACATCCGAAAGGTCTTGGTTGGTTAGCTCTCCGTAAGCGGGCCAACTGGAAGTATCAAAATAAACATCGGCAGAGCCCGCTGCCTGATAAGCATGTCCTTTTTCAATCAGCTTTTGAATCAACTCGATCATCTGTGGAATGTGACCGGTAGCCCTTGGTTCCAGCTTGGGTGCTGCAAGTCCGAGCCGCTGATAATCACTGCTGAAAAGCTGCTCGTTTTTGTATGCGACTTCCCACCACTGCAGCTTTTGCTCTTTTGCCTTTTCTAAAACCTTGTCATCGATGTCAGTCACATTTCGAATCAAAGTGACCCTTAGCCCCTGTGAATTCAGCCAGCGGGAAAGAATGTCGTAGACCAAAGCAGAGCGAAGATGTCCGATGTGCGGTTCTGATTGAACGGTCGGGCCACAGACGTAAATCCCTACCTCACCGGCTGTAATCGGCTTAAATTCACGCAGTTCACCCGCATGGGTGTCGAACAACTTCATGGAAAGAGCCTAGCTTTGCGTTCTAACCAAAGCGGTTGCCACCGCGGCAATGCCGCGTGAATCCGCTAGGAAGCCCAGGCCATCAGTGGTGGTGGCTAGCACCGATACCGGCGCTCCCACTACCTCGCTCAGGTGATGCTCTAGTTCAATTCGGCGCGGGGCGATTTTGGGCTTTTCAGCAATGATCTGAACCGCCACATT
>JBMLPC010000014.1:0-40591 GCA_049242305.1 Aquiluna sp. | reverse complement strand
CAATTCGGCGCGGGGCGATTTTGGGCTTTTCAGCAATGATCTGAACCGCCACATTCACCGGAGTAAAGCCACTTCTTTCTAGCAGCAGCAGTGTCTCCTTGATGAACCGCTCACCGGATGCTCCGGCATACTCGTTGCGATCGGTTCCAAAGTTCGAGCCGATGTCGCCTAGGTTCGCAGCCGATAGCAGGGCGTCAACGATCGCGTGAGCGACAGAGTCGCCGTCGGAGTGGCCCTCGAGTCGGTGTAGTTCTGGCCACTCAAGGCAGCCCAGCATCAGGGTTCCCTTCTCGCCGAAGTGGTGAGCATCAGCACCGATTCCACTTCGCACATCAGCAAAGATTGCTCGCGCGCGTTCTAAATCTGATGGATAAGTGATCTTGAAGGCGTGTTCGTGGCCATCCACGATGGCTGTGCGAATGCCAAGTGACTCAAGCAAACCTGCTTCATCCGTGAAGGTTGACTGAGCTTTCGCAAAGCTCTCGCGCAAAGTCTTGACTCGGAAACCCTGCGGCGTTTGAACCATCCTTAGCTTTGAGCGATCAAGAGTGTGATCAACCCAGCTTTCCGATACCTCTTTTATGGTGTCGGCGGGATTGATTGCTGGCACAACGCTCTCGGCGTATTCCAAAGCTGCAGTAACTCGCTCAAAAACTTCTTTCGGGGTGAAGGCTCGCGCTGCATCGTGCACCAAAACTAGATCTGTGGTTACCTCTGCCATTCCATTCGCAACTGAGTCCTGCCTAGTCTCTCCCCCAACCACGACTTTGAAGTCATCAAAGAATTTGGCTGTGAGACGAGTGAATTCGCTTAGTAGTTCAGCGGGAGCAACTACGACTAACTGATCTGGATTAAATTCTGAGATGTGAAGAAGGGAAAGCTCAAGTAGTGATTTTCCTGCAACCGTAGTTGCTGCTTTTGGCTGTCCGGCACCGAGTCTTGTCCCTTTACCGGCGGCAACTAATACCACCGCAACTGACATGAGCTAGCTGGCCAATACCTTGTCTAGTTCAGCGGATGCCTTTTCCTCATCAACCTTGCGAGCAAGTGCGAGCTCTGATATCAAAATTTGACGAGCTTTCGCCAGCATTCGCTTTTCACCTGCTGAGAGGCCACGGTCTTGGTCTCTTCGCCACAGATCTCTAACGACCTCGGACACCTTTACAACATCACCGCTGGCTAGTTTTTCCAGGTTTGCCTTGTAGCGCCTAGACCAGTTGGTTGGCTCTTCAACAAACTCGGCTCGCAGAACATCAAATACCTGCTTAACGCCTTTTTTGTCGATTACGTCTCGAACACCGACCATCTCAACGTTGGCGGCTGGCACCTGGATAATCAGGTCACCTTGAGCAACCTTTAGCTTCAGGTACTTCTGCTTTACCCCGCGGATTTTCTTCTCAGAGACTTCAATAATCTCTGCTGCTCCGTGGTGGGGGTAAACGACAGTTTCGCCAACTTCAAACTTCATAGAATTCTTTCGGCTCCAAATCCCCAATTTTACCACAGGCCAGGCTTGCTTCCTAGGGTAAACTGAGGGTGTTAGGCCCCGGAGGACCGTTGAAAACCAAGAAAATCGTTGCAGCCATCGCTGCTCTCATCACCATTTTTGCTTTGGCCGGCTGTTCGCTGAGCCGGGAGGTTGCCTCACTGGACCCCTACTCCCCGAGCGATGGTGTTCAGGTGGATTTGCCTGAGCTGAAGGCGAGAAACGTTTTATTTGTTTCCGACTCTGATGGAAATTCCGTATTGATCGGATCTTTTATCAACGCCACCGATGGAACTGTTTCCGCGCAGCTTGAAACCATGGATTCGGACGGAAAAGTTGTCCTGACCGATATCACAATTCCTGCAGAAGGAAAATTTGACCTTGGTTACAACGGAACCGAAGGTAAGAGACTGTTTCTGAATGAACTTCCCGGATCAATGCACCCTGTTTACATCAGGGTTGGTGGAGATCCAACTGAAATTCTGGTGCCGATTCTAGACGGAACGCTCGAAGAGTACCGCCCCTTTATTGACTAAGCCTCGAACTTATAGCCAAGGCCACGAACGGTAATTAAGTGGCGAGGCCTTGAGGGGTCTTCTTCAATTTTTGATCTAACGCGCTTGACGTGAACATCTAGAGTCTTGGTATCGCCGAAGTAATTACTACCCCAGACTCGATCAATGATTTGACCTCTGGTAAGAACTCGATTCACATTTTCAATTAGCAGTTCCAGCAGCTCAAACTCCTTAAGCGGCATCTGAATTGGCTCGCCATTCACAGAAACGGTGTGACGATCCAGATCCATGACAACCGGCCCTGCCTTCAAAAGTCCCGATTCAGAAACTGGCAGCTCGGCGCCTCTGCGCAAAACAGCTTTCATGCGAGCAAGCAGTTCTCTGGTCGAGTAGGGCTTTGTTACATAGTCATCTGCACCGATTTCCAGACCAACCACCTTGTCAATCTCAGTGTCCTTGGCGGTAATCATGATTATTGGCACTTGGCTCTCTTGCCTAATAATCCGACAAACCTCATTGCCTGAAATGCCAGGCAGCATCAAGTCCAACAGAATAAGTTCTGGTGAGTTTTTCCTAAACAATTCAATTGCCGCATTTCCATTTTCGGCTTCGAGAACTTCATAGCCTTCTTTTTCCAGCAGATAAACAAGGGGTTCGCGCAGATTTGGTTCGTCTTCAACGACTAGAACACGAGTCATTTTTCCTCATTTGCATTGATTGGTAGGCGAAGAGTAAAAGTTGAGCCAACACCGACTTTCGAGAAGATTTTGATTTCTCCACGGTGTTGAGAGGCAGCATGTTTCACAATTGCGAGCCCTAGACCTGTCCCACCGGTCTGGCGAGATCTGGATGGGTCGACGCGGTAGAAGCGCTCAAAAATTCGCTCCTGTTCGCTTTCTGGGATTCCAATGCCAGAGTCGGTTACTGAAATTTCGGCAACCTCATTGTTAATCTTGATGCCAACACCAACCTGGCCACCGGGTTCTGAGTAAACAATTGCATTTTCAATGAGGTTTCTAACTGCAGTGACGAGCATCTCGTAATCACCGCGCAGTTTGACTGAAACTTCGATGTCGCTGGCAAGGCGAATATTGTTTTGGCTAGCGAGAAGTTGATTTCTATCCACAGCGTCTGCAATTACTTGGCTGAGGTCGACTGCGTCAATCGTGTCGGATAGGTTTGCTCCCTGCACCCGCGAGAGCTGAATTAGCTCTTGAACTATGTTGGCCAGTCTTTGCGATTCCTTTTGCAGGCTTTCAGCAAATTTGGTAATTGCGGCCGGATCATCGGTTGCGCCAGTGATTGCCTCGGCTAACAGGCTGATAGCTCCAATTGGAGTCTTTAGTTCATGCGAGACGTTTGCGACAAAGTCTCTTCTGGTGTCTTCGAGTTTCTTAGCTTCAGTTAAGTCATCCACCAGCAGCATTACGTAGCGATCACCGAACTGGACTGCCTTGGCATGAATCCAGGTTTGATCACGATTAAGCCCCGTTTCAATTTCAGCGTCAATTTCAATTGGCTGAGATTTGCTGCGAGCGTCATCAACTAAATCCTTGAGAACACGGTGAACCAGCTTTCCATTCGCAATCAGCCCCAACTGGCTCGCTCCGGGGGAAGCTCTAAAAACTAAATTGGATTGGTCGAGGACTACGCCGGCACTGGCCACAACATCGATTAGTTGCGAAGCCAGCAGCTCAACAGCATCGGTTTCGGGTTGCTGGGAACGAGCGCGCTTGCTGGCAAAAAGCCCCACGTTTGCTCCGTTCACTAAGTTAACGACCACCAGGGATAAGGTTAGGAGTAAATTTGCCTAGACAGGGCCCAGTTTTCCGCTGGTTTGGTTGAAATTAAGCCAATGTTTCACTGGGACTGATTGGCTGAGGGCGTTTAGAAACGAGGAAGAATGCGCAAGATTTTCGAGCAGGAACTGCAAGAAGTTCAGTCCCGCCTGGTTGAACTGGCCGAAGGAGCCAGGGTAATCATGAAAAAGGGCACCGGGGCATTTCTTAATTCAGACGTTGCACTGGCCGATGAGGCATTGGCACTGGCCGATAGCAACGAGCGAAAAGCTCTTGACCTAGACGAGCTCGTAATCAAAATCCTGGCAACCCAGTCTCCGGTTGCTAAGGATTTGCGCATCTTGGTTTCCGCTCTTCGCATGAGCGCATCCCTTGAGCGCATGGGCTCGCTAGCTTCCCACCTAGCTGCCATTGCTCGCTACAGATTCCCAGGCAGCGCCATTCCAGAATCACTCAGACCCACATTTTCCGAAATGGCAAAAATTGATCTTGAGTTGGCTGACAAAGCAGTTGCGCTACTTCAAAATCCAGATGTTGATTTGGCGCGAGAGATTCAAGCTCGAGATGAAGCAGTAGACCTCCTGCACAGAAAAGTTTTTGACGTGGTCTTGGCGCCAACCTGGTCTGAGAATGCTATGTATACCGTCGATGTGACCCTAGCTTCGCGATACTTTGAACGCTTTGCCGACCACGTAGTTGATATCAGCTCTAAGGTCAGCTTCCTGCAGACCGGTGAGTGGTAATTACTTCTTACCCTGATTAGCAACAGCGGCTGCACCTGCAGCAGCAGCTTCGGGATCAAGGTATTCCCCGCCAGGATTTTCCGGCTTCAATTGCTCATTGAGTTTGTAGTAGAGCGGAATGCCAGTTGGGATATTCAGTTCAGCGATGTCAGCATCACTAATTCCATCGAGGTGCTTCACGAGTGCCCGCAGTGAATTTCCATGAGCGGTGACAAGAACTGTCTTGGACTGCTTTAGCTGGCCGGAAATATCCGAGTGCCAATAAGGAAGCATGCGCTCTAGAACATCCTTTAGGCATTCTGTTCTTGGCATCTGCTCTCCAAGGTCGCGATAGCGGTCGTCGCCAAACTGCGAATACTCGGCATCATCGGCTATTGGTGGCGGTGGAGTGTCATAACTTCTTCGCCAAAGTTGAAACTGTTCAGGACCGTATTTCTCCAAGGTCTCTGCTTTGTCTAGGCCCTGCAGTGCGCCATAGTGGCGCTCATTGAGGCGCCAGGATCGATAGGTCGGAATCCAGTTTCTATCAATTTGATCCAGCGCAATGTGAGCGGTGTTGATTGCTCTTTTTAGCACCGAAGTAAATAAAACGTCAGGCCTCAAGCCTGATTCGCCCAATAGTTCACCCGCGCGCTTCGCCTCTGCTCGACCCTGATCAGTTAGGTCAACATCAACCCATCCTGTAAAGAGATTCTTTTGATTCCAAACTGAATTGCCATGCCTGAGCAGAATTAGGTGATAGGTCATGGCTTCAGCTTAGTAAAACCACTAGCTACTTCTGCCGGAAAGTTTGAAGGAGCTTGGTCGCGGAAGGTTAGCGGCTTTCCCTGCATCAGCCGGCACCAGTACTTGCTGTGAAGCTGCAACTTTTCTGCCGCTAGTTTCAACTAACAGATCAAGATAGGGAGTATTGCGAGCCACCAAAGCTAGAGCAAGCGAGCCAAGCTCGAAGTGCAGCGCTGAAGCCACCACTTTTCCCACCTGCTTGTCTTGATAAAAAACTAGGTCTCCTACCGTTGCTAAGTCATCACCGTTCTCTAGATTCACAAGAGTTAGCCGACGAGGTGGGTGACCAAGGTTATGAACTTTTGCTACTGCTTCTTGTCCGCGATAGCAACCCTTACTCAAATGGACTGCGGAGAGTAGCCAATCAAATTCGTGCGGAAGTGACTTTTCATCAACATCAAGAATGTCTGGCCGACCAGCCGCAATCCTCAATGCCCGAAGAGCCATAAGGCCAGCTGGTTCCTTGCTTGGTGGTGTATCAGAAAATATTTCAAAGTAATTAAACTTTGCCCGATTGGGGTTGTAGCTAACAGATGTGGTGCGCTCAATTGAGAATGGATCCCGCCAGGCGCCAATTTTGGTTTCACCAAACATTCCAAAGGACTTTAGGTTTGTTCTTTCAATCAAAACTTTGCTGCGAAACTTCATTTTTTCAAGCCAAGCAACTAAGTCATCAACTTTTGCAGTTGGAAGAGCAATTAGGACATCATCGCCATCAATGACAATCTTGAGTTGATGCTCGATGTGGCCGTGTGGGCTAAGCAGCAACGCCTCGGTAGATTCTCCGCTGCCAAGGTTCAATATGTCTTGAGTGAGTAGCGAGTGGAGCCAGCTCTTCGCATCTTCTCCGGTGACTCGAATGACAGACTGATCTGATCGCTCAACAAATGCTTCGCCTGAAAGTAATTTTCTTTGCTCAAGCAGAGGATTGCCAAAATGCTCAGACATCTTGCCGAACCAGCCGTGCTGAAGCGTGCGACTTCAATGGATTGCCTAGCGCTGCCATATCCCATGCCCACAGCAGTGCACCTTCAACCAATCCCCACATTCGTTGGCCTGATGCATACTCCTTGGCATTTGGAGAGCGCAGCACCGCGTCTGTTGCGATATCGATTCTGGCACCTTTGATTTGTCCAAAGTAAAGTTCAGCAACGCCTGTGGGTTGGATAATCAGAGCCTCTATGTCAAATCCACCCGCCTTGTTTCGCCACAGTTCCAAATCCTCTCGCACAGTAATTGCGCTCTCTCCGCTGCCAGGTAATAGTCCAGGACCAGAGTCAGATTGATCATTTGGGCGCGAGAGCATCCAATAGCCGTGTTCAGAAGAAATTGGCTTACCCGCTGTATCGGTAACCCATGACTCGTATTGAAGCTTTCCATTAGCCACCGGAGCGAATTTTATGGTCTGCAAAAATTCACTTTCTCCGGAGCCTGCGTAAGAGACAATTCCTGAACCTTTCCAATTGCCAATTAGGAATGCAAATGGAGTCAGTTCAATCGGTAAATCATCCGGTAGGACGAACAACTTAGCGTTGCCCCTTGAAGAGCTTGTAAAGAACGAGCGCAGAAACGCCAGCGATTGCTAGTGATGCAAGGATCAGAAGTCCAGTGAATACAAGTTCGATGGCAAGCAGCATGGGTCAAGTCTAACTAATCAGGCTGAGGGCCGTGAACAGGCCGAGCAACAAGATGGTGCCGGCTGAAACATAGATTTGTTGTCTGACGGTGTCTTTGGATTTGGATGAAATCAGGTGCTCAAGGCTAACAATTGCAATTGCACTAGCCGCTATGGCACCAAAAGCCGCGAATCGAGAATCGCCAGTGAGGTTCAAATAGGCGAGCAGACCAGCGACAAAGACCCCCGCCCAGATGGCGCTGATCTGGAACCACTGATTGCTCATGCCAAGACTCTATCCAACGACTTTGGTGATGCCACTATCATTTTGCCAAGCGTTAGGCGGGCCATGGCGACAATCCTCTGTATCTCCCCCCAGCGTGAAAACCCGCTTCCCCCGCTGGACGTTTTGGGACATCAGCTTCACCTAATCGACTTTGAACCACAGTCACTTGCCAGCGCTCCCCGCCATGACATTGTGATTTTGGACTGCCGAAGAAACCTAGTCGAAGCAAGAGCGGTTGCGAGAATTCTGCAAGCAGCCAATTGGCAAACTTCACTGCTGTTGGTCATTTCCGAAAGCGGGCTTCCGGCAGTAAGCAGTGATTGGGGAAGCCAGGATTTTATTTTGGAAGGAGCTTCTCTTGCCGAGGTTGACGCACGAATTCGATTACTCAGTATGCCTCTGGAGAAAAGCAATCCAATTGAAAGTGCAAGTGGCCTCGTCATCGACGTAGGAACTTTTACAGCAAAAATAAATGGAAAGACGCTTGACTTAACTTTCAAAGAGTTTGAACTTCTTCGCTACCTGCATGAACATCCGAATCAGGTTTTTAGCCGCGAACAGCTTCTGAGCGAAGTTTGGGGATATGACTACTTTGGTGGAACAAGAACCGTTGATGTCCATATCAGAAGGCTCAGGGCCAAGCTTGGCGAATTTGAGGGCCTGATTGGAACGGTAAGAAACGTGGGCTATCGGCTAGATCCCACCGGCAGTTCAGAGAATTAACTCCTAACCATAGTCATCCAAATAGTGGGAAGATATCTCCATGGCTGATGAGACAACAACTATATTCACGCCTGCTGTAAATCCTGAGTTGCCGGAAGATCGCTTTCTCGAAAGAGAGTTGAGCTGGCTCGATTTCAATCAGCGGGTTTTAGAGCTCGCCGAAGATAAGGCGACGCCCCTATTGGAGCGAGTCAATTACTCGTCTATTTTTGCCTCAAACTTGGATGAATTTTTCATGGTCAGAGTAGCTTCGCTCAAGCGAAGAATTGCCACAGGAATTGCAGTCCCATCACCATCGGGGTTGAGCCCTCAACAGGTGCTGCAAGAAATATCGGATAGAACCCGAGTTCTCCAGCAGCGCCATGCCAAGCTCTTCAGAGATGAGTTGGCTCCACTTTTATCTGAGGCAAAGATCAATGTTGTTCACTTCACTGGCCTGAGCCCAGAAGAGAAACAAAAACTGCACGACTACTTCAGCCTGCAGGTATTTCCCGTCCTTACTCCCCTGGCGGTAGACCCGGCTCACCCATTCCCATATATCTCTGGTTTATCTCTGAATCTGGCCGTTGTTCTAAAGAATCCAAAAACTAAGGGAGAGCATTTCGCCAGGGTAAAAGTTCCACCGCTACTTCCTAGGTTTGTTCCCGTCCCAGATTCCAGCTCAAGATTTGTCCCGCTTGAAGACATCATTGGTGAATTTTTAGGTGAGCTCTTTCCTGGCATGGAGGTTGTCCAACACCACACCTTCCGCGTTACTAGAAATGAAGACTTAGAAGTAGATGAGGAAGAGGGAGAAAATCTTCTTATTCAACTTGAGAAGGAGCTCCTGAGAAGAAGGTTTGGTCCACCGGTTCGACTAGAGGTTGCAGAAGACATAGATAAAAAAGTATTGAGTTTGTTGCAGCGAGAGTTAGACATTGATACCCACGACGTCTATGAACTGCCGGAGCCCCTGGATTTGCGAAGCCTGACTGCTTTTTATCGCCTGCGCAGACCAGAGTTGAAATTTGAACCACACCAAATCACGACCAACCCTTATCTCGAAGCAGATGAAGATGAGGCGGCTGATATTTTTGCCGCCCTGCGTGAGCGCGAAGTATTGGTGCACCACCCCTATGAATCTTTCGCAACCAGCGTCCAAGCATTCCTAGAGCAGGCCGCCCAGGATCCGCAGGTTCTTGCCATCAAGCAAACTCTGTATCGAACTTCTGGTGATTCACCAATTATGGATGCCCTAATCGAAGCCGCCGAGGCCGGCAAGCAGGTTCTAGCCCTTGTTGAAATCAAGGCTCGATTTGATGAGCAAAACAATATCGGTTGGGCTAGAAAACTTGAAAGCGCCGGTGTTCACGTTGTCTACGGACTGGTGGGACTTAAGACTCACTGCAAGCTTTCGCTGGTGATTCGGCAGGAAGGCGACCAGCTTCGTCGCTACTGCCACGTCGGAACTGGAAATTACAACCCCAAGACTGCTCGCTACTACGAGGACTTGGGTCTGCTCACCTCGCGCAACGAGGTTGGTGAAGACCTGACCAAACTTTTCAATTTGCTATCCGGTTATGCATCGGAGCCTCAATACAAGACAATGCTCACTTCACCCGGCGGGGTTCGTGAGGGTCTGACCGAGCGAATTCAACGTGAAATTGCCAACCACCGCGATGGCAAGCCAGCTCGAATTGCCCTAAAACTCAATTCATTAGTTGATGAGCGCGTTATTGACCAGCTCTATCTTGCCTCCCAGGCAGGTGTCCCGATTGATGTTCTGGTTCGAGGGATGTGTGCACTAAAGCCAGGAATTAAGGGGCTGAGCGAAACAATTAGAGTTCGATCTGTCTTGGGTAGATATCTAGAACACTCTCGTATCTTCTACTTCGAAAACGCAGGAGATCCAGACGTCTTTATTGGTTCGGCAGACATGATGCACCGTAATCTAGATCGCAGAGTCGAGACTCTCGTAAAGATTGTCCAGGCGGACCAAATCGAGCAATTGAAAAACATTCTTAATCTGGGAATGAGTGACGAGGTAGCTTCTTGGCACCTCGGACCCGCCGGGATTTGGCTAAGAAAGTCACTGTCGCCAAGCGGTGAAAAGTTGGCTGACTTGCAGGACCAGATGATGTTCCAGGCTTTGTCAAAAAAGCGGGCCCGCTGATGACGATTGTCGCCGCAGGAGTTCTTTGCTGGCGCGAACAAAAGGGAAACCTCGAAGTTCTGCTCGTTCATAGAGAGAAGTACAAAGACTGGTCTTTCCCAAAGGGTAAGCAAGATCCCGGTGAGTTGCTCCCAGAGACGGCAGTGCGAGAAGTTCTCGAGGAAACAGGAATCAAGTTGCGACTTGGTCGCAAACTCTCAGTTATTCGTTACTCCCTCTCAAACAATGAGGACAAAGAAGTTCATTACTGGGCATCCAAACTTAAGGCTAAAGCCATCAAGAAATCAGAATTTGCGCCCAATGAAGAAATCTCTAAGTTAAAGTGGCTACCGGCCACTGAAGCTTTGCAGAAGCTTTCGTACCAACATGATCAAGAACTACTTCAAGATGCAATGAAATTGCACAAAAACAGGGAGCTAGAAACCAGAGCACTCATACTTCTTCGACATGCGCAAGCAACACCTCGAGCAGATTGGAAAGGCCCTGAAGCCAAACGGCCACTATTGCCTGAAGGAAAGAAACAGGCTAAGCGTTTAGTCAATCTTCTGAATTGCTATGGTCCAAAGCGGCTTATCACGAGTCCTTGGGCTCGCTGTGAGCAAACTCTTGAGCCATATGCCAAGGTCATGAAAAAGAAAGTAATTCAGCGCTCCCAACTAACCGAATTGACCAGCACCCTGTCGCCACGAAAAACAATTCATGCTGTTGAAACATTGTTTGATTCGACTAAGTCAGCCCTTATTTGCTCTCATCGCCCCGCGCTTCCAACAATCACGAAAACTTTGGCAACAAGAGCCGCCTCAGACATCAAAGACCAACTCCTGGCAGCAACAACTCTTGAACCGGGTGAATTTGTTGTCCTCCGCTTGACAATGGGCGCAAAACCCAAATTTGTGGCTATGGAGCGGGTTAACGCCGGCTTTCCAGTAAATTAACAGACTTGTTAACCTTCCGTTAACTAGGTGTACAAGCCTTCTTTCCCTCCCACTCTTACCTTTCTTTTGCCCCCAAAAGAGAGGAACCATTGAAGAAAACCACGAAAATGGCTGCGGCCTTAGCTACAAGCTCACTACTACTAGCCGGTTGCGCAGCAAACGAGGGAACTGGCCCGACCGAGACTTCTGCTGCACTTTCAGGCACATTAGATGGATCAGGTGCATCATCGATGGCAGCTGGCCAAGAGGCTTGGATCGCCGCATTCCAAACTGCTAATCCAGGTGTCACTATTAATTACAACCCAACTGGTTCCGGAACCGGTCGTGACCAGTTCGAACAAGGACTAACTTTCTTCACCGGCTCTGACTCTTCTTTCAAAGACGAAGAACTTGCAACCCCTCACCCAAACTGCTCGCCAGCTGAAGGCGCAGTTTTTGAATTCCCAATTTGGATTTCTCCAATTGCAGTCGTTTTCAACCTAGAAGGCATTTCTTCTTTGAACATGACGGCCGACACAATTGCTCAAATTTTCAGCGGCAAGATCACCAAGTGGAATGACCCAGCAATTGCCGCGTCAAATCCTGGCGTGACTCTTCCAAATCTTGCCATCACGGCTGTTCACAGATCTGATGAGTCGGGAACCACTGGTAATTTCACCGACTGGCTAGCAAAAGCTGCGCCAAACAGCTGGGTGCTAAACGGTGAGAACGTTGGTTCAATCGAAGCGTGGCCAGCAGAGTTCGGTGGAGAAGGTGGCCAGGGAACATCTGGTGTTATTTCTGCTGTTGAAGGCGGTCAAGGAACTATTGGTTACGCCGACGCATCACGCGCTGGCAACCTTGGAACTGTTGCAGTTGGAGTAGGTGACGCGTTTGTCGCTTACAGCGCGGAAGCTGCTGCTGCAATTGTCGACGTATCGCCACTGAAGTCAGGTCGACCTGAAACCACTTTGGCATATGACCTTGCTCGGGACACCACGGAGTCCGGTGTCTACCCAGTGGTTCTGATCTCCTACCTGCAGGGCTGCATGGACTATGCAGACGATTCAAAGGCTGCCCTAGTGAAGGCTTACGCATCCTTTATGGTCTCTGCTGAGGGTCAGCAGGTGGCTGCTGCAGCTGCCGGGTCAGCACCAATCTCCGATGCCCTGCGCCAAAAGGCCCAGGCCATCATCGATCAAATTCAATAAAGAAAAACCATAGGATTAGCCCGAGCTCGGGCAACTGGGCTCGGGCTAATTCAAACTAGAAAGGCGAGGGAAATGACCACAACGGCAAGCCGTGGCAAATCCCAGATTCGCCTTGGAGATTTTGTTTTCTCCAAACTCGCCACCTTTGCTGGCGCTTCAATCTTGGTCACTCTCGCCGCAGTGGCCTTTTTTCTTTTTATTCAGGCACTGCCCGCATTCGCTCCTGATGCAGAGCTCGGAGCACAGGCGCCGGATGGGCCCCTTGCCTACGTGGCACCTTACGTCTTTGGAACTCTCTATGGCGCGGTCATCGCGCTTCTAATTGCCACTCCCCTGGCTATTGGAATTGCACTTTATATTTCGCATTACGCACCGAGAAGGTTTGCACAGACTCTGGGTTACATCATCGATCTGTTGGCAGCAATTCCATCCGTGGTCTACGGACTCTGGGGAATTTTAGTTTTGGCTCCATTTTTAAATCCCACTTATGTCTGGCTGAATGAGAACTTGGGATGGATTCCTTTATTTGAGGGGCAAGTTTCGGCAACTGGCCGCACAATGCTGACAGTCGGAATTGTCTTAGCGATCATGATTTTGCCAATCATGGCGGCGATTATCCGAGAAGTATTTCTACAAACTCCAAAGCTGCACGAAGAAGCTGCCCTTGCACTTGGTGCTACTCGCTGGGAAATGATTCGGATGGCTGTAATACCATTTGGCCGCCCAGGAATCATCTCCGCAATGATGCTTGGTTTAGGCCGAGCGTTGGGAGAAACTATGGCGGTGGCAATGGTGCTATCGCCCGCATCAATCATTAGCTTTGCACTGTTGACCTCTCAGAACTCCAACACCATTGCTGCCAACATCGCCCTGGACTTCCCGGAATCAGGTGGCGATTACAGAAGTTTGTTGATTGGCACCGGGCTGATGCTATTTGTTATCACCATGGTTGTGAACATGATTGCTCGCTACATCATTAGTCGTCGAGCCGAATTCTCGGGGGCAAACTAATGGCAATTATTTCAACAGGCCTGCAGGCCTCCGCATCTTTACCCAGATGGTTTACTCCTGCCGCAATCGTTGCCTCATTCTCAATCGCTTTTGCTGGATTTACCCTCTCGAGTGTCGGTCAAGAAGACGGACCAAGTCTGGTTGGGATTGCCCTAGCTGGATTTGCGCTCTACTTGGCAGCAACAGTCCTGATTTCAAGATTGGTAGAGGGGCGAAGAAAAGCAGCTGATCGCTTGGTTACATCTTTAGTCACCGCCGCTTTTGCCCTAGCTGTGATTCCTCTTGTCTCTTTGGCTTGGACCGTTATCACAAATGGGCTGGCCAGATTAGACATTGATTTCTTTTCCAACTCAATGAGAAACGTGGTTGGTCCTGGCGGTGGCGCTCTTCACGCAATCGTCGGAACGCTCGAGCTCACGCTAATCGCAAGCTTGATCTCGGTTCCAGTTGGCATCATGACCGCTATCTATCTTGTCGAATATGGCCGAGGACGCCTGGCGAGGGCCGTCACTTTCTTCGTTGACGTAATGACGGGCATTCCGTCAATTGTGGCGGGATTGTTCGCATTCACCTTGTTCTTGGTATTGCTAGGACCTGCCGCTGCGATTAACGGCTTTGCGGGTGCAATCGCGTTGAGTGTGTTGATGATTCCAGTGGTAGTAAGAGCTACCGAAGAGATGCTAAAGATTGTTCCCAACGAGCTTCGGGAAGCGTCATACGCACTTGGGGTTCCAAAGTGGTTGACCATTGTCAAGGTGGTAATTCCAACGGCGCTGGCGGGTATTGCGACCGGTGTAATCATTGCTATTGCGCGAGTAATTGGTGAAACCGCTCCACTACTGTTAGCCGCTGGTTTTACCACGTCAATGAACTACAACCCCTTTGCCGACAAGATGATGACTCTGCCGGTCTTTGTCTTCACCTCCTTTGCTAATCAAGGAATCGATACCCAGTCTTATTTGGATCGCAGCTGGGCTGGTGCTCTGACGCTGATGCTCATAGTGATGATCTTGAACCTACTTGCTCGTCTGATTTCTAAATTCTTTTCACCGAAGGGATCGTAAATGGCCAAGCGCATTGAACTGAAATCACTGGATGTCTACTACGGCAAATTCAAAGCCGTGGAAGACATCAGCATGGTGATTGAGCCGAGAGCCATTACAGCCTTCATCGGTCCGTCTGGTTGCGGTAAGTCAACACTGATCCGAACACTCAATCGCATGCACGAGGTAATCCCCGGAGCCTATGTCGAAGGTGAGCTCTTGATGGACGGAGAAAACATCTATAGCGATGAGGTTGATCCGGTGAAGGTCAGACGCCAGGTCGGCATGGTTTTCCAGCGTCCGAATCCTTTTCCAACTATGTCGATCAAGGACAACGTACTGTCGGGTTACAAGCTAAACAACAACAAGATGTCCAAATCTGATGCGGATGCTTTGGTTGAAAAAGCACTGAAGGGTGCCAACCTTTGGAATGAAGTAAAAGATCGACTGGAAAGACCCGGCTCATCACTTTCTGGCGGTCAACAGCAGCGCCTCTGCATCGCAAGAGCAATTGCCGTTGAACCAGATGTCATCTTGATGGATGAACCAACCTCAGCCCTGGATCCGATTTCAACGGCAGCCATCGAGGACCTGGCGGTTGAGTTGAAGGAAAAGTTCACGGTCGTCATTGTCACTCACAACATGCAGCAAGCATCGAGAATCTCGGATATGACTGCCTTTTTCAACATTGCCGGCACCGGTATGCCTGGCAAGCTAATTGAGTATGACAAGACTGAGAAGATCTTCTCCAACCCGTCTCAGCAGCAGACTGAAGACTATGTTTCTGGCCGCTTTGGCTAGAAACAAATTGGCCCACTTTAGGGTTTAGATACTCATGATTGAGACCGTAACCAAGGATTTGCCCGTCTTGCTAGCCGCTGACGGCAAGCCAGCTCGAGTCCTGGTCACCGGTGCAACTGGTTATGTCGGTGGTCGTTTGGTTCGAGAGCTACTCTCACATGATTACCGAGTAAGCGTCTTGGTTAGAGACGCCAAGCGTCTGCAGGACTATCCGTGGCGTGATCAGGTCGAAGTCGTAGAGGGTGATGCACTAGATATCAGCGCTCTCACCAAAGCGCTAAAAGACATCGACCTTGCCTACTACATGCTGCACGCTCTTATGGCCCCAAAGAACTTCGAACAGCTAGAGGAACAGCTCGCAAGAAAATTTGGTGAAGTTGCCAAGAAGAGCGGCGTACGCAGAATTGTTTATCTGGGTGGAATTGCCTCGCCAGATGACAAGCTCTCGCCACACATGTCCGCACGAGCAATAACGGGAGAAATTCTTAGAACATCAGGTGTCCCAACGATTGAACTCAGAGCGGGTGTAGTCATCGGTGCTGGTTCTGCATCATTCGAGATGCTCAGACACCTCACTGAGCGACTGCCAATCATGGTTACTCCCAAGTGGCTAAAGAATAGAATCCAGCCAATCGCAATCAGAGATGTGCTTCGCTATTTGGTGGGTAGCGCAACCATTGACTCAAGCATTAATCGTGACTTTGACATCGGTGGTCCAGAAGTTTTCACATACATGGAAATGATGCAGATTTATGCCGAGGTTGCTGGACTTCGCAGACGAATAATCATTCCCCTACCTGTTTTGACACCGAAGCTCGCATCGGGCTGGATTGGTTTGGTAACTCCAGTGCCAGTAACACTCGCCAAGCGGTTGGTCGCGTCGTTGAAGCATGAAGTGGTGGCTCGCAATGACGAGATCAGAAAGTATGTGCCGGATCATCCTGATGGCATGACGGACTTTAGGAAAGCAGTCTCCCTGGCTTTAACCAGAATCAAGAATCTAGAGGTCGAAACCAGATGGTCCTCTGCTCAAACGCCGGGCACCCACTCGCAACCACTGCCCACTGATCCCGATTGGGCTGGCGGTTCTTTGTACGTGGATGAGCGCAAATATTTCTCAGTAGACGATGTTCAAACTGTCTGGCAAAGGGTTGAGGCCATTGGCGGTGACAATGGCTATTCAACTGCAACCTGGGCATGGGAACTCAGGGGTTTGATGGACCGCTTCGTAGGAGGAGTTGGTCTTCGAAGAGGAAGGCGAGATCCGGTTAGCCTGCGTGAGGGCGAGGCCTTGGACTTCTGGCGAGTCGAGGAGATCAAACGACCAAATCTTCTGCGTCTTCGCGCTGAGATGAAGTTGCCAGGCCTCGCTTGGCTGGAATTTCGGGTCGAGGTTGTTGATGGCAAAACTCTTCTCACCCAGCGAGCTCTGTATCATCCCCGTGGCTTGTTTGGTCACATTTATTGGTGGGCAGTGTTCCCTATGCACGGAATAGTTTTTCCATCGATGGCAAAGAAGCTAGCCGGCAAGGGTTCTCTCAAAGCCTGAGCTAGTCTTGCCGAATGACTAAAGTTCGCCTGGCAATTCTTGCGCTGTTAGGCGTTGGTTTTGTCTGGGGCGCAGCGTTCGTTCTGATGAAGGATGCAATCAAGCAGCAGCCCTACATGGATTTTCTTGCTACTAGATTCACTATTGCATTTGTGGCAATGCTTTTGCTTAGACCAAGCGTCTCAACAAAATTTGAAAAAGGCGACATTCGATACGGTGCCCTGCTCGGCGCAGTGCTTGCGTTTGGCTACATCACTCAAACAATTGGACTTGAACTAACAACTGCAGCCACTAGCGGTTTCCTCACGGGACTTTACGTAGTTTTCACGCCACTGTTGGCTTGGCTATTCATGCGTCAGAGCGTTGCTAGAAGAGTGATTGTTGGCGTAGTGGTGGCGATGGTAGGACTTGCTATTTTTTCTGGCGCCGCTAGCGACGTTCAATTTCAAGTTGGTCAACTATGGCTGGTGGCCTGTGCCATTTTTTATGCTGTTCACATTTTGCTTCTGGGCAAACACGGGAAAGGCAGATCGGCGTATCGCTTTGCAATGCTGCAAATTGGCTGGATGGCAGTGGTGACTTGGGCGTTTGCGCTGGTTGATGGCTATCAAGTGCCGCCGAATTTCGATGTTTGGTTTGCGCTGTTCTTCACGGCAATTCTTTCAACAGTGATTGCGTTCTGGGTTCAAACTTGGGCTCAGACCCTCATCGACCCAGCCCGAGTGGCACTAATCATTACTTCCGAAGTGATCTTCACGGCATTGGTTGCGGTGGCGGTTGGCCAAGAGCCGGTGACGTTTGCGATGGTGATGGGTGGCGGTTTGCTCTTTGCGGCAATGCTCATAGTCGAGTGGCCGAGCAAGAAACAACCAGTTGCGCTACAGACCCAGCTCCACGAGTAATTTCTGCAAGGCCCCATTTGCAGCAATCTCTTCATCGGACCGCGCCATGCTAATTGGTAGGCGGCGGCGCAAGAGATCCTCTCTCCTCACCACCTGTTCAGTTGTGGCGATGTGACGCACTTCCTGTTCTGTTATGCCAAGCCCTGGAATTAGATCTACCAATGCCTGTTGCCCGACAATTTCAAAAGCTTTTTCGCCGTGTCGTCGCCACAGTCCGTCAGCAATCAGGTTTGGCGTGTGTGCCGCATTTTGCCTAACGAGGTCAAAGAATTCATCTTTCCGGCTCTGATTGCCCTCTCCGAACCAACGGCCGGGTACTTTGACCTTCAAACCAAAGCGATTTAGCTCGCCAACTAACTCTTCACCGACGTTCAAACAATCTGTCAACTTGCCACCCAAGACGGTTATGACCTTGCGCTCCTTGTTTCCCTCAATGACGTGCTTGCGCGAAAGCTGATGCCAGTCCGCAATCTTGCCTTCCCCTGCACTTTCAATTACAAGAGGCCGTACTCCGCACCTCGCAGAAACAATCTGCTCTTTGGTGATGGGGGTCTGCAACTCCATCTGGGCATTGATTTGCCTTAGGACAAATTCAATGTCTTCATCTGTTACTGAAGTAATGGGTTCGTCGACTCGGGTGTCAGTTGTTCCAACCATGCTGCGATCACCCATTGGTAAAACATAAAACAGTCGTCCCTGCTCATCCCAGAATGCCAAGACCTGATACTTTTCGGTCAGTTTTCGATTCAAAACAAAGTGAACGCCCTTTGAGAAAACTAGGCTTGCTTTAGTTTTCGCATCCAACATTTCAGACACATTGGACGCAAATGGGCCTGCCGCATTGATAACAGTCTTTGCTAAGACATCGCTGGTGCCGGAGGAGGACTTGAGCGATAGCTTCCATTCATCATTAAGCTGAGCTGAAACCACCTCCGTGTAATTGCGAGTATCCGCGCCTTTCGATCTCGCTTGCTGAACAAAATCAAAAACAAATCTTGAGTCGTTATCCGGAAGTTCAGCGTCGAAGTACTTGACTGCCTTGCGACCCGTGATCAAGTTTGGTTCTATCTTCTTGGCACGTTTTGCCGAATACGAAACTGGTGGCTTAGTTCCTAAAAGACCAATGACCCAATAAAAGAGTGTTCCAAAAGTGCCAAGCAACCGACCAAACGGAGCAGTCGGGCCAAGCGATGCCAAAAAACCAATTTGTTTGATTCGATTTGGATAAGCACGCATCATCCGATTGCGAGCGAGACACAGCTTGAAAACTAGCCAAAACTCATAACTCTGCAGGTACTTGATTCCGCCCCAAACCAGGTTTGAAGACTCCTGGGAGGTGAAGCCCGCAAAATCGCCCTTGTCCACAAGCAGGACCTTCAAACCAGCCGCCGAAAGCGCCGCGGCGGCAACCGCGCCGTTTATGCCCGCCCCGATAATGGCAACATCAAACTGTTCGAATTTGTTCGTTTCAGATTGATTTTGATTGGTCACAGTGCAAGCATAATTCCAGATTTCTAGGCTTTGGTTCAACAGGCAATTTCAGGGAGGAAATTGATGTCGATTCTTGCTATCGATGCAGGCACCACAGGGGTGACCGCATTAGTCATCGACAAGAACGGGCAGATTGTTGCCCGCGGCTATAGCGAGTTCGAACAGCACTTTCCTCAGCCCGGCTGGGTCGAGCATGATCCAGAGCAGATCTGGCAAGCCACCCTGGCTGCCGTCAAACAATCAGGTGCAGATCAGACCATCAGCTGTATTGGTATTACAAATCAAAGAGAGACAGCGGTGATTTGGGATCGCCGAACCCTGTCCTCCCCCACCAAAGCAATTGTTTGGCAAGACCGAAGGACTTCAGTCTTCACAGATGAGCTAACTCAGAAAAACGAAGGTGACTGGATTCGAAAGAAGACCGGGCTAAACATTGACCCTTACTTCACGGCAAGCAAGTTCTTGTGGTGGAAGCGGAATCATCCTGAAATTTGGTCGGGTGTAGAAAACGGAAAATATGCCCTCGGCACAATTGACAGCTATTTAGTAGCTCGCCTGTCTGGTGGTAAGCATCACATCACCGATGCCTCAAATGCATCCAGAACTCAGTTGATGGACCTAGTCAGCTGCCAGTGGGATGACAAATTGTTAGCCGCATTTGAAATTCCCCGCATTGCTCTTCCGGAAATCGTTGCTTGCTGGGGCGATTTAGCGAAGACCGACCCGGAGAGTTTCCTAGGAATTGCAGCTCCGATAACGGGCATGGCAGGTGACCAGCAGGCGGCATTATTTGGCCAGACCGGTTTTGATGAGGGAGCATCTAAGTGCACCTATGGAACTGGCGCCTTCATTCTCACCAACACCAAAGACAAAATTGTCATCAGTAACCGCGGACTGCTTGCAACGGTTGCTTGGAAATCCCCGACCGGTGAGATCACTTATGCCTCGGAAGGTTCAGTGTTTGTGGCTGGAGCTGCAGTGCAGTGGCTCAGAGACCAACTTGGCATCATTTCCAATTCCGCAGAAGTAGAACAGCTTGCAAATTCTGCGGGTTCGAGCGATGGTGTTGTTTTTGTGCCAGCACTGACGGGTCTGGGAGCACCATTTTGGAATTCCGAAATTCGGGGAAGCTTACTGGGCATAACAAGAGGTACCTCTAAAGCCAATATCGCCTTCGCCACACTGGAAGCAATCGCATTTCAAGTTGGTGCCGTTGTGAATGCAATGAGCGAAGATTCTGGAAAAAAGGTTGAGCAATTGCGAGTCGATGGTGGTGCAGCTGCCAATTCACTACTGCTCCAAATTCAGTCTGATCTGCTTGGCGCCAAGGTTGTTCGAGCAAAGAACCTAGAGTCAACTGGCCTAGGAGCCGGACTACTGGCAGGCCTGGGTTTCGGCATCTGGACTTCGATGGACCAGCTTCGTGAATTGAACCCTGCCGCCGAGCAGTTTGCTCCAGAGACTGACCGATCGAATTCCTACAGCCGCTGGTTGCGGGCGGTTGAGGCGACGGCCAAGTTCTAAGCTTTCAGTTATGTATGAAGCGGAGTCCAAGCTTGCCGCCCAAGCTCTCAATGCCGGCTATGCGGCGGACGACGTTATCAAGAACCTTGACCTAGAGTTCGCTCCCGCCAGCATCACTGCGGTGGTTGGAGCTAACGGTGCCGGTAAAAGCGCTCTGCTGAAAGCACTGGCTCGAAAAATAAAAGTATCTGGTGGCTCAGTTCTGCTAGATGGAGTTTCTATTAGCTCTCTGAGCAAAGCAAGCGTTGAGGGGGCAATTGGATTTCTGGGCACCATCCCCGCGACCAGAAACAACGAGAGCGTCTATGACCTGGTATCTCGTAGCGCCATGCTGGCCAATCAGATTTCGAGAGTCAGCCCTCGACTCAAAACCCAGATCGATGACATTCTGAGTAGGACTGGACTCGAAGGATTAAAAAAGAAAAAAATTGGAGAGCTATCATCCGGTTGGCGCCAGGTGGCTGTGATTGCTGCAGCCTTAGTCAAAGATCCACAAGTTCTCCTGCTGGATGAACCAACTAACTCACTTGACTATTCTCATCAGCTGCAGGTAATCAACTTGCTATCAACCCTCAAGCGCGAAAAAAAGATGACCATCATTACCGTGATTCATGATCTGAATCTGGCCGCTCGATTTGCTGACTGGGTAGTGGTTTTGAAAGATGGAAAAGTCATTTCACAGGGAACTCCCAAAGAGGTAATCACCCCCTCGAATTTGGCTGATGGCTTCAACATTCTGGCCAGGGTTATTGAAGACCCCGTAGCAAAAACCCCAGTAGTTGTTCCGATTCGTCAGCTCGCCGACTAGCCAAACTGCATTTCCTGGGTGATAATGGTCAGGTAGTTCCCAAGGTGAAGGCACAGTTACTAGCGTGACGCCAAAGAGGCTTGTGCCTATCGGGGAATGAGGGCAAAGACTGGGCCCATCCAAGAAATCGGTCAATTGTTTGGTTGTGAAATCAATGCGAATCTTGCTCATTGGAGCAGGCGGTGTTGGCGACGCTATCGTCAAGATTGCCGCAGAACGTAACTTCTTCGAAAAAATGGTTGTTTCTGACTACTCGTTAGAGAGAGCCCAAAGAACCGTCGACTGGGTCAAGAAATGGCACCCAGGAGAAATCGCTAGCAAGTTTGAGGCTGCTCAAATTGATGCCAGCGAACCCTCGTTGGTGGTGGAGCTGGCCAAGAAACACAAGGCTGACTACATCCTCAACGCCGTAGAACCTAAATTCGTTCAATCTGTCTTCCAGGCTGCTCTGGATGCTGGAGTGAACTACCTGGACATGGCAATGAGCCTCAGCCACGCTCACCCCGAGGATCCTTTCAATAAGCCAGCTGAGAAGCTTGGTGATTGGCAGTATGAAAAGCATGATGAATTTAAGAAGGCCGGACTGCTTGCTTTGATTGGTATTGGAGCAGAGCCTGGTATTTCTAACATCTTTGCCAAGTATGCAGCCGATCATCTATTCAGCGAGATTGATGACATTTCAATATTGGATGGTGGAAATCTCGTCGTGACCAACGATGAAGGCGAAGAGATCTTTGCTCCATCCTTCTCCATTTGGACAGTCATTGAAGAGTGTTTGAACCCGCCTTTGATCTGGGAAAAAGATCGCGGCTGGTTTACTACTCGCCCATTCAGCGAGCCAGAGCTATTTGAGTTCCCCGAAGGCATTGGACCGATCAAGTGCGTAAACGTAGAGCACGAAGAGGTCAACATGCTTCCAAGAACTATGGATGCTAGGCGAATCACCTTCAAGTATGGACTTGGTTCGGAATTCATTAGCGTTCTCAAAACTTTGAATGCACTCGGACTAGACAAGGTAAATCCAGTTTGGGTACGTTCTCGATCTGGCCGCGCTGAAGTTGCACCGCGTGACGTGGTGGCAGCAGTGCTACCAGATCCAGCTTCATTGGTTGACCGCATGACTGGCAAGACCTGCGCGGGAACCTTGGTCACCGGTAAGGGCAAGGATGGTAAGCCAAGGGCAACATTCCTTTACCACGTCGCCGACACCAAGTGGACGGCGGATGAGTTTGATGCTCAAGCGGTGGTTTGGCAAACGGCCCTAGTGCCAGTGGTGGCATTGGAGCTGCTGGAAAAGGGTGTTTGGTCAGGCAAGGGAGTCATGGCGCCAGAAGAATTTGATGCCAAGGCATTCCTAGATCTGATGTCAACGGTCTATAAGCAGCCATACGGGGTGCAGGACAGAAACCCTGAGAACCCAAGCGTCATAGACGAAGACTGGGAATAAGAGGTCAATCCCGGGGTTATTGTTAGATGTTGTCTACTAATAACCCTGGGACTTTCAGTCAATACCCAGTTGAGGGCCCTAGCGTTGTAGGCGAAGGGTGAAGACTATGAAAATTTCGAAGCGTTGGCTACCAGCTGTAATCGCTCCTGCGGTGATTGGTGCAGTGGCTGCTTTTCCGATTCAAGCAAGCGCGGTTGACCTGCCTGACCTAAGCCCAGAAGAGCTAATGGTGATGATGCAGGATGCGCAGCCAATCGAATTTTCTGGTGTTGTTCTGAAAACCACGAACCTAGGCCTACCAGCCCTTGAGCTTTCTTCAATGTTGAGCGAAGAAGAAATTGAGCGCATGCGCGAAAAGACTCCTGAGGAGTTTGCAGATTTTGTGCCAGAAGTAGCTGCATCCCAAGAGCTTGCTAAAGCCATGGAGCTGATTACTGGCGAGCACCGAGTAAGAATTTTTGTGGGAGAAACTGGCATGCGAGCTCAGATTCTTGACCGCATGTCCCAGCGAGACCTGATTGTAAATTCGAAAGAGGTCTGGACCTACGATTCGCGCGAGCAGGTTGCCACTGTTGCATCAATTGATCAGCAGAAAGTGGAGCAGGGTCGTCTAAGCGCCATGCAGCAAATGGAGAAATACGCTGCGGAGCTTGGCCTGGATCTCACCAACCCTCAGGCCGTTGCCGAGTATGTAATGAGTCAAGTTGGAGACAGCTCTGAAGTGAGTGTAGGAACAGATCACTTCAAGGCCGGTCGAACTGCTTACCAACTCATAGTCAAGCCCAACAGCGAAGTTTCACTTATTGACTCCGTGGTGCTTTCAATTGACTCTGAGACCGCAGTGCCTCTAGCAGCAGCAATTTATTCGGTTGAGCAGACTGCGCCCGCTATTGAAGTCGGTTTTGAGAGCATCAGCTTCGGCGATCAAGACGAATCCTTGTTTAGCTTTACTGCACCAGCTGGCGCAACTATCACCAATTTGGATGAGATAGAGAAGCCAGAAGTGTCAGAAGCTGAAAAGCCAAACTATGAGGGAGAGAAACCAACCATGGTTGGTGAGGAGTGGGACAGCGTTCTGGTTATGCCAGCAGGAGATATGGATATGCTTGCTGAGCTTCAGGACAACCAACTTCTCAGCTCACTACTAAAGCCAGTAGCCGGTGGAGTCGCATTTGAAACACCAATCATGAAGGTCTTCATTGCTAATGACGGTCGGATCTTTGCCGGAGCCGTCAGCCTTTCACACCTGCAGAAGTTAGCCAACTAGTCGATGACCGAGCTGGCGATCAAGACCAGCCAGCTCACCAAACGCTTTGGTGACCAGGCGGCAGTAGATGGAGTAAACCTTTCTGTCCCCAAGGGTTCAGTATTTGGTTTTCTAGGGCCAAATGGTTCAGGCAAAACAACCACAATTCGCATGCTGTTGGGACTGGCAGAAGCGAGCGATGGAAAGATTGAGCTGCTGGGTCAAGAAGTGCCCAAGCGCATAGAAAACGTCTTGCCAAAAGTTGGTGCTTTGGTCGAGGGGCCGGCTTTTTACCCTTTTATGTCTGGTCGAAACAATCTGCTTCGAATTGATGCTGCGGATCGTTTTGCCGATAGCAGTACAACCAAGAAACGCGTTGACGCAGCGCTAAATAGGGTTGGGCTGGCCAACGCGGCAAACAAGAAGGTCCACGCCTACTCCCTCGGTATGAAGCAGCGCTTGGGATTGGCGAATGCGCTTCTAAAGCCAAGGGAGCTATTGATTCTCGATGAGCCAACAAATGGCCTCGACCCCCAAGGAACCAGAGAAGTTAGAAATCTAATCAGGTCCCTAGCTGATGAGGGTATTACGGTTTTTGTTTCTTCCCACTTGCTTAGCGAGATTGAAATGCTATGTAGCCACGTTGCAGTAATGAACGCTGGGCGCATAGTTGCACAGGGATCGCTTGAAGAATTGCGCAACGAAGAACCGACGAGGTTAGTGGTTGGAACTGATGAAATTGATTTAGCAGTGGAGCTTCTTAAGTCGCGTGATCTTGGGAAGGTACGAATCAAGGGAAAACAAGTAGTTACCGAGGTTGCAAATGACTTCGACGTAGCGGAACTCAATCAATTTCTTGTCACCAAGGGACTACCGGTAACAGAAATCAGGCTTGAAAAGTCTTCACTGGAAGAGAAGTTTGTAAAGCTCACTGGAGAGGGGTTTGAAGTTGTTCGCTAAATCCCTAGGTCTTCGTTTAATGGCCTCAGAACTCAAAGTTATGTTCACAAGAAGAAGGACCTGGGCAATGCTGGCAGCGATTGCTCTGATTCCTATTCTGTTAGCGGTGGCCGTTGCCCTATCTTCAGAGCGTTTATCACCTGGTGAGGGTCCGCCGTTTTTAGCTCAGGTAACGCAAAACGGATTCTTCACTGGCTTTACCGCCATGCTTTTAGCTTTACCGCTCTTTTTGCCGTTGACCGTAGCAGTTGTTGCCGGGGACACGATTGCCGGGGAAGCTGGTCTTGGAACCATTCGGTACTTACTCATTGCTCCAGTGAATCGAGTGCGGCTCTTGCTGGTGAAGTATTTGGCAAGCCTGGTGTTCATTTTGGCTGGAACATTCACGTTGATGATCGCGGGGGCTATCATTGGCGCCCTTTTGTTCCCAGTTGGCCCAGTAACGCTGCTCTCGGGCGACACAATTTCAATAGCAGAAGCATTTGGAAGAATGGCGCTTGTTGCGCTCTACACAACCGTATCCCTTTCGGGAATGGCGGCAGTTGGACTGTTTATCTCAACCCTAACCACGGTTCCAGTTGGAGCGATGACGGCTACCCTCGTGACTTCAGGCGTAAGCAACATCCTTGGAAACATTCCACAACTCGAGTGGATGCACCCCTGGTTGTTCACTTACTACTGGTTGGATTTCGCAGATCTGATGCGAGTGCCTATTGAGTGGGGTTCGCTAGCTTCAAATATGGTTCTGCAGCTGGCCTGGATCGCAGTATTTGGGGCCTTGGCTTACGGCAGATTCACAACCAAAGACATCCTCAGTTAGCCTGTTAGACTTCTAGGCTGCAAGGGCCTCTAGCTCAGTCGGTAGAGCAACGGACTTTTAATCCGTGGGTCGTCGGTTCGATCCCGACGGGGCCTACAAATACTTCAGTAAAACCAGAGTCTGACTGGTTCAGCAATTGCCATTCTGGCGAGTCAATAAACTGCCCCTATGGCTTTTCCATTGGTGACCAAACGACTCAGCATCGAACCGCTACGGCTTGATGATTTGACAGCTTTCGTTGCCTATCGGAGAGATCCCGAAATAGCTCGATTTCAAAGTTGGGATACTTCCTATTCTGAGAAGCAGGCAAACGAACTGATTACATCGCAGGCAGGCGTCTCATTGCCCAGTCCCGGTCAGTGGCTTCAGTTGGCCGTGCATGACAAAGCAACAGGAGAATTGATTGGCGACCTGGCGCTGCATGCCATTGAGGAAAGAGATTCACAATTCGAAATTGGCTTTACCATCGCCAAACAAAACCAACGACAGGGTTACGCCTTTGAAGCCGCTTCGAAGCTAATTGACTATCTTTTTTCGCAAGTGGAAGCAAAGTCAGTAATCGCTCAAACAGATCGTCGAAATATAGGGTCGATAAAGCTACTAACAGCCCTGGGATTCCAACACGACCCAACCAAAAGCTGGACAGAGAGCTTCAAAGGCGAAGAAGTTGAAGTTGACCACTTTTTCATCACTGCCTAAACCAGGGCTTTGCAATTTTGCGTCCTTCTAAACCTAAATAATGGCTAGCAAATAGGAAGAAACTTCAACTATTTCTAGTTGCATTAGCCATGGCAAGAAAAACGCTAATTGGGGTTTATAAGGCTGATGGCGGCATAATCGGCGAACTCAGCTACTTCTTCGGCCACCTCATTGGTGTCAGAGAATGTAGCTTGTGTGACATCACTCACTCCCCCTTCAAGAAGAAGGGCGAGTTCAAACGCCTTGAGGATCAGCTAAATCAGGAATTTGATCTTGACTTCCGATTGGTACACATGAATGAACGAACCGAGAAAGAGCTTGCTGCCTCGACGGGACGGGAGCCTTGTGTGCTACTTGCCCACGAAGATGGTTCACTGTCAATGTTTCTAGATTTTCAAGAGCTAAAAGCCGCCGACGGCAGCGTAAAGTCTTTTGAAAAACTGGTTAGAAACAGACTCGACCTATTTGTCTAATTTGACTTCTTGGAAAGCTGCTTAAACAGATTCACAAAAACATAGACAACAACGACAGCCAGCACTGCATAGACGACCCAGTCCAACAATTGGGCAAAGTCCTCTGCAGCTTGCCAGTTTTCACCCAGATTGAAGCCGATCGAGATCCATAGAGTGTTCCAGATGAGAATGCCAATCGTTGAGAAAAAATAAAACTTAGTTATTCCCATCTTCACCAGACCGGCAGGAATGCTTACCAGGCTTCTCACAATCGGGAGCATGCGTCCGAAAAATACGAGTGATGCACCGTGCTTCTCAAACCAGTACATGGTCTTCTTGAAGTTTTTCAGCGGCAAGCCGACAAACTTGCCGTATCTTCCAACTAGATTTTCTAGTCGATCTTGCGTAAACAAATAACCAATCAGGTACCAGAAGCTGGCTCCTACGAGTGATCCTGCAGTAGTTGCTGCTATTGCCTCGAGGAAGCCAAAGCGACCCAGTGACACGTTAAAACCGGTGAGCAAAAGAATTGCCTCACTTGGAATTGGAGGAATAACCACTTCAATTCCGATTAGAAAGGCGGCGCCTAGAAGGCCAATTTGACTAATTAGATCAACCGCAAACTCAATCACAAGAGAACACTACCGAGTGAAAATGAGTATCAGGCCGTGAGTCACTAGCTTGCTTGAAAGTGATTACTTGCCATCATCTGCAGCACGGGAAAGACGCTGAGATACATAGACAGGAATCAGTGACAAAACAATGATGACCGTGGCAACCACGTTTACAACGCTCGCCTGTGTAGGTCTAGCCATCTCTTTGAGAATCCATAGGGGAATCGTGTCAACGCCGGGTGGTGCTGTAAAGATGGTGACAACCACCTCGTCAAAGCTCAGCGCGAAAGCAAGCAAAGCACCGGCACCGAAGGCGGCTCTGAATTGCGGGAACGTTACGAGCCGGAAAGTCCCCCATACTCCCTGCCCAAGATCCATCGACGCCTCTTGAAGATTCGGATTCATGCGCTTCAGTCGAGCAAAAACGTTGTTGAAAACCATCACAATGCAGAAAGTAGCGTGAGCAACAATCATTCCAAAGTATCCGATTTGAAAGCCGGCGGGGGTCAGGAAGTTGCTGTAGGTATTACTAAATGCCACACCAGTTACTACACCAGGTAATGCGATGGGCAAAACCACCAATAGGTTGACGGTTGTTTTACCAAAGAAGTCAAACCTTGAAAGTGCAAAGGCAGTTAGGGTTCCAAGAATCGAAGCGATGGTCATTGCACCAAAAGCAACGATGACTGAGTTGAGCAGGGCGTTTCTAATGGCCTCAAGTTCAGCCGCTTTTTCCCACCACCGAAGAGAATAGTTTTCTATTGGCCAAGAGGATACTTGTGCCTCATTGAATGCGTTTAGCATCAAAATGAATAGCGGGATATACATAAAAGCCAAAATCAAGGCGATGATTGCCAGCATTCCAGCTTTAGACAACTTGGAGAATCTCAGCATTACATTCTCTCCAATGAACCGGTGCGACGGGCAACCAACAAATACATGACAACGAATGCGATTGGGACCATCGAAAATGCTGCAGCGACAGGCGGGTTCAGATTGATGTTCGCCGCAATGATGCTACCGATCATCTGAGTTGAGCCTCCGACAAATCTTGCTGCTAGATAATCACCAAGACTCAGTGAAAATGTAAAAACAGATCCCGCAATGATTGCCGGCGTAATAAGCGGTAGAACCACCCGGAAAATGGTTGGCCAGGCCTTTTGACCTAGGTCTGCGGCTGCATCAAACAAATTGGTTGGAATCTGACGAATGGCAGTGAATACAGGTAGGGCCATGTATGGGAACCAAAGGTAGGTGAGAGTCAAAACCACAACTGGAATACCAAAACCTGGACCAGATAACCCAATTGGATCTAGTAGCCAATTTACAAATCCATTTTCAGTAAAAGTTAGACGCATTGCCAATAGCTTCACCAAATAGCCAGCCCAAAGCGGCAGCGTAATCAAAACAGCTAGCAGATTTCGAACCCAGGGTCTAGCGACCTTAGCCATGTAAATTCCCAGCGGAATTGCCAGGATAATACACACCGCAGTAACGGCAAGGGCAATCAATAAAGTTCTGAAGGAAGTTGAAAGGTACGCAGGAACGGTAAAAATGCTTACGAAATTCTCAAGCGTAAAACCAGGTCTGACGCGAGAGGTAAATGGATCAATGAACCAAAAGGCTGTGATTAAAAGTAAGAATAAAGAGATGATGTAAACACCAACAAGCCAGGTCATCGGCAGCGCAAGCAAAGCGCGAAGTCTGACTTTTGGGTGTAGGTGGAGATAAGAAGACAGCGGCATGCTCGATTTTGTTTTTTCTAGCATTGAAGTCATATCTTCACCTCCTTATTGAATGGATGTTGCTGGGTGGGGTTTCCCCCACCCAGCAACTAGTTTCAGCCCTTTACAGTGAGCCAGGCATTCGTCCAATCCTGGAAGCTGGTGCACTTGACGTCCTTACGTCCGTCAACACACTCTTCGATTGGAGTAGTCCATGGCCATACCTTGGAGAAGAACTCTTCGTCTTCTGCAGCAAACTCGTCACAGTGAGCCTGAGCTTCTGGAGAACTTGCACAGAATGCGATGTTGGCAGGAGCCATACCGAAGTTCATAGCGATAGCGCCATTAACTTCAGCAGTGCTGGTGTAATCCATCCATGCATATGCACAGTTTGGGTTCTTAGCGGTCGAGGACAATAGCCAAGCGTCATACCAACCGGTTGATCCCTCAACTGGCAGTGTGGTCTTGATGTTCTCCTGACCTGCGAACTTACGCAGAACTTCCCATGAGGTTCCAACTACAACGTTGCCACCTACGAAGGAAGTGATCTGTGCTACTGGATCTGCCCAGTACTCGCCAATGATGGAGTTCTGCTGCTTCAGCAAGTCAATTGCTGCAGCAAGCTGAGTCTCATCTAGCGCGTATGGGTTCTTGATGCCTAGCTCTGGGTTGTGGTACATCAGGTAGACAGCAGCGTCTGCGATGTAAATTGGTGCGTCATATGCAGTGATTTTGCCTGCGTATGGGCTGTCAGCTTCCCAAACAACGCTCCAGCTCTCAGGGGCTCCACCAGTAACGTCTTCGTTGTACTGAAGAAGGTTTGCACCACGGCCAATTGGAACACCGTAGGCCTTGCCGTTTACTGTGTCATAAATCTGACCCTTCATGCCTGGCGCAATGTCGTCAGAGAAGTTAGGGATTAGATCAAGGTTTAGTGGAGCAACGTCTCCACCAACGATTAGACGAAGTGCTGCGTCACCAGATGCAGATACGATGTCGTACTCTCCAGTACGCATCAAGGTAACCATTTCATCGCTAGTACCAGCAACGCGAGGGTTTACCTTGCAACCAGTCTCAGCAGTGAACTTGTCAGTCCAGGCAGGCTCAACAAAGCCTGACCAGTTGACGATGTTCAGCTCGCCTTCAAACTCACCTAGTTCCTGTTGCATTGGTACATCTGGCACAGTAAGGGTTAGCTCACCGCTGTCAGTTGCACAGCTTGCAAGGAACAGTGAAGAAGTAGCAAGCAGAGCACCAAATGCTAGTTTTCTACGCTTCAATTTGTTTCCTCTCATTATTTGGGAATGCTGGTTACGTGGGATTTTTTCCACTTAGCTAGCACTCGATCACCTGCGGCAAAACCCTTGGTTTCGCCGGGTAATTCTTCATTTACTCTGGTTGCAATCATCGAAAGTCCGTTGGCTTCCAACATGAACAAAGTGTTGGCTCCCAAGAATGCGGTGTCGCGAATAACTGCCTGAACTCCCTGCTCATCACTCGCAAGCGTCTCAGTGCTGGCAACAAGTTTGATTCGCTCGGGGCGGATGTTAACCATTTGGCCGTGCCCGGTCAGTGACTGGGCAGAGGTGGCATCGATGATGTTGGAGCTACCTAGGAAGCCAGCGACGAATGCCGTGGCTGGCTTTTCATAAACTTCGCTTGGTGTACCAATCTGCTCAATCTTGCCGGCATTGAAAACAGCAATCCGGTCGCTCATTCGCATTGCTTCTTCTTGGTCGTGAGTGACGAAGATGAAAGTAATTTTTGATTCTCTTTGAATGTTCTTGAGCTCAACTTGCATTTCTTCTCGAAGCTGCTTGTCGAGCGCTCCAAGCGGCTCATCCAGCAATAGCAACTTCGGTCGCAATACCAAGGCGCGCGCCAGAGCGATTCTTTGACGCTGACCTCCCGATAGCTGGTGTGGCAAGCGATCGGCCAGGTGTCCCAGCTTTACCTGGTTGATTGCCTCAGTTGCTTTTGCGCTTCTTTCTTCCTTTGAGAGCTTCTTAGCCCGAAGACCAAACTCAACATTGTCTTGGATGCTCATGTGAGGGAAAAGCGCGTAATCCTGAAATACGGTATTTACTTCTCGATCAAAGGGAGCCTGCTCGGTGACATCTTGTCCATCCAGATAGATGTGACCAGCACTGGCGCTCTCAAAGCCTGCAATCATCCTCAGGACGGTGGTTTTTCCAGATCCTGAAGGACCCAACATTGAGAAGAACTCCCCCTGTGGGATATCTAGATTTACTCCGGAAACCGCTTCAACGGCTCCAAAATTCTTGCTGAGGCCTCGAATTGAAACGCCTGAGGCAAGAGGCTGAGTGCTCTCGCCTATCAAGCTCTGGCCACTTTGAACATCTGCCATTAATTACACCCAATTAGTTTCTGTCTGCGACTGTGCAGGACCTAAGCCTATCCCCCTAGCCCGCCTAGCCCCGGTGGGACAGGGCTGGACGAATGTTTCGATTTGATTACCACCTGCACCTATTTGCCAATGGAGGCAGGTTCAGAAATGTTCCAGCCTGAGAAATAACGGGGGCCTCGTCCTAGTTAGAACAAAGATGGAAATTTCAGGTAAGACATTCTTGGTCTGCGGCGCCTCTGGAGCCCTTGGGGCAGAAATCGTGAAGCAGCTGAGGGAAAAGGGAGCCACCGTGCTTGGTACGGCCAGCACTAACGATTCGGCAGGTCGAATTCCAGCAGGGGTAGAAGTGAGACTCCTACTCGATTACACCAAACCTGAGAGCATAAAGACTCTTACCGACTATCTGAGCGCATCAGCCGATCTCGACGGAATCATCAATGCCAGTGGCGTTGTTGCCTTTGGTGACGCCGTCGACACCTCTCCAGAAACAGTAAGCAGATTGTTTTCTGTCAATGCTGTTGGCCCGATTCAGCTACTGAGTGCCCTTGCACCAGTGCTGGCTAAAAAAGAGCAATCGGTCGTGGTGAATCTAACTGGAGTGGTTGCAGAAACCGCGCTGCCATCTCTTGCCTCCTACTCCGCATCAAAATTTGCAATCCATGGATTCTTACAGGCAGTAGCCAGAGAGTGGCGTCGCGCTGGCACAACAGTTATCTCAGCCAGACCTGGTCACACCGAAACTGGTTT
Source organism: Aquiluna sp. (assembly GCA_049242305.1). GTDB lineage: Bacteria > Actinomycetota > Actinomycetes > Actinomycetales > Microbacteriaceae > Aquiluna. The sequence goes on along the minus strand of JBMLPC010000014.1, from coordinate 8,155 downwards.
AGCAGATCGTGCCATCGCAGGCACAGCTCCTAAATTTCCCCCGGGGAAAACAGCCACTGAAGTCGCCAACCGGATTATTTCAGCGATTGAAACTGATGAAAAAGACTTACCAGCTAGTTCTTTCTAATTGAGAAAGAGAATTCTTTAGTCTCCCCAGTTTCAATAATGGTGGAGTTCAAATCAGAATTGAATGCATTCGCAAGGCAGCTCATGGGTTCTATAGACAGCAGGCTGTCGCCGCAATCCAGACTTGGTCGATAGAACATAAAGTATTCGAAGCCTTGGTCTAAAGAAATGCTCAGTTCATATTTCTGAGTTTTAAGCTGAACTTCCTTCGCTCCTACAAAGCAGTCATCGATCTGACCACCCTGATAAATGAGGCCTTCAATTTGCTTTTCAGAAACAGGTATCATTTTTTCGTTCACCATTATCTGCTTGGTGAAATTTGCTGATGCACTAAAACTCTCTCCCACTGAAAAATAGGGGTGAAAACCTATTCCAAAGGGAGCTGATTCGCCATGGTTGGTTGCTGTTGTGATTACTCTCAAACCAGAGTCAACCAACTGATAAGTAATTGCTAGTTCGATGTCGAATGGATAGCTCGGATCTGATCCGAAGTGGTAGCCGAGAGTTACGGCATCTTCAGAAAGATTCATGACGTCAAGCGCTCGATTGAAAATGAGGCCATGATTGGAATTATCATCCGAATCAACATTGGGAGTCTGATAGCGGTTGCCCAAAAACTCATATGAGTGATTGGCCAGACGATTAGGCCAGGGGGCCAAAGCGCATCCGAAGAACATTGCAGCTGGATTTGAAACCGGCTCTGAGTCAATGACAGTAACGCCGTTCAGACTCAGTTTCTCGAGTGCTGCACCAACCGGGGAAATTACTGCCATACTGGTAGCGCCTTCGGAATTCCGAGCGATACTCAGTTGCTGTTCAGGGTGCATTTTTGGCACTCCCATATGTTAATGATTGACGAGTAGGTGGACAGCTTGAAGGCCAGAATAGACGGCAAGCTCTTCGACGGTAGAGACATTTTCTACTTTGACGATGAGTCTTCAGCACTACCCTCCACTCGTAAGTCAGATATGAGAGAGCAAGCCGACCGGCCACAAACAGGTCAGCTCAGATTTGACGCCCTAACATCAGAATGGATCACGGTTGCGGCTCATCGCCAGCAGCGTGCTTTTCTGCCTCCTGCACATTCCTGTCCGCTCTGCCCAACCACTCAGGACAACTTGAGCGAGCTGCCTGACAATTTTGACGTTGCAGTATTTGAAAACAAAGGCCCCGCCTTTGGTCCAGAGGCCAGCCTGATTGATTTACCAAATGGCCAACGATTTGGATTCGCAACCACTTCATTTGGTCGCTGCGAAGTCGTTGTTTTCAGTCCTGCACACGCTGGCAGTCTTGCTGAAATGCCTTTAGAGCGCGTGGAAACCGTAATTCGGGCCTGGATGAATCGCACTGCTGAACTTCAGCAGATAAAGGGTGTGGTGCAGGTTTTTCCCTTTGAAAATCGCGGGGAAGAAATTGGTGTGACACTGCATCATCCACATGGTCAAATCTATGCTTACCCATTTGTCACCCCGAGGACAGAAAAGCTGATTCAAAGCGTCAAATCTTTCAACGGAGATTTCTTCAGTGAACTAATTAAGTTCGAACAGTCCGGCACAAGGAAAATTATCGAAACCGAAAACTTTATAGCTTTCGTTCCTTTCGCCGCACGCTGGCCGATGGAAGCTCACTTGCTACCAAAGAGAAGCATCAGCGACCTCTCTCAGCTTCGGGAGAACGAGATAAAAGAGTTGGCCGATGTTTACAAAAAGCTACTGCAAGCTTTTGATGCTTACTATGAAACTCCAACCCCATACATTTCAGCCTGGCACCAGGCACCCATGATTGAAAACCGAGAGCAGATCAGGCTGATGCTACAGATCACTTCGCCTAGAAGAGCAGCTGACAAATTGAAATATTTAGCTGGTTCAGAAAGTGCGATGGGCGCTTTTGTTGCTGACATTGCCCCCGAGGAAACGGCTGCTCGCCTGCGCGAGGTGATCTAGTGCTGCAAGAAGCAAAAGATGGTTTTGAAAAGGCGTTTGGACATCAATCCGCTGGCGTTTGGTCAGCGCCGGGACGCGCAAATCTAATTGGTGAGCACACCGACTACAACAACGGATTCGTCTTCCCGTTTGGGATCGATCGCCGCACCTTTGTCGCATTAGCGCCTAGGGAAGACAGCAAGTGTCGAGTGGCCTCCAGCATTTCCGATGAGGTATTCGAATGGAATCTTTCCGACGAAAAGCCAACCGGCATGGACTGGGCGCTTTATCCTCTCGGGGTTGCTTGGACTATGCGGGAGCATGCCAAGGGCGGCTTTGATGCATACTTTGTGTCGGATGTGCCCGTTGGGGCAGGGCTCTCTTCTTCAGCAGCAATCGAGTGTTCCATTGGAATTGCTCTGAATGAAATTTGGAACGCTGGTTTGTCTAAGCAGGAAATCGCCCTGCTTGGACAAAAAGCCGAGAATGAAGTAGTTGGCGCGCCAACCGGGATTATGGATCAAACTGCTTCCATGCTTGCCCAGCCGGATTCAGCGGTGCTAATTGATTGCAAGACACTGGAGACAGAATTGGTTCCGCTAGGTCTGTCGAAAAAGGGACTGGTAGTTGCAGTCATGGATACCAAGGTTTCCCATCGCCACTCGGATGGTGGCTATCGCTCCAGAAGAGAAGCATGTGAAAAGGGTGCTGCCACGATGAAAGTCGCATCGCTCAGGGAGCTGTCAGCCGCGGATCTACCAACTGCAGAGCAAAAGCTCGATGATGTTACCTTCCGCCGCTGCCGCCACGTCATCACGGAAAACCAGCGCGTGCTGGATGCCGTGAACGCATTGAAGGCTTCCGACATGGCCGGACTTGGAAAGCTTCTACTAGAGTCTCACGCTTCCATGCGGGACGATTTTGAAATTTCAATTGAAGAGCTAGACACCGCTGTTGAGGTTGCAATGAGTGTTGGTGCGATTGGATCGCGCATGACCGGCGGAGGCTTTGGCGGAGCTGCGATTGCAATAATCGAAGAGTCGAAGTTAGGTGAGCTGGAAAGACAGTGCAAGAAGGTGTTTGCGGATAAGGGCTTCGCGGAGCCTAATGTCTTTGCCGTGAACCCAAGTCAAGGCGCACGCCGAGACAGCTAAGCGGTCGCTACAACTGTAACTCCAGCATCAACCATTTCATCAATTGCTCTTTCAATAGATTCTGCGCTAACTCCGGCGGTCAACGAGCTAATAACTTTGACACTAAGTCCATGCTTGGCGGAATCAAGAGCAGATGCTCTAACGCAGTAGTCCGTTGCTATGCCAACCACATCAACTTCGGTTATGGCATGTTTCTGAAGAACTTCTTCAAAACTGTCCCCTTGATCAGTAATACCATCAAAAATCGAGTAGCCGTTGGCGCTCTGACCCTTCTTGATATGAATATCGATCAGACTCTGATCCAAATTGGTGTGATACTCCGCTCCTGAGGTTCCAGCAATGCAGTGCAGCGGCCAAGTTCTAACAAGGTCAGGTTGGACTCCCGCTGGCGGGAAATGGCCATCATTCGAATCATTTGGTGTGTGCCAGTCCCTTGAGGCAATCACAAAGTCATAGTGGGACTTGTGGTCTCGAATAAAACTTGAAATTTTGCTTGCTACCGCAGCTCCACCTTCACAAGCCAAGGCACCGCCCTCGCAGAAGTCGTTCTGAACATCAATGACTAACAGAGCCTTGGCCATTATCGATTCACCAAACTCGCACCACAGCCATAGAAGCCAAGCACCAATTCGTCCATGGCTTCTTGATTCTTTATAGCAACCGAATTACCCAGGTTAAAGACGGTGAAAATCAGCTTGGAACCGTCTTCTGGATATAGGAAACCAGCCAGCGTGTATCCGGTTCTGATCCAACCAGTCTTGGCAACTACCTTGCCGGCCGCATCTTCAAATCGATATGCCAAAGAACCTGGTGTTCCAGAAACGGGCATTCCATCCAGTATTACTTTGAAGTCGCCGTAGTTCTTATCAACCAGCTTTAGCAGATCATTGATGGTAACCGGAGAAACTTGATTGAAGCGAGAAAGCCCGGAGCCATCCTCCACCTTCAATCCAGCCAAATTGATTCGAGTTCCCTCGAGTGCAATTTGATAAGCGCGAGTGAGCGAAGCAAAGCTGCCATCTTGACCGACCTCCAGTGAAACCAGCCTTGCAATCGCCTCCGCAAGCGTGTTATCACTAACCACCAGCATGTAATCAATCCAGGTTGATAGTGGAGCAGAACGGACGCTTGCAATTTCTACCGCATCGGCCGGAGCCACACCCTTGGATAGCACTGCAGCTGATGCACTTTGCCCCAGAGCTTGCTTGAAGTATTCACCCGCTTTTGTGACAGGGTCTTTAGATCTAGCGGAATCCTTTGAACCTGGATTAGATCTATCACCATCGACCTGCAAAGCAGAAACGTATGACATGTAGCCGTCAGTTAAACCGCGCTGATCCCACACGCTTTGATACTCCCCGTTCGGGCTTCCGTAGAGAGTGCTGTCTAAAACAATCTGACTAATTGTCTGGCCAGGTGCCTTGCTCGCAATCTGTCTTGCCAGATCAGCAAGCTTTGGTGCATTTCGATAGACAGAGCTTGTGCCAGGTGCAGTTCTTGAAAGCGTCACATCGCCAGCCCCCACCAAATAAAGAATTGACGGGTCTTGGCTATCTGCGTATACGCGCGTGGTCACCCTGTAATTGGGGCCAAGTGTTTCTAATGCTGCAGCTGCGGTTAGGAGTTTCATAACCGATGCCGGTCTTGCTGGAGTGACGCTGGAACGATCAAATAAAACTGTTCCAGTTGCCGCATCAATTACTTGCGCCTGCAAATCTAAAATTTCTGCCGATTGCTCTAGCTCGGTGACAGCGCATTGAATCGCTTCAGCAGATTCTGTGGGAGCAGGAGTTTCACTGTCCTCTAAAGGTTGTCCATCTAATGCCGTCTCTGTTGGGTCACTCGCCTGAGAATTTGAATTTGCTCCGCCCAGTGGGCCAAGAAATAGACCCAGCAAGACAATGAGACCAATTACTAGTCCACTGGCCACGCCAGCCAAAATTGGTTTGAGTTCTGCGTTAGATTTCACTCATGAAGCATAAACTCTTGATTTCCGTTATGGCGCTGGCTCTAGCAATTTCACAGCCAGCGAACGCCCACGATGAACTGGTCAGCCAGTCGCCAGCTCAAGGGGAAACGGTGTCTGCCGGGGTAATCGACATAAGGCTTGAATTTAGTGACACTCCGCTTGCGCTCGAGGATGGCTCGGGCAATGAGATTTTTGTGACGGGTCCCAATGGTGCAATCAAATACGCAGGCTGCCTTCCGATTGAAGGAAACTTTGGAGTCTTGACTGCTGATTTGGATCAGGTCGGAACGCACACCGTAGCCTGGCGAGTGGTTTCTTCAGACGGCCATCCAATTAGCGGCGAATTTACTTTTGATATTGAAAACAGCTCAGGATACGTTTCTGACGCTGAATTTATCTATCCAGATTGTGGCAATGGATTGATTTCACCAAACGAGCAACCGGCTGACTTGTATTGGCTGCTCTGGCTATCGCTTGGTGTTGTGGCCGCCGCGATCTTCTTCTTTCTTCGACCCAAGAAGAAGATTTAGATAAGCAAGCGCAGTTAGCACCAGTCCTCCGGCTACGGTTTCAAAACCAATTTCAAGTCTTCCGCCTGCTGGAGCTGCAAAGAGCGAATAGAGAACGTCTAACGCTGTTGAATTCATAAGTCCTGCGACCATGGAGATTAGAGCTACTCGGCCAATCCACCACTTCGTGCCGGAGAGTTTTCCAGAAGACCATGTAATCAAAAGATTCAAAGCCAAACCAATTACAAGCCCACCCGCAGCAAGCTCAATGGACGGATGATAGAAGAAGCTGATAGCTCCAATCACTAAGGCGCTAATCAGCCAAAACAAAACAGTCACCGAATTCTCCTTGAATCTTCTCAGGCCAGTTTGCAGAACTCGTTGAGCGGCTCAACCTGTCCCGCTACGACTATTTGATTTCCCTCGTTGAGCACTGTCTCTGGGAAAGCAGGAACATACTTTCCGTCACCCTTTGTAACCGCCACAACGGTCACACCGTAGGTGGATCGAATCTTGAGATCTGCGAGCGTCTGCCCGTCAAAACTTGGTGGGACTTCTGTCTTCACCATCACAAAGTCACTGTCAATCGAGACATAATCAAGCGTCTCCCCCGAAACCATGTGGGCAACCCTCTTGCCCATTTCTGCTTCAGGGAAAATTACGTTGTGGCAGCCAAGCTGCTTAAGGATGACACCGTGTGAGGTCGAGTTAGCCTTGGCCCAGACTTTCGGGACTCCTAGCTGCAATAGTAAGGATGCAGTCAAAATGCTCGACTCAATGTCAGCCCCGATGGCCACCACAGCCGAGTCAAAGTCAGCAGCACCTAGCTCTTTCAAGGTTGCCTCATCAGTGGTGTCGGCAACGACGGTATGTGTGAGTTGAGTCGACATCTGCTGAACAATCTTTTCATCGGTATCGATACCCAAAACCTCATGGCCAGTGCGCATAAGTTCCAGTGCAAGTGCAGACCCAAATCGCCCTAGGCCTATGACCATTATGTTGCTGTGGAGGATTCTCTTTTTCGCTGATTCTTTAGCCAATTAGGGGCCTTTCTTTAGGTAATTCATAATGGCGTCTAACTTTTCGCAGGGCTAGGGACGTGGCTACCACAATTGGTCCCAGCCTTCCAAAAAGCATGAGTAGTGACAATAAAAACTTTGCGTGGGAAGGAAGATCAGCGGTGATCCCTGTCGATAGCCCTACAGTTCCAACCGCAGAGAACACTTCAAACAAAATTTGGTCAAGATTGAAGGGGGTAGTCAAACGGAGAAGAATCACCGAGCCGACAATGACCATCGAGGTCAAAGAAACTATTGCGAGTGCCTGACGCTGCATCGATCTTGGAAGTCTTCGATTTCCAATGTTGACAGCAGTCTCTCCCCTAATCTCGGTGTAAACCACAAACAACAACACAACGAATGTTCCAACTTTTATACCACCTGCAGTTGAGGCGCTTGCTCCTCCGATGAACATCAAAAGGTTCATTCCCAGCCACGTGGCGGGATTCATTTGAGAAATGTCTAGAGCATTAAATCCTGCCGTTCTTGGCATAACTGAGGCAAAAATAGAATCCCAAATTTTGTTTGGCAAACTTAGGGCACCTAGTGTCTTTGGATTATTCCACTCCAAAAACCCGATATAAATCGCACCGAGTACCATCAGCACAAAGCTGGCCCAGAGCACGATTCTTGAATTCAGAGTCCACTGGACTGGTAAGACACTTGCCAAACCAGGTTGTCGCAGTCTTCTTATTTTGTCTTTTAGGCGATCAAAAATCTCGTTCAGAACAGGGAATCCCAAGCTAGCGAGGTAGACGGTAATAAAGACTGGAATTATCACCCAAGGATCTTGTGCGAATCGCATCATGCTGTCGCTATACAGAGCGAAGCCGGCGTTATTGAAGCTCGCTATGGCATGAAACAGGCCATGACCTAAGGCTTTATTGAATGAGTAGCCATACTCACTCACAAACCTGATGAAGAGAATCACGAAAAGGACTGCCTGGAACCCCAGCATGAACTGCGCAATACGACGCAACAGCGTTCTAACATCAGGGGCTGTCCCAGTTGAGTATTCATTAGTCGCGGTCAATTTTCCTTTTAGAGAAAGTCGACCTTCGATGAGAAACACGACCAGGGCACCAAAACCAACAATTCCAAAGGCACCAATTTGCATGAGCACGGCAATAACTACGTGCCCAAACATGGTCCAATTTGTTTCAGTGTCAACGGTAGCCAGCCCTGTAACAGTCACTGCTGACACGGCTGTGAATAAGGCATCTAGGAAGTCCAGGGACTTTCCGTTTTTGTTAGCCCAAGGAGTAACCAAAAGGGCCGAACCCAAAAGAATTACGAACGTGAACGCTATGGCTATGAGCCGGGTTGGATGGATTTTGCGAGTGCTGAGATCGATGCCCACTGTTTCAGCCTATGCCTCCGATGCCTGAAAATTAGGCAACCTAGCTACGATACACCT
>JBMLPC010000013.1:0-94390 GCA_049242305.1 Aquiluna sp. | reverse complement strand
AACACGCTCGAGCGCCATAACAGCGACCGCTCCGGCATCCTCGGCGATCTTCGCTTGGTCAGCCGTAACAACATCCATAATCACGCCGCCCTTAAGCATTTCTGCCAGGCCGCGCTTAACTAGATCAGTACCTTCATTTTTTGGGTTTGACATGGCTCAATTCTAAACTGACTCCACCCAGTTGTTAGCAATTGTTTCTCTCATCTGGCCCAGCAAGATGGGCATTGCCTTAGTTTGAGCGATTATCGGGAAGAAGTTTGAGTCATTTCGCCAGCGCGGAACGATGTGCTGGTGCAGATGTGAGGCAATTCCGGCTCCCGCAACCTCCCCTTGGTTCATCCCCAAATTGAATCCGTGAACGCTGGAAACAGTTTGCAAGGTCTTCATTGCCTGCTGCGTTAGAAGTCCCATCTCAGCAACCTCGTCCGCGGTTGCCTTGTCGTAGGTATCAAAATGGCGATAAGGGCAAACCAGAAGGTGTCCCGGGTTATATGGGAACAAATTAAGCAGAACAAAGCAGGTCTTACCGAGCTTGACGACCAGTCCATCCTCCAAGGATTTCTTGGGGGCTGCACAAAAAGGGCAATCCTCGTCGGCAGGTTGCTGGTGGTCACGGAGATAAACCAAACGATGTGGTGTCCACAGTCTTTCAAAACCGTCCTGCATGGCAGAAAAGTCTGAAAGAAAGTCGTCGCTCACCTAGACCTGCTTTTTCTCAGCGATGGCGTCCAGAATTAACTTCTTAGCATCACTCAGGCTGATGTCATTATCTTGTCTGCCATCGCGATAGCGGAAGCTCACTGTCTGGTTGGTTGCGTCGCGCTCACCAGCAAGCAGGATGAAAGGAACCTTCGCCAAGGTGTGATCACGAATCTTCTTTTGCATTCGGTTATCACTTCTATCGACTTCGATACGCACGCCTTCTGCTCGCAAATCCGATGCAAACTCTTCTAGGTAAGAAGCGAAGTCGTCAGCAATCGGCACACCAACTACCTGAACAGGTGCTAACCACGGAGGGAAATGCCCTGCGTAATGCTCAGTAAGAACACCAAAGAATCTTTCGATTGATCCAAATAGGGCTCGGTGAATCATGATTGGTCGATGACGCTCACCGTCACTTCCAACATATTCGAGATCAAATCGCTCAGGCAAATTGAAGTCCAATTGAATGGTGCTCATTTGCCAGGTGCGGCCAATTGCATCCTTTGCCTGAACCGAGATCTTGGGACCATAGAAAGCTGCCCCACCAGGATCGGGAACCAACTTCAAGCCAGATTCTTCCGCTACCCGTTGCAAGGTCGCGGTCGCTGTCTCCCAAATTTCATCGCTTCCGACAAACTTTTTATTTTCAGGATCCCTGGTTGAGAGTTCCAGGTAAAAATCATTCAATCCGTAGTCGCGCAGAAGGTCTAGCACGAACTTCAGAACCTTCTTCAGCTCGGTTTCCATTTGATCAGGGGTAACAAACAGGTGAGCATCGTCCTGAGTCATTCCGCGCACACGAGTTAGTCCGTGTAGCACTCCTGATTTCTCATAGCGATAAACACTTCCAAACTCGAACATTCTGAGTGGAAGTTCTCGATAGCTTCTTGCCCTTGACCTAAAGATAAGAATGTGGAAGGGGCAATTCATGGGCTTTAGGTAATAGTCCTGACCCTGCCTGCGAAGCTTCCCCTCGGCGTCATACTCGGCATCCAACTTCATCGCTGGGAACATGCCTTCGGAATACCACTGAAGATGCCCGCTGGTTTCAAACAGGTTCGACTTGGTTATGTGTGGAGAGTAAACGAACTCATAGCTCGCCTCCTCATGGCGCTTTCTTGAGTAGTCCTCCATGACTCGACGCATAATTCCACCCTTGGGGTGAAAAACAGCCAGTCCCGATCCGATTTCGTCGGGGAAACTAAACAGATCGAGTTCAACTCCAAGCTTTCGGTGATCACGTCGCTGCGCCTCGGCAAGTCGCTCCAGATACGCGTCGCGCTCCTCCACTGACGGCCAGGCGGTTCCATAGATTCGCTGCAGCTGCTTGTTTTTCTCATTACCTCGCCAGTAGGCGGCGGCAACCCGGGTGAGAGAAAATCCCTTGCCAATCATTCGAGTGTTTGGCAGATGCGGACCTCGACACAGATCCTGCCAAGCAACGCTGCCATCAGGATTGATGTTTTGATAAATGCTCAGCTGGCCAGCGGCAACCTCAACCGAGCCTTCGCCAACCTCCGAACCTTTCAAGGAGATTAGTTCGAGTTTGTAGGGCTCTTCGCTGAGCAGGTCCCTGGCTTCTTGATCAGAAACCTCTTTGCGAATGAACTTCTGTGATTTACCAACCAGTTCCTTCATGCGCTTTTCTAGCTTCTGTAGATCTTCTGGTGTGAATGGCTCGAGTGGATCAAAGTCGTAGTAGAAGCCGTCTTCAATAGGCGGTCCAATACCCAGTCGAGTTTGTGGATACAGCTCTTGAACAGCCTGTGCGAGTAAATGCGCGGTTGAGTGCCTAAGAATGCTTAAGCCTTCGGGCGATGAGATGTCGATTCCCTCAACTGAATCGCCGGCAGCCACTTGATGGGCAAGGTCTTTTAGCTCGCCATTCACGCGGAGTGCAACGATTTGCCGGTCTTCAAATAAATCAAAGCCGGTGGCACCCTCACTTACCTGGTGAGTCTTCCCGTAGAGCTTTATTTCCACGTTGCTCCTAACTTGGCCAAGTCTAGTGAGTAAGGCTTACCTTGCTGGAATTGAGCCGCTAGATGCGCCAAGCTTTTCCAATGCCTAATAGTGAAAGACAGCTAGACAAGAAACTGAATTGGCTGCGTGCGGCCGTCCTAGGTGCCAACGACGGAATCGTCTCGGTTGCCGGTCTTGTTATGGGCGTTGCTGGCGCTGGTGGAGACCGTCAAGCTCTCTTGCTCGCAGGTGTAGCCGCTTTGGTTGCGGGGGCAATCTCGATGGGTGGTGGCGAATACATAAGTGTGAGTGCGCAAAAAGACACTGAAATTTCCGCCGGTCGCGATCGATATCACATTTCAGCGCACCCTTGGGCGGCGGCCTGGAGCTCTGCAGTGGCGTTTTCGCTAGGTGCAGCGCTACCTCTACTCACCATGATGGGACCATGGGAGCAGCGAGAACTTGCCACGGCAGTATCTGTCGTTGTCGCTCTCTCCATCACTGGATGGTGGGCAGCCTGGGTTGGTAAGTTTTCAATCCCTAAGTCCATTCTGAGAAATGTTGGCGTAAGCGTCTTGACCATGAGCGTCTCTTACCTGATCGGCCAGCTACTCGGCGTGACAGTTCTCTAACCACTACCCTTGTAGGGTGTCTGAACGAGAAAACTACGACTTTGCTTTAGTCGGCGCCGGCATAATGTCGGCAACTTTGGCCACACTCATCAAACTCGCAAAGCCAAATTCAAAGATTGTGATCTTTGAAAGACTTCCCGAAGTTTCCATGGAATCCTCTGACGCTTGGAATAACGCGGGAACCGGACACGCAGCGCTTTGTGAGCTCAACTACATGCCGGACAGCAAGGATGGGTCGCTACCAGATCCAAACAAAGCTATTGCTATTAACGAGCAATTTCAGCAGTCCCGTGCCTTCTGGGCATACTGCGTAGAGCAGGGAATTCTGCAAAACCCAGGAACTTTCATTCGCACGGTTCCGCACATGTCCTTCGTGGTTGGCGGTAAGGACGTTGACTATTTAAAGCGTCGTCACATGGCCCTTAGAGATCAGCCGCTGTTTGCTGGGATGGAACTGTCTACTAAGGCTGGCCAGATTAGCCAGTGGGCACCTCTGGTTATGGAGGGCAGGTCAGACAAGGAAATTGCTGCAACTTGGATTGAGCAAGGAACCGATGTTGACTATGGCGAGATGACACGTCAACTTGTGTCTTGGCTTATCAGTAAAAAAGTAAGAGTCGAAACTGGCGTTGAAATAAAGAAGCTCTATCAATACCCATCTGGTGCATGGCAGTTGTTTTTGGGGACTTCCAGCAATCGCATTGTTGTAGCGGACCGTGTTTTTGTAGGAGCTGGTGGTTGGGCGTTGAAGCTTCTGCAATCCGCCAAGCTTCCTGAAATCAAAGGCTACGGAACGTTCCCAGTCAGTGGCCATTTCCTCAGGACCGACAACCCTGAGTTAGTTGCAAAGCACAATGCAAAGGTTTACTCACAAGCACCGGTTGGCGCGCCGCCAATGTCAGTTCCGCACCTCGACAAGCGCGTGGTCAATGGCAAGGAATCACTTCTATTTGGTCCATTCGCGGGAATCAATCCAAAGTTTCTAAAGCACGGGTCACTGCTGGATCTTCCCCTTTCAGTTCGTCCACACAACCTATTTCCCTACCTTTCAGTCGCGATCGACAACTTTGGTTTGGTCAAGTACCTGGTTCGCGAAATCACGAAATCAAAGAAGAAGAAGATCGCTCAGCTAAAGGAATTCGTCCCAACCGCAGAAGCCAAGGACTGGATCTACTACGAAGCTGGCCAAAGAGCCCAAATCATCAAACCTAAGGGTCGCAAGGGCACCCTGCAGTTTGGCACCGAAGTTATTGCATCGAAGGATGGGACCATCGCCGGTCTGTTAGGTGCAAGCCCGGGAGCTTCAGTTTCAGTGACAGTGATGCTGGAGGTGGTTGACCAAATTCTCGGTTCACAAACTGTTTCCAAAATCACGTCTTTAGTTCCTGGACTCCAGGGCAGACTTAATCAGAATTCGAAGGAAGCCGCGGCGCATCTGAAGCGAACTGCAAAGGTCTTAAAGCTCTCTGCTTAGTTTGTGGGCGATACTGGGTTCGAACCAGTGACCTCTTCCGTGTCAGGGAAGCGCGCTACCACTGCGCCAATCGCCCTTCTAATTGCAAGAGGTGAAGACGGGATTTGAACCCGTGTACACGGCTTTGCAGGCCGCTGCCTCGCCTCTCGGCCACTCCACCGTTTCAAAGGTAGATCCTCTGAGAGCGGATGACGAGACTCGAACTCGCGACCCTCACCTTGGCAAGGTGATGCGCTACCAACTGCGCTACATCCGCATTGCTCTTTCGAACAGGTGAAATTATGCCACAAATCCCAACCAATGACAGAAATAGGGGGTGAGAAACTCACCCCCTATCCCCCAAGGATCGACTAGGCCCGCTCGTCCTGGCCGAAGCTGTAGGCGGCTTCGCCATGAACTACAAGGTCCACACCAGCAATCTCGTCCTCACTCTTGACCCTGAAGCCCATTGTCTTATCAATAGCAAGTCCGATGAGCAGTGCAGCTACGAAGGAGTAAATCAAAACTCCAAATGCAGCGATTGTTTGAACTAGAAGCTGTCCAAGATCACCTCCGGTGAATAGACCAGTGTCGATTGCGAAGAATCCGAGGTACAGAGTTCCAATGAGTCCTGCTACCAGGTGAATACCAACCACATCCAGTGAGTCGTCATAACCGAGCTTGAACTTAAGTTCAACTGCTAGCGCTGAAACAACTCCAGCGATTACACCAAGCACCAGTGCCCAAAACGGAGTTACATTTGCGCAGGCCGGCGTGATAGCAACCAGGCCAGCAATTGCACCAGATGCGGCGCCAATTGAAGTTGCTTTGCCTTCCTTGAGTTTCTCGATTACTAGCCAACCAAGAATGGAAGCAGCGGTTGCTCCAATTGTGTTGACGGTGATTAGACCCGCATTAGCCATTCCATTGAGGAACTCAGCACCAACATTGAATCCAAACCAGCCAAACCACAAAAGAGCAGCTCCGAGCAAGACCAGCGGCACGTTGTGAGGCTGCATGATTCCCTTGGCAAAACCAAATCGCTTACCGAGAACGATTGCAAGGGCAAGCGCGGCAGCTCCAGCATTGATGTGGACTGCGGTTCCACCTGCGTAATCAATCACTGAAGGAGCACCAAGCCAGTTACCTAACTCCATAATCCAGCCACCTCCCCAAACCCAGGATGCGACTGGGAAGTAAACCAGGGTCGACCAAACACCAGCGAATACCAGCCACGGTCCAAACTTCGCTCTGTCGGCAATAGAACCAGAGATCAGTGCAACCGTGATGATTGCAAAGGTTGAACCAAAGGCCGCACCAATTAGCTCATCATTACCCAGACCCTCTAGCGCAAATACAGCAAACGGATTGCCTGAGAAATCAGTTGGTGATGCAACGGCTGACATGCTGAAGCCATAAAGAATCCATAGCACGCCAATCAACGCAAGTGAACCAAAGCTCATCATCATCATGCTGACAACGCTCTTTGCCTTCACCAAACCTCCATAGAAAAAAGCAAGGCCCGGTGTCATAAGAAGTACAAAAGCCGTTGCAACAACAGCCCAAGTGAGTGATCCTGTGTCCAACATAAATCCCCTTCCGAAATCGAATGGTGACATTCTCCAAACGTGATGTTTCAGATAGCGGCGCGGTTTGTTAAATCCGTGTTACGAGAGCGGACCTCTTGGGTATCCTTAGGTTGTGAAAAGTGATCGTTCAGCCGCGCTCCTGCTGCTTGGCGCAGCCATCTTTGGACTTGTGCTTGCCAATAGCCCGGTTGGCTTCGCACTGCTTGATTTGAAGCACACTTACATTGGTTTTGAGTCGCTAAATCTCAGCCTGACCGTGGAGCATTGGGTCTCGGACTTGCTCCTTGCAACCTTCTTTTTAGTGGCAGGTCTGGAGCTCAAATACGAGCTAAGTATTGGAGTTCTATCCAGGCCCTCAACGGCATTGGTTCCTGTGGTGGCTGGAGTCGGTGGTATCGCAATACCGGCACTGATTTATTCAGCCTTCAACTGGGGAACCGAGTACATGGTTGGCTGGCCCATTCCTACTGCCACTGACATAGCGTTTGCGCTGGGAGTATTGGCGATCTTTGGACGAGGGCTCCCCAAGTCCGCCAGGGTCTTCCTATTGGCCCTTGCGATCTTTGACGATTTAGTCGCGATCAGCATCATTGCTATTTTTTATACAGACGACGTTGCAGTGGAGTGGCTATTTGCGGCCGCACTGATCCTGGCAGCTCATGCAATTGCGGAGCGAATTCCTAAGCTGCCAATTGTCGCAATCCGTTTCATTAGCTTTGGCTTGATTTGGTATGCCGTCTATCAATCAGGTGTTCACGCAACTATCGCAGGCGTTGCGCTTGGCCTCATAATTCCTGCAAATCGAGCTCACTCCTTGGTTGGAAAGATTCAGCCTTGGACCAACACGGTCTCCCTGCCAGTTTTCGCATTCTTTGCCGTCGCAATTGCGCTGCCGACCTTTGAGCAAGAGATTTCATCGGTATTTACAGGTATCGCCCTAGCTTTGCCACTTGGAAAGATTTTGGGCATCACACTTTTTGCGGTGGTTGCCAACGCCCTAGCCGATAAGGCAGCAAGGCTGGCTCTCCACCCACTGGACTTTGCGGCGGTTGCAGGACTGGCGGGTATAGGTTTCACTGTCTCGCTTCTCATGACCAATCTTGCCTTTGAGGCGATCCCTGAAATTCGAGCAGAGGCAACGCTTGCAGTTATCGTGGGGTCTTTACTTTCACTGGCTTTTGGTGCATACCTATCCCAGTTGCGAGGTCGGCATTACGCCAAGCTGCACAAGCAGGAAGCTCAGTAGAGCTCACACAGCGCACCCAAGCGAGATACCGCTCGCAAGTACTTCTTTCGATATCCGCCTGAAAGCATCTCGTTACTAAACACCTCGGTGACAGCAACGTCTCCGGAGGTCCTGAGTGGTATCTGCTGCTCGTAGAGTCTGTCCACAAAGACCACGAGCCGAAGCGCTGTCACCTGGTCGTGCAGGGGAAAGACATCGCTCAACCCCAGCGCACCAACATCAGAGAGTAACTGCCTGAACTTGGTTGGGTGAAGCTTTGCTAAATGGTCAAGTAGGTCAGAGAACTTATCTAGATATGCGGACTCCTGCATCGATAGCCAATCCAGCAACTGCCTTTCATCCAGGTTCCGAGAGTGGGATTCGATGTCACGATGACGGAAGTCTTCGCCATCCACGGAAAGAATCAAGAATCTGTCCCCGATTCCCGCGATCTCTCGCTTGAAGTCATCCGCAGCAAATCGTCCCTGCCCTAGCGCATTGGGAGGTGTATTGCTGGTGGCAGCAAATCTCACATCAAGCGCTGTGAGTTCTTTTAGAAACCTGGACATGATCATTGTGTCGCCTGGATCGTCCAGTTCAAATTCATCGATGCAAATCAGTTTGTACGTCTTGAATCTCTGAACTGCTTCGCTGAATCCCAGATAGCCAACGATGGAAGTGAACTCTAAGAAACTACCGAAAGCCTTTTTGCCAACTTGTTCATGCCAAATGGCAGCAAGTAAGTGAGTCTTACCAACACCAAAGCCGCCATCCAGATATACCCCGGGGACAATTTCCGTCTTGCCAAAAAGCTTCCCCCTGGCTGGTGTTACAAATTGTTTCGCAGCCTTCAAGGCTTCTTGCTGCGAGGGAAAACGGCTATCTGGTTGGTAGTTCTCAAACCTAGCTTTAGCGAACTCAGGAGGCGGTTGTAGCTGTGCCATAAGCTCTTCTACGGAGATCTCCGGGAATGCCTCGCATAGGGAATTCACACCTGCGGGCCGCTGTTCTCTCAAGTTAGATCACCACCAAGTCGATAGTTTAGGCAGATTGGGAGCACCTTATGACCACGGAACCAAAAATTAGCGAGTATGCCCACCCTGAGGTGTTGGTGACCACGCAGTGGCTTGCTGAGCATTTGCACCAAGTTGTAATCGTCGAGTCCAATGAAGACATTTTGCTCTACGACACAGGTCACATCCCAGGGGCAATCAAGCTTGACTGGCACACCGATCTAAACGACAAGATTCGCCGCGATTACCTAAACGGTGAGGGCTTTGCAAAGCTCATGAGCTCAAAGGGAATATCGCGAGAGGACACAATTGTCATCTACGGAGATAAGTCCAACTGGTGGGCTGCTTATGCCTTCTGGGTATTCAAACTCTTTGGTCACGAAAATGTTCGTCTACTCGATGGTGGACGCTTGAAGTGGGTGGCAGAGGGTCGCGAACTGACCAAGGATGTGTCGCCACGAGCTGCAAAAAGCTATCCAGTTGTTGAGCGACACGACGCCAAGATCAGAGCCTTCCGCGATGACATTGCCAAGCACACCCCTAATCCGCTAGTCGACATTCGATCCCCTCAGGAATATTCAGGCGAGCGACTACACATGCCGGACTACCCCAACGAAGGTGCTGCTCGCGGAGGCCACATCCCATCCGCTAGAAACGTGCCGTGGGGAAAGTTAGTGCAAGAGGATTCAAGTTTTAAGCCAAGAGCCCAGCTCGAAGAACTGCTGTTCAAAGAGACTGGCTTCTCCCCTACCGATCCCTTCATTACCTACTGCCGAATCGGAGAGCGATCATCACTAACTTGGTTTGCTCTCAAGTATCTGCTTGGAGTAAAAGATGTAAAGAATTACGACGGTAGTTGGACCGAATGGGGCAACCTGGTTGGTGTTCCAATCGCGGTTGGGGAAGAACCTGGAGTCTTTGCTTGAACCCTGAGCAAGAGATCGTAGAAGAGTTTGCTCTAACTCCAGATTCCCAGAAGTTAGAGCTACTTCTCGAATACAGTGAATCTCTTCCGGAACCGCCAGCTAGGTTTGGCGAGAATCCGCATTTGATGGAGCGCGTTGAGGAATGTCAGGCACCGGTGTTTATCGCGGTGGAAGGCAATCCACAAAAGATTGAGATTTTCTTCTCTGCGCCGCCTGAGGCACCCACCACACGTGGCTTTGCGTCCATTCTTAACTCGGCGCTAAACGGCCGTCCAGCAAAAGAGATTCTTGATTTGAGCGATGACTTCCCTTCGCAGCTGGGACTTGAGAAGCTGATCTCTCCTCTTCGAGTCAGGGGTATGCGTGGAATGCTGTTCAGGATTAAGCGAAAGACCAAAGAGCTCGCAGGTGAATAGGGCCTTTGACCTGCAAGCTGGACCTGTCACAGCTTCTTTGGTTGTTAGCGCAACTGGTAGTGCAGTATCCGAGCAAGGAACATCAAAGGGTCTTGGTAATGCAACAGACCTATCATTACTCAAATGGTTTCGTAACCGAAGCGAAATAGTCCTTACATCGGGAAAGACCGCTGAACTCGAAAACTACCGCCTACCCAGTTCTGCACAGCTGGCCATCTTGAGTAGAACTGACCGGATATATCAATCACTGGGTCAGGACAAGACAAAAGTCATATTCCTGAAGAACCTAGCTTCATTCGGCAGCGCCATAGAGGAATTGCGATCACTTGGCTACGAAAGAATCCACTGCGAATTTGGCCCATCCGGATTTGTCGACCTGGTGAATCAAAACCTTACCGCTGGTTTCGTTAGTAGCGTCGATGTGACGGGAATTGTGTTTTTCGCCCAGGAGCATGAGTTGCTGGTAGGAACCGTTGAAGAATTGGGCGGCGACCTCTTGGTTGCGCGTCTGCTAGGGCGTGGCTAGGACAAAAATCTCAGCTGGGCGGGTATTTTCCTACTGTGGAACTTTCACTCAAAGAAATCTCGGAGCCCTTTGCAGGCATGTTGCTGGGCCTGCAGCATGTGTCAACGAGGGAAGAGATTGTTCTAACTCAAATCCCGAGCCCAAAGGGAATCGCTCCTGAAGCGATTGCGTTATCGGTCGAAATCAATCACGGAGTGAATTCAGATCACGGCGTGAGTCGATTGGTGTTTTGTCGTGACCCACAGCAACCGGAGGGGTGGCACTCGGAGTTTCGAATTATTGGCTATGCCAAATCCCCTATCGAACTTGAACTTGCCAAGGATGAGTACTCGGCTAATTTGCCTTGGGAGTGGCTGAAGGACTCACTAACGGCCCACGGAGCCGAGTTTGGCCATGAAGCCGGCACGACGACAACCGTCATCTCTACCGGCCATGGGGCACTTGTAGCTCAGCCTCAGTTCGCTGAGATTGAAATAAGAGCCAGCTGGGCACCACTGAATTTTGACCTAACATCACACCTAATGGGGTGGATTGATTTGCTTGCGATGATTTCAGGCTTGCCTCCAAGTGAGCAAAAGGTAGCGAGGATCGGTTGAAACTTCTCGAACCGAGAAGACCCTATTTGCTAGTTGAGACGCCCGATCAATTAGCACTAGCAATTTCACAACTAGCTAAAGAGCAAATCTTGGCCGTTGATGCGGAAAGAGCGAGCGGCTTTCGTTACAGCCAGCGTGCCTACCTAGTTCAATTTGCAACCACTGAGCAAATCTTTCTCATTGATCCGACTTGCTTCTCAAGTTCAGAGATTGAGGGCCTTGCCAAAGTGGTTTCGTCGAAAACCTGGCTTCTGCACTCGGCAACCCAGGACCTTCCCTGCTTAGCCGAGCTCGGAATCCTGCCGTCCAGTATTTTCGATACCGAACTAGCAGCCAGGCTTTGTGGGGCAGAAAGATTTGGTCTTAGTTCAATAGCACGTGAGCTATTGGATTTTGAAATGGCTAAAGAGCACAGCGCCGCCGATTGGTCTATTCGACCGCTCAAAGAAGAGATGCTCGTCTACGCCGCTCTCGACGTTGATGTTATGCATGAGCTACATCAGAGCCTTCGTCAAAAACTCTCCGACCTAGGAAGAGATCGATGGGCAGCTGAAGAGTTTGTAAAGCTTCTGAGTTTTAGACCAAAACCTGTAACGCGTGATGCTTGGAGAAATCTTCCTGGCATTAGCAAGATAAAGGACAAGCGACGACTGCAAATTGCAGCCGGTTTGTATGCAGCGCGTGATGAAATTGCTAAGTCAAAGGACCTAGCACCAGGACGCCTGATTCCTGACCGGTCGATTATGGCAGCCGTCAATCAACTACCAGCAACCAAGAAAGACCTTGCTGGCAATAAGGAGTTTCAAGGAAGAGCTTCCAGGAGCATGCTCAGCGATTGGTGGGACGCAATTGCCTCGTCGACATCGCTAGAGATTGCGGAGGTGGAATTAGACCCAAACCACATTCCAAATCACAGAAGTTGGGAAAAAAGGTTTCCCGAAGCTCACGCCCGCTTAGCCCTGGTTCGTCCGCTGATTGCTGAAAAGGCGGCCGAGTTAGCCCTCGCACCGGAAATTTTGCTAAGTCCAGACTCACTTCGCAGAATCTGTTTTCAACCCGCAAACGACATTTCGAGGCAGCTGCAAGAGCTGGGTGCTAGGCCGTGGCAAATAGAGCTAGTATCCGAGCTGATTCAGCAGGGTATTTCTCTAAGCAACCAGTGACCTAAGCACATACTGCAGAATTCCACCATTGCGGAAGTAATCCGCCTCGCCAGGCGTGTCAATTCTCACAGCAGCGTCAAACTCAACAACTGTTTTTCCAGCAGGTGAATGTGCAGTTGGCTTGGCCGTCACTCGAACTGTCTTGGGGGTACTTCCCTGATTGAGCTTCTCAATCCCGATTACATCAAACTCTTCAGTTCCGTCTAGTCCCAATGAAGTAGCGTTTTGTCCTTGTGGATACTGAAGTGGCAAAACTCCCATTCCAATTAAGTTGCTTCGGTGGATGCGCTCAAAGCTTTCAGCAATCACTACGTGCACACCCAGCAGAGAGGTTCCCTTGGCTGCCCAGTCGCGCGAGGAACCGCTTCCATACTCTTTGCCAGCCAGAACTACTAGCGGGATTGATTGCGCCTTGTAATTCTCAGAAGCGTCATAAATAAAGCTCTGATCACCGGCGCTACTTGTGAAGTCGCGAGTGTAGGGGCCCTCTACGTCCGCCAGCAGTTGGTTGCGAAGGCGAATGTTGGCAAAGGTTCCGCGAATCATGACCTCGTGGTTACCGCGGCGTGAACCATAGGAGTTAAAGTCAACACGCGATACGCCGTGTGCTTGCAAATACTTGCCCGCTGGCGAATCAACCTTGATTGAGCCGGCCGGAGAAATGTGATCAGTGGTAACCGAATCACCAAGCTTGACCAGCACTCTTGCACCCTTCACATCACTGACTGGCTCTGGCTTGATCTTCAGGCCATCGAAGTATGGAGCCTTCCGAACGTAGGTTGACTTCTCATCCCAATCGAAGACCGCTCCCTTTGGAGTTGGTAGAGACTGCCAGCGGTGATCTCCTTCAAATACTGAGGAGTACTGCTTGGTGAACATGTCACTGCTGATTGACTCATCAATGGTCTTCTGGACTTCCTCTGGTGTTGGCCAGATGTCCTTCAAATAAACATCATTGCCCGCAGCATCTTTACCGAGTGCATCGTGATCAAAATTAAAATCCATTGTGCCGGCAAGGGAGTAGGCAATCACCAAAGGTGGCGATGCCAAGTAATTCATCTTTACATCGGGATTGATGCGACCCTCAAAGTTGCGATTTCCCGACAGCACCGCTGACACTGCCAATTCATTTTCGTTAATGGCAGAGGAAATTTCCTCTGCTAGCGGACCGGAATTTCCAATACAAGTGGTGCAGCCGTAGCCAACCAAATTGAAGCCCAGCTTGTCTAGATAAGGAGTAAGTCCAGCCTTTTCGTAGTAGTCGGTGACAACTTTGGATCCAGGAGCAAGTGATGTCTTCACCCATGGCTTTGCCTTAAGGCCCTTTTCAACCGCCTTTTTAGCAAGCAGTCCGGCTGCCAACATCACAGAAGGGTTTGAAGTGTTGGTGCAGGAAGTAATCGAGGCAATGGTCACTGCCCCGTGATCGATTGCAAAATCCTTGCCCTTGACTGAAACAGGATTTGAGCCGCCACCGGCATAAGTCTTCACGTCTTTAGCAAAGGCCTCTTTGCTGTTGGAAAGTGCGATGCGGTCCTGTGGGCGCTTGGGTCCTGCAATTGAGGGAACAACTGTTGAAAGATCCAGCTCCAAGTACTCCGAGTAAATCGGTTCGATTGAACTGTCGTGCCACAGTCCCTGGGCTTTGGTATACGCCTCCACCAAAGCAATCTGCTCTTCTGATCTTCCAGTTGTGCGCAGGTAGTCGAGCGTTATCTCGTCGATTGGGAATATTGCTACTGTCGAGCCAAACTCAGGAGACATGTTTCCGATTGTTGCTCGGTTCGCAAGTGGAACCTTAGATACGCCAGATCCATAGAACTCTACAAACTTGCCCACCACCCCATGCTTGCGAAGCATTTCAGTGATTGTCAGCACAACATCGGTCGCGGTAGCGCCGGTTGGAATCGAGCCGGTTAGCTTGAACCCGACCACCTTAGGAATGAGCATCGAGACTGGTTGGCCAAGCATCGCCGCCTCGGCTTCAATCCCACCGACTCCCCAACCAAGAACACCCAGACCATTCACCATGGTCGTGTGAGAGTCAGTACCAACGCAGCTATCTGGGTAGGCAACGCTCTCGCCGTTAACTTCCTTCGTCATCACAACTCGCGCTAAATATTCGATATTCACCTGGTGGACAATTCCAGTTCCCGGCGGTACCACCTTGAAATTGTCAAAGGCTGTCTGGCCCCAGCGCAGGAACTGATAGCGCTCGCCATTGCGCTGGTATTCGTATTCAACGTTTCGCTCCGCCGCGTCAGCAGAGCCAGAAACATCAATGACCACCGAGTGGTCAATTACCAGTTCAGCTGGGGCGAGCGGGTTAATCTTCTGAGGGTCTCCCCCAAGTTCCGCGACTGCCTCGCGCATGGTTGCTAGATCAACAACACAGGGAACGCCGGTGAAATCCTGCATGATTACTCTGGCCGGCGTGAACTGAATCTCTGTGTCAGGCTCGGCATTTGGATCCCAGTTCACAATTGCATTTACGTGATCCGCGGTTACGTTGGCACCGTCTTCGGTGCGAAGCATGTTTTCAAGCAGAATCTTTAGTGAGTATGGAAGCTTCTGTGCAGGTAACTCGGCCATGCTGTAGTACTTATACTTCTTACCAGCGACCTCAAGTGTTCTCTCTGCGGAAAAGCTGCTTGCCATGTTTCTTACTCCTTGGTATCTGCCTCTAATTTACCGCTCTCATCGCGAGCTATTCGACGAATCAAGACCCAGGTAAGGGCCAGCAGCCCGGCATAGGCGGGGGCTCCCATCACCACGCGCGATGCCGCCAGTAGCTCTACCTGACCAGCCAAATAGAGCGGGACCTGCACCAGCAGTCGGGCGGAGAAAAATCCCACCCAAATAAGCGTGATGAATCGAAGTCGTTTGTATTCGCGAGAGGTCCTCCAGTTGGTTAGTCCAAACAGAAGCTGAGCTACATATCCCATGATTGGCCGGCGAATTAAAACAGAAATGAGAAATACCGATCCATAGGCAGCATTAGTGAAAAAGCCGGTCAAGAAGTAGTCAGCTGCCTGGCCACCATCCCGAAGGGCGAGGAAAGAAGCTAGCGCAATTGCTAAAGCACCGATTATTGCTTGCTGAAGCGACTGTCTTCTGATCAGTCTTATCAATATGAAGAGAATGGACAGTCCGGCTGCCGAGGCAACGGCAGGAAGTGCCTGTTTGGTTATTGCATAAGCAATTGAGAAGACGGTTGCTGGCAGAACAGCCTCGGCGATTCCTAGAGGTCCACCAATGCCCGCCAGAAGAGATTTGCTATCTAGTTGATAGCCAGATTCGCTTTTGCTTAGGCCAAGCCTTTTGGCAACATCGTCTTCTTTAGCCATTGTTAGCTACCGGAAGCTTCAGCGGCAGAAGATCGCCTGGAGGAAGTGCAGTTTCGCCGCGATTTACAACTGTTGATCGGAATACAGAAATTAGTTCTGCATAGTTAGGGCCAACCAAATCAGGCCCACTAATCAGTCCCCTTAAGAACCAGCGAGGACCGTCAACGCCAACAAAAAGACTGCTTTTATTTTGAGCAGGAACCTCAGCTAATAGCTCAACCCCCAAAGCTCCGCTTCGCTTGGTTGCGCTGCCTCCTTGCTCGGAAACGGTCTTTGCCAAACCTTCTACGGTTGCTAGCCACAAACCTTCGCTTCTGGTCGCTGCGAATGCTTGCAGTTGCAGAGTGTGACCTTTGATTTCAATCGTGATAGCAACGACTCGCTTGTTGGTCTCTTCAACCTCTGCCCTGATTTGCATGTCCGCTCTCGGGGCAATTCGGATAGAGCCAAAATCAAGATAAGGGTTGAGAACGCCAACCTCTGAGGCGTCAAATGGCCCGTTGGTCTCTCGATCGACCGGTGCTGCTTTTTCCAAACTCAATTTCTTCCTGTAGAGCCAAAACCTCGAGCGCCTCGCTCAGATTCCGGTAATTCACTTACTTTGATAAAGCTTGCCTTTTCCACCTGCTGAATCACAAGTTGTGCGATGCGGTCCCCGCGCTTGACTGAAAAATCTGTATCGGAACTATTGAAAAGTGTGACCATAATCTCACCGCGGTAACCGGCGTCGACTGTGCCGGGAGTATTCAAAACGGTGATGCCACTTTTAGCCGCAAGACCGGATCTCGGGTGCACTAGAGCCACATAACCATCTGGCAATGCAATCTTTACTCCCGTGTGAACCAAGGCTCGACCACGCGCCGGAATGTTGATGTCTTCTGTTGATTTCAAATCTGCGCCAGCATCGCCTGGATTGGCATAGCTAGGAAGAAATTCTTCTTCCGCAACAATTAGTACTTCCACACTCACCCCACGAGCGTAATCTATCTGGGTGCGATATACGGAACGTCTGTGGCCCTCATTTGGGATTCTTTTAGCA
Source organism: Aquiluna sp. (assembly GCA_049242305.1). Lineage (GTDB taxonomy): Bacteria > Actinomycetota > Actinomycetes > Actinomycetales > Microbacteriaceae > Aquiluna. The sequence goes on along the minus strand of JBMLPC010000013.1, from coordinate 77,801 downwards.
ACTTCCCTGTCTTTTCCAATGCTTCTGCTAGCGGCCCTGCCATTTGGCACTGAAATAGGAATCACAATCTCCGTCACAGGCACTATCGCCCTCTTCGCGCTGGTGATCTTGACTGCGCCAACCATTTCCGTTTCAGCTGAGTTGATTGCCGGCCGAATGAGGATTCCACTCTCAGTAATTGGAAAGACTCAGCCACTTAATAAGTTGGAGCTTCGCGAATTGATTGGCGCCGCAGCAGATGCTAGGGCTCAGCTATTTATTCGAGGATATGTTAAGTCCGCGCTAAAGATTGAAATCAGCGATTCTTCAGACCCAACGCCCTATGTCGTCATCAGCACAAGGAAGCCAGAACAGCTAGCTGTTGCACTCCTTGCAAACAGGTCCTAGCTTGCTGCGCTTACCAAGCTGAGCTTTCGGCTTTACAAGAAAACAACTAATACAGGTGAACTCATTGTCTTGCTGAGGCAGGACGACAACTTCCAGCTCTTCGTTCACTACATCCGGAATGGTAAAGGAGTCAACGTTGTCAGTGTCGTCATCAGAGATTGTGGGCTTGGCGGGAATGCGCTCTTTGATCGCGTCCAGCGACTCGGTATCGTCGTCGGTCTTGCGTTGGGCATCGTAATCGGTCGCCATTGCTCCTCCTTCCAATCTCGCGCAGAAGCTTGCCTCAGGGCAGGCTATTTTGCAAATCTGCCACGCCAATAACAGAAACTGTTCAGAACTCGCCCAAGCCCAAGCAGGCAAACCAGCCCCAGCAGTGCCAAAATTCCTGCAAGGAGCAAACCCTATGGAACTTCGGTTTATTTCAAGAGACGGCGATCGGCTCATTTTTGAGGCACCTGATGGCACGCGACACTCTGCCCTTTTAGAGGAAGACCTAAAGTCCGCAATCCGCGGGAATGCAAGTGGAGCTGGAAGAGTCGAGATTTCACCCAGAGAAATCCAGAGCAGACTTCGCCACGGCGAAAGCGTTGACGAATTAGCAGCCGAAATGGGAGTTCCTGTTTCTAATCTAGAGCCCTTCGCAGCCCCTGTGTTGGATGAGCTTCGCTATCTGCTCGACTCAGCTCTTGCAACACCCATTGCAGATGGCAATCACATGAGTGAATTTGGTCAAGTTTTAGAGCGCGACCACGCCGGCAGTAGAAGCAGAATCTATCGCCAGGATGAGCAGTGGATTTTGGAGGTAAGCGGCGACTCGGTTATGCACTGGAGATTTGATCCAAAGAATCGTCACCTAGAGCCGCTTGATAACAACGCAACGAATTTGACGCTGCTTCACTCAAACCGAGACCTTGTCACTGCGACCTTGCCACCAGCTGCAGAACCAGCGCCTGTCTATTCCGAGGATCGGTATGAAAAGCAGGAGGAGCACACTGCGAGTGTGCTGGATCTGGTGGAAGAGCTTCGTGCGAGGCGTGCAATTCAGGAACAGCCAACTATCAAACCCGCACCAGCCAAGGGGCGAACTTCATTGCCAAGCTGGGATGAAATTGTCTTAGGAACTACTTCAGAATCCGATTCTGATCAGCGGGATTCTTAGTTCTGCATCTGAAAATGCCCCGTGGTGGCTAATCATGTCAAACGCGCGCTGCTTTGAAAACTTGCTGTGATAAAGGGTGTAATTGCTTTTAGCAATAAGGACTACCTCCGGCATTCGATCCCTAGCTTCTTTACCAACCGTTCCATACCAACCTGCTTCAATCAACTCCGTTGCTAGGTGAGCACCGAGTGCATATGTGAGTGGTTCAAGTCTTTCGATTGCGAGCTGGGAGTCATTTTTATTGGCAAAGTACAAATAGCTACTTCTTGTGTCTCCCCCGAAGAATTCCAACGACAGTCCATCCAGATATTGATCCAGGACTAGCTGTCTATCCTTGGTTGTCTCAACCATTCCGTGGTCAGAAGTGATAATCAGGCCAGTGTTTTTTGGAAGCTTGGAGGCGAGCTTGCGCAAACCAGCATCAATGCTCTCGAGCAGAGCGGCCCAACCATCGGAAGTCCAACCCTTTTGGTGGCCATATTTGTCCAGCTCTGGAAAGTAGATGTAGCTGATTGACCTGTCAGAGCTGCTGGCTGCTTCGATTGCCCGATCGACTCGAGAATCAATGTCGTCTGCTGCGATGAAGTTAGCCATTCGCATGGTTGCGCTGGTAAACGGGGTTGAGCGATATTCCTCGGCAGCAATCACATTGGCCGCAATACCAGCTGCTGCCGCACGCTCTGAAATGTTTTGATGCGGTTGCCAAACCAATGGATCGGTGCGCTCGTTCCATCCCACCAGCAGATTTATCCGCTCGTCGTGGTGGCGATCAAAAACCTGGTGCCCAATAAGGCCATGCTCCCCTGGCATAAGCCCGGTCGAGAAACAACCGATGTTGACTGAAGTGGTTGCGGGGTAGGCCGCGTAAGTAATGCTCGCCTTACCAAGATGAGAAGACAGAAATGGTGCGTGACCAGACCTCTGCTTTAGATTCTCAACTCCGAGTCCATCAATAAAGCAAACCAGGACTCGATCACGGGCAGGTAGGTTCAGCGGGTTTGACTCCCCCTGCACAGACAAAAGAGCAGATTTGAACACATGCCGAATGGCAGCTAGATCTTTGGGGGGTCGGGGTAGAGTCGAAGGCACCCGCCAAGTTTCGCACAGCTGGAAGCTATGACCAAAAATACAGACCGAATTCTCGATGTTGATGTCGCTGAAGAGATGCGACAGTCCTTTCTTGAATACTCCTACTCGGTTATCTACTCTCGTGCTTTACCTGATGTGAGAGATGGACTCAAGCCAGTTCAGCGAAGAATTGTCTATCAAATGGGCGAGATGGGTCTGCGACCTGATCGCGGTCACGTCAAATCAGCTCGTGTAACCGGTGAGGTAATGGGAAAGCTGCATCCTCACGGTGATGGAGCGATTTATGACGCGCTGGTTCGCATGGCGCAATCCTTTAGCCTCCGCCTGCCACTGATTGATGGGCATGGAAACTTTGGTTCCTTAGATGACGGCCCTGCTGCAGCCCGCTACACCGAAGTCCGTCTGACCAATGCTGCGATGGCGCTGAATGAGTCACTTGACGAAGACACCGTTGACTTCATTCCAAATTATGACGCTCAGCTAACCGAGCCAGAAGTTCTGCCTGCCGCCCTACCGAATCTATTAGTAAATGGTGCGAGCGGAATTGCAGTTGGTATGGCAACCAACATGCCTCCGCACAACCTCGGTGAGGTCATTGACGCCCTTCAACTTCTGCTGCAAAAACCAAAGACCTCGCTTGAGCAGGTTATGGAACTTATCCCAGGACCCGACCTGCCCGGTGGCGGAGTTATCCTGCTTGGAGATGGCATTAACGATGCTTATCAATCCGGACGTGGCAGTTTCAAGATGCGAGCCAAGATCGCAATCGAATCAGTAGCCCCTCGCAAAAACGGACTGGTTATCACAGAGCTGCCGCTCTCGGTCGGCCCTGAGCGCGTTATTGAAAAGATTCGTGATGCTGTTAACAGCAAAAAGCTGCAGGGAATCAGCAACGTGGTTGACCTGACAGATCGTGAAAACGGACTAAAACTAGTAATCGAGCTTAAGAGCGGAGTCGATCCGGAATCGGTAATCGACACCCTCTACCGTTTGACACCGCTCGAAGAGAATTTTGGGATCAATAATGTTGCCCTTGTAAAAGGCAGACCGCAGCAATTGGGACTGCTGGACCTTCTGAAGCTCTACCTTGAGCACAGACTTGAGGTAACCACCAGGAGATCTAAGAATCGGCTTGAAAAGCGCCTAGCCCGTCTGCATTTGATCGAAGGACTCCAGCTAGCAGTTCTCAACATCGACGAAGTGATTGAGGTAATCAGAGCCTCTGAGACTGCAGATGAAGCCAAAAAGCGCATGATCAAGGTCTTTGACCTGTCTGACTTACAAGCTGAATACATCTTGGAGCTCAAACTTCGTCGACTAACCAAGTTGAGCATTCTAGAACTTGAAGCAGAAGCTGATCAGCTAAGAAAAGAGATTGAGGAACTCAAAAGCATTTTGAGTGACGACAAGATCTTGCGGAAGACCATTTCTAAGGAACTGGCTGAGGTTCAGAAGACGCACGCAACCCCAAGGCGCACGGAACTAGTCGACGTGACTGGCATTGAGCTGGTGCGCAAGCCTGCTTCGGTAAAGGAAATCGAGGACGAGCCAACGATGGTGACGCTGGGTCCGACCGGACTAATTGCCAGAGCCGATCAGGCCGGAGAAGGAATTAGCCTAGCGACCAGCCTTCGCAGTGATGTGGGGATTGTTTTGGAAGACGGCAAAGCGATCCAAATTCACGTCAGCGATCTGCCAGCGGGCAAGCCGATTTCAGCATCCAAGTTCGCTGGCACCAAACAAAAGGTACTCGGAATCATCAACTGGGGCTCAGAAGAAACCTTCGCAATCGGTTCGGCCAATGGTGTCGTTAAGCGAATAACCGGCCCTCTGCCAGACAAACATGAGGTGTCACTAATTGCATTGAAGGATAAGGACAAGCTCGTGGGAGCTTGTGAGGCAGACGATAAGGCAACGGTTGGTTTTGTTTCCTCGGTTGGAAACGTGCTTTTGTTTGCAGCAGATTCAGTCAGGCCACAAGGACTACCCGCTGCAGGTATGGCTGGAGTTAGCTTGAGCGAAGGAAGCGCTATCTACTTTGGCAAGGTTACTGATGGAGGAAACCTAGTAACCGCGGCCAACAGTTCACAGTCGCTGGGTAAGACTGACGCCGGTTCAGTAAAAATCACTCCGATGAAGGCATACCCGAAGCAGGGTCGTGCATCCAAGGGTGTTCGTTGCCACAAGTTCTTGAAAAATGAAGACCAGGTCTATTTCGCCAAGTTCGTTGGCTCTGACCCCACTGTCTTCGACGATTCGGATAAACCAATCACTGGATTAGCGGTTGAACCAAAGCGCGATGGCACTGGTAAAAAGATTAAGACCTACGTCGCAGGAGCAAACTAAGCGTCAATACGCTCACGATCAAATTCGTCGGCTGAATCAACTATAAAGTCGCGTCTTGGTGCAACCTCATTACCCATCAATAGTTCAAAAACCTCATCGGCAGCTTCAGCGTCTTTGACATTGATTCTGCGTAGCATTCTCTTTTCCGGATTCATGGTTGTTTCAGCCAACTGATCAGCATCCATCTCCCCCAGACCCTTATAGCGCTGGATCGGCTGCTCGTAGGTCTTGTTGGCTTTCTCAAGCTTCTTCAAGAGCTCGGTCAGCTCCTGTTGTGAATAGGTATAAATGGTCTCTTTGTTTTTGCCAGTGCCGACAATCACTCGGTGAAGAGGCGGAACCGCAGCAAAAACCCTGCCCGCTTCAACCAGTGGCCGCATGTAGCGGAAGAATAACGTGAGTAGAAGGGTGCGAATGTGAGCGCCATCAACATCGGCATCGCTCATGAGAATGATTTTCTCGTAGCGAGCGGCTTCGAGTTCAAAAGTTCTTCCCGATCCAGCTCCGAGCACTTGGATGATGGATGCGCACTCAGCATTCGAGAGCATGTCTGAAATTGAGGCCTTTTGAACATTCAGAATCTTTCCGCGAATCGGCAGCAGTGCTTGGAAGGCGCTGTCTCGGGCCAACTTGGCAGTGCCCAGCGCGCTATCACCCTCAACGATGAATAGTTCAGAACCCTCGGTTCCGCTGGCGCGGCAGTCAACCAGTTTCGCAGGAAGAGTTGAGCTCTCAAGCGCATTTTTGCGACGCTGAGTGTCTTTCACGTCTCTGGCGCTAATTCTGGCCTTCGCTTCGCTAACCACTCGCTCCAGCAGCTTTTCTGCCTCCGCCTTAGTTCCGCGAATCTTGCCGGCCAAAAATTGATCTAAATATTTCGTGACGGCGTTTGTGACAATCCCCTTGATCGCCGGTGTGCCTAGGGTCTCCTTGGTTTGTCCCTCGAACTGTGGTTCTGGAAAGCTCACCGAGATTGCGGCAGTCAGGCCAGTGAGAATGTCATCCTTCTCAAGCTTGAGTCCCGTTGCCTTTAGGCGGCGAGCATTAGATTCGATGGCTGATCTGAATGACTTCAGGATTCCTTGCTCAAATCCGCTGAGATGCGATCCGCCCTTGTTAGTCGAAATAATGTTTACAAAGGAGCGGACGTCGGTTTCATAGCCAGTCCCCCAGCGCATTGCGACTTCAACTTTGCAGGTGCGCTCCACTTCGCGTGGCTCCATTGAACCGGTCTTGGGATCCAGAACTGGCACAGTCTCAGTAAATGTGTCAGAGGCTGAGATTCGCTTGACTGGAATTAGCTCGGCATCTTTAGCCAAGAAATTGACGAACTCGGCCAGCCCACCTTCAAAAGAAAACTCAATCTTTTTGCCCTTGCCGTCTTTCGCACTAAGGGTGAGGCCTGGCACCAAAAAGGCTGTCTGCCGAAGTCTGGCCTCTAGGTCAGGCAGAGAAAGTTTGGCGCTGGCATCGAAAATTTGTCGATCGGGCCAAAATCGAACTCTCGTGCCGGAATCCTTCTTAGCTGTTTTTCCAACAACCTTCAGCTCGCTCTTTTTGATAAATGGCTTGAACTTGGCATCAGGCCCCGGGCCGTCGAAGATTCCCGGTTCGCCTTTCTTAAAGCTCATCGCGTGGGTCTTTCCACCGCGATCAACCTCAACATCCAATCGTGCACTCAAGGCGTTGACAACTGATGCTCCAACGCCGTGCAAGCCGCCCGAGGAGGCATAGGAGCCACCACCAAATTTTCCACCTGCGTGCAGCTTGGTGAAGACAACTTCAACACCTGTCAATCCGGTCTTTGGCTCAATATCGACCGGCACACCTCGACCAAAGTCAGAGATTTGAATAGAACCGTCGGGGAACAGCTCAACGTCAATTTGGTCGCCGAATCCGCCCAGTGCCTCATCTACTGCGTTATCGATGATTTCCCAGACGCAGTGCATGAGCCCACGAGTGTCGGTAGAGCCGATGTACATACCTGGACGCTTGCGAACAGCCTCAAGTCCTTCTAGGACAGATAAGTGCCGCGCTGAATAGCTTTCCACGCCCGAAAGATTAGGCGATTTTGATGCAGTTAGGGTTTTGCCACTTCGCAATTAGCGAAACAGGGGGCTTTTTGAAATAACTGTCAGCAGCAGCGGTTATATTCATCGACATGGAAACAAGTTCATTGCCTACCCTTACCGCCTCAGATCGCTGCGACATCTGTGGCGCGCAAGCCTACATTCGCGTCGAGCTAGAAACTGGCGAGCTGCTATTTTGTGGACACCACGGCAATGCCAACAAGGAAAAGCTTGAGCCAATCATGATCAATTGGCACGATCAAACCAACGCGATTAACCGTTCTTCGAACGAATAGCCTCTATCCAACCAAGCGCCTCAGCCGAGAGGTTTAGGTCTGCTCCCAAATCCTTCAGAACCTTCTCCAGTAATTGCGGGTTTTTAGCGAGAATCGGACCAAACAAACTGGTCGCAATGAAGGAGCCTTGGACCAGACAAGCCGGCAAATCTTTATCGCTATTTCGATAGCCAAAGTGTCCATCATTGGTGGTTACGAATTTACTTTCCCGCTGCACCTGCTTAGGTTCTAGCCCCAACTCGGCAGCAAAAAACTCATAGGCCGAACCAACCAGCAAAGTCGGCAAACCCTTTTCCCAGCGCTTAGCGATTGACTTGCGAAGCTTCGAAAGAGGTTTTGAGAATTCCTCCAAGACTGCATTAGAGCAATCCCCAATCAAGACGAAATCGGCAGACTCTGGCTCATCCACGATCTTGTATTTCTTGTTTTGCTTACCAAGTTGCTGGACAAGGACTTCGATGTTGCCCTGGTCGCCATTGTTATTGAAGTAATAGGGCTCAAAAGAATAAATCTTTATCATTTGGCCAGCCCTAAATGACGTCGAGTTCTACGCATGGCATCTGCGCTGAAAAGGATGGTCGGTTTCGCACCAGGCAGTGTCAAGAAGTGGTCTGCTGCCGCTGCTGGTTCTTCAATCACGGTTTCAACTGAAACTCCAGCGAAGTGAAGTCTCAGAGCCAATTCGGCAGCATTTGAACCGCCAACCACATTCACCTTCTTTAGTTTCGAAAAATCAACTGTCCACAGCCAGCTTGGGTCATGAATATCAGAGCCCGCCATCAGCATCAGTGGGTTTTCTCTCCCGGTCAGCTCATCCAGGTTGAGCTGAAAGCTGGTTGGGTTCTGGACGAGGCGAAGGTTTACTTCTCGACCAGCGAGTTCAACTTTTTCATTCCTCGCAAAAACTCTTTGCTTACTGACAAGACACTGGCTAACAATTTCAGGTTTGATGTCGATGAGTTGATCGGCTGCTGCAAGAGCGAGGGCATCATTCAGGGCGTGTTGGGAGTTGGCAGCACTGGTTTGATAGCGCTGCTTTCCAAACCTCAATTCAAGACCAGAGCTTTCAAAGACCTGAACGCTGCGTGGATAGTCAATCTGCTTTTTGAAGTTAAAGGCGTATCGAGGAGCGTCTTTGCGCTTTTTCAGTGCAGCCGATAGTCCAACCGCAACTGGAGTGCCAATAAATTTGAGCTGATTGAGATTTGGGTCATCAGCATTGAATACAACATTTGGCACTACCGCTGTTGCCTGAGCCAATCTCTCAATAACTTTCGATGGATCCACAAAGCGATCTAGTTGGTCGCTTAGGACATTTGTCAGAACCAGCAACTCGGGCTCCAGTTCAAGCAATGGAGCGATGTGGCCCTCGTCCACTTCTAACACCGCAATGTCTTGGTTGAGCTTGCCAGACCAGTCACACTGCGCAAGAACGGCTGAGAGCAGTCCCTGTTGGATGTTTGCTGTCGAGGAGTTGCTGAAGACCTTGACCCCGTGCTCGCGCAAGAGCGTAACTAGCATGTGCGTAGTTGATGATTTGCCGGCACTTCCACTTACAATCACGAATCCGAGTGGCAAGGATTTGATTGCATCGGAAAGGAATTCGGGGGCAAGTTTTGAAACAAGAAGTCCGGGAAAGGCCGAGCCGCCTCCTCGCCTAACCCTGCGAAGTAAAAACCTAACGGTCTTTCCCACCGCGACGGCTAGGGAGTAATTCATTTAGTTGTCCAGATAATCTCTGAGCAGCTGTGAGCGAGATGGGTGGCGCAGCTTAGACATTGTCTTTGATTCAATCTGTCGAATGCGCTCTCTTGTTACACCAAACTTCTCGCCAATTTGATCCAAAGTCATCTGCACACCATCACCGAGGCCGAAACGTGATCTGATGACTCCAGCTTCACGTGGGTGCAGGCTGTCTAACACTCGCTCAAGCTCCTGCTGGAGCATCGAGAATCCGACAGCGTCGGCAGGCACCACGGCTTCGGTGTCTTCAATAAGGTCACCGAATTCGCTGTCACCATCTTCACCAAGTGGGGTTGAAAGAGAGATTGGTTCACGCCCGTACTTCTGAACCTCAACAACCTTCTCAGGGGTCATGTCTAGTTCAGCAGCCAATTCTTCCGGGGTCGGCTCTCTTCCAAGGTCCTGCAATAACTGACGCTGAACACGTGCAAGCTTGTTGATTACTTCAACCATGTGTACTGGAATACGAATTGTTCTTGCTTGGTCAGCCATTGCGCGGGTAATTGCCTGACGAATCCACCAGGTTGCGTAAGTAGAAAACTTGTAGCCCTTGGTGTAATCAAACTTCTCAACAGCGCGAATCAGACCTAGGTTTCCCTCTTGAATCAGGTCTAGGAACTGCATGCCACGGCCGGTGTAGCGCTTTGCAAGTGATACCACCAATCGCAGGTTGGCTTCCAATAGGTGGCTCTTAGCTCGCTGTCCGTCTTTGACGACCCAGTTCAAATCTCTGCGCTCTGAAGGGGAAAGTTTTTTAGCAGTAGCGAGCTTCTCCTCCGCAAACAAACCAGCTTCGATTCGCTTAGCCAGCTCAACCTCAAGCTCCGCATTCAAGAGCGCGACCTTACCGATTTGCTTTAGGTAGTCCTTAACTGGATCGGCGGTAGCTCCGCTGATGGTCAGATTTTGAACCGGGATGTCGTCGTCATCATCGCTAATCACAATCAAATCAGAGGGAAGCTGAGGCTTTGCGCTCTCCGCTTCATCATCGTCATCGGCAGTCAGATCAACAGCTTCTTGCGCCTCCGCAACGATCTCTTCAACCGTCGTTAGATCCTCTTCAGGGTCAATCTCTTCATCTTCGTCATCTTCTAGTTCTGCATCAGCTGGCTTGGCGCCTTTAGCTTTTGCTTTCAATCCCTTTTGCTTTTCAGGAATAGCTGCTGCCTTCTTCACAGGCAGTGGCTTGCCCTTCAATGGCTTAGCTGGAGCCTTTTCTTTAGCAGGCTTAGCAGGTTTGCCCTTGGAAACTTTGGCTGGCTTGCTGGGCGCCGACTTGTTTGGTTTAGCTTTGACTGCGGGCTTCGCAGAAGATTTGGATTGGGTTTTCTCAGTCTTACTAGTTGTCTTCTTTTCGACAACTGGCTTTGCCGAAGACTTCGCTTTGGCCTTTGGTTGCAACTTCTTTGCATCGGTTTTAGTCGTTTGAGCCTTGCTCGGCTTAGCAGGTGTCTTAGCCGTCTGCTTCACATTTTTTGTTGACTTGCCAGTATCGGAGGTCTTCTTCCCTTTCGGAGCTGAAGTCTTTGCGATTGGTTTTGAAGGCTTTACAGCTGGCTTTGATTCAGAAGCTTTCTTTTTGTTTGCAACTGTCGAGAGTTGCTTAGTTGGTTGGGACTTAGCAGCCTTCACCGTAGGCTTCACCGCCGCCTTGACTGGCGCAGATTTAGCCTTGGCAGTTTCCAGCGCCGGCTTGGCTGGTTTTACGGATGCGATGGGGTCCTCTTCCGGGCAGTACATAAACCCTTGTCAAGTACCTGAAAAAGGACCTGAAAGGGTTTTGTGGGGTAATTATGCCACCAAAGTGGCTTGTTCCCTAACTAAAAGGGATAAATGGTGCGAATTATTCCTTGTCACCATCGAGATTGCGCCGCAAAGTGGCCAAATACTTCTCCAGCTCGTCCGCTAGCTGATCAGCCGACGGGGGCTGGGCTGATGGTTTGCCCAGAGGAGCTCTGGCCGGAGCGGTCTCCCCCGATGCATATCCCTGCTCCAAGGTGGCTATTAGCTTTTGCAATTCTGCGTTGTCGCTGACTTGCGAGTTGACCTTCTTATCAAAGGAATTTGCTCGTTCGCGCAGTTCGTCTGAAGGAAACACCAAGCCTGTTGCAGCGGTGATCAGTTCAAGTCCACTCAGCGCTGCTTTTGGAACTTCGTTGTCTGCCAGGTAGTGCGGTACCAGCAGCACGAAGCCTGCAACCGCAAAACCTACTTCTACCAATCGATACTCAAGCAGGTGGACGATGTTGCCAGGAACTTGAGTCTGCGGTTTCCACTCCGAGAAACGTTCGATCATGTCGGATCGATTTCCAGACACCGTTATGCCGGTTGCACGAGTATGAGGAATAGGAAATGGAATTGCGTGAACCCAGGTGAAGGAACTTATTTGGTAGCGCTCGGCTATCTCAACAATTGACCTTGAAAAAGCCTCCCACTTCATGTCTGGCTCGTAGCCTTCTAGCAGCAGAAATGGTTGATCCGCCTCATCGCGCATTAGGTAGATGGCCAGGCTGGCTGGCTCGTAAGAATCAATGTGATCTTTCTCGAAGTACAAAACCGGGCGCCTTGATCTGTAATCCAAAAGCGCATCATTATCGAATCGAATCAAAACTTCATTATCAAGGTTGGCAAACAAGTGCTCAGACAGCTGTTGGACGGTGGAGCCGGAATCGCTAAAGCCAGTCAGTAAACAGATCATTGGCAGCCCAGAAAGCTGCTCAGTCTGCTCATACTCGCGATATAACTGACTCATAATTCGATACTAACCCACCCCTACACTTATTACTTATGCACGATGTTTCCCTGATTACAACTCTTCCAACCGAGCCATACCAGTTGGCAATTCCTTACGCCTCGGAAGACGCCCTAAACAAGCTCTCGTTAGACATTTCAACCGCTCAGCTCAGTCTCTATAAAGCTGAACCTAAGGCTGGTTCAATCGCGAGAATTCCCATGGGCTCATCAGTGGGATTGGTTATCGGCGGAGAGCTTGCACAGATGGACTTTGTTGCCGCAGCGGTTCGAAATGCCACCCACACCGCTCCGCTGGTGATTGATTTGCGAGGCAATTCAGAAGCAGTTGTAGCGGCTGCCGAGGCAGCGCTGCTGGCAAGCAAAACACCTACCTCTTATAAATCAGAGAACAAGAACGAGGTTGTCCATGTTCAGCTGCTGGTAGATAAGCCGGTTGCAATTGAATCTGCTAAGCATCTGGCGACCGAGGTGATTCGCGCTAGAGAGCTAATCAACATGCCAGCCAACGATCTTTATCCGGAAGTGGTTGCTCAGAAGGCTACTGAGTTCGCTGAGGGGCTACCCGTGCAAATTGAAATCTGGGACGAGCAGCGACTCACTAAAGAAAACTGTGGTGGCATTCTTGGAGTTGGTAAAGGCTCGATTAGACCTCCGCGCTTAGTGAAGATTGAATACCGCGGCGGAGGAAAGCACCTGGCACTAGCCGGCAAGGGAATCACGTTCGATACCGGTGGCCTATCGCTTAAGCCAGCTGAGTCCATGGTTGGCATGAAATACGACATGGCTGGAGCAGCCACTGTATTGGCGGCAACACTGGCAATTGCAAAGCTTGGATTGAAAGTAAATGTCACGACTGTTCTGTGCTTGGCGGAAAACATGCCTTCTGGTTCGGCCACCAGGCCCGGTGATGTTGTGAAGATCAGAAACGGCAAAACCGTCGAGGTTCTCAACACAGACGCCGAGGGAAGGCTTGTGTTAGCTGACGGTCTTTCCTATCTATCAGAATTGAAACCTGACCACATCGTCGATGTCGCCACTTTGACCGGAGCTGCCACAATCGCACTCGGTAAACGCCACACTGGCCTAATGGGCCAGGGCACTGCCATCGATGAGGTCAAGCGAGCAGCCCAGGCGGTCGGTGAGCTGGTTTGGCACATGCCACTAGCCGAAGAACTCAAGGAAACGCTGAATAGCGATTTGGCAGACATGACAAATGTGAAGATCGGCAACAAAGCCGGTGGAATGTTGGTGGGTGGATTGTTCCTACAGGAATTCGTCGCTAAGGATGCATCTTGGGCTCATTTAGACATCGCTTCAGCAGCCAACAACGAGGGCTCCCCCTACTCTGTCTATCCAGCCGGGGCAACCGGTGTGATGATTCGCACACTGGTTGAAATGGCTAAAAATCTTGCTAACTAGCAGGTAGTAGACTTGACAGCTGTTTGAACAAGATGGAGCCGAAGTGGCTGAACACAATTTTGACCTTGTAATCCTGGGAGCTGGTTCCGGAGGTTATTCCGCTGCCCTGCGTGCCGCACAGCTTGGAATGAGCGTTGCTCTAATCGAGAAAGACAAGCTTGGTGGAACGTGTCTGCACCGCGGCTGTATTCCAACCAAGGCGCTGCTTCACTCAGCTGAAGTGGCCGATACAACTCGCGAAGCAGCCAACTACGGCATCCAGGCAACGCTGCAGGGAATTGACATGACCGCGGTAAATAAGTACCGCGACTCCATCATTGACAAGCTTTATAAAGGTTTGACCGGTTTGGTTGGAGGCAAGTCCATCACCTATGTAACTGGTGAGGGCAAGATGACCGGGCCCAAGACAATTTCTGTTGGCTCTGATAACTACACCGGAAAGAATGTTCTGCTCGCGACCGGATCTGTCACCAAGACACTTGGCATTGAAATCGGCGGCAGAGTAATAACCTCCGACCAGGCACTGCTGATGGACTTTGTTCCAAGAAAAGTTGCTGTTTTGGGTGGCGGAGTAATCGGTGTTGAGTTTGCATCAATCTGGCGAAGCTTTGGTGCAGAAGTTGTGATTGTTGAGGGTCTAGATCGACTTGTTCCAAATGAAGATCCAGCTATTAGTAAGGCACTTGAGCGCGCATATAGAAAGCGTGGGATTGAAACCAAGCTTGGTAGCAAGTTCAAAACCGTTTCGCAAACTCCAAATTCAGTAGAGGTTGAACTAGAAAACGGTGAAAGAGTTTCGGCTGACATTCTGTTGGTTGCCGTCGGCCGCGGGCCAAATGCGACTGGCTTTGGATTTGAGCAGCAGGGCATTCAGATGGATCGCGGTTGGGTTCTGACAAACGATCGACTGCAAACAAATCTCCCAGGTGTCTATGCAGTTGGCGACATTGTTCCTGGCCTGCAGTTGGCTCACAGGGGCTTCATGCAGGGAATCTTCGTTGCCGAAGAGCTTGCTGGACTAAAGCCTAAGAAGGTGGACGAGATGGGAATTCCACGAGTCACCTATTGCGAGCCTGAGATTGCCTCGATTGGACTAACCGAAGCTCAAGCCAAAGAGAAATATGGCAACGATGTCTCAATCTATGAATACAACCTTGCTGGCAACGGCAAGAGCAACATTTTGGGAACCGCTGGAGTAATCAAACTGATTCGACAAAACAACGGCCCCGTAGTTGGCTTCCACATGATCGGATCAAGAGCCGGTGAACAGATTGGTGAAGCTCAACTAATAGTGAACTGGGAGGCATATCCAGAGGATGTTGCTCCACTGGTTCACGCGCACCCAACCATGAATGAAGCAATTGGCGAGGCACACCTTGCACTCGCTGGCAAACCCCTTCACGCACACGCATAAAGACAGGTAGAGAAGATGGCCGATGTAGTTCTCCCAGCACTGGGTGAATCCGTAACCGAGGGAACTGTTACCCGCTGGCTCAAGAAGGTTGGTGACACCGTTGCAGTCGACGAGCCGCTAGTTGAGATATCAACCGACAAGGTTGACACTGAGATTCCAAGTCCAGTAGCCGGCGTCGTTCAGCAAATCATGGTGAAAGAAGACGAGACCGTTGCCGTTGGTGCAGTACTTGCAGTGGTGGGCGACGGTGCAGCTGCACCAGCAGCGCCCGCAGCGCCAGCCGCTCCCGCAGCAGCTCCGGTTGCCCCGCCAGTTCCAGCAGCTCCGGTTGCACCGCCAGCTCCGGTTGCGCCAGTAGCCGCGCCAGTTATCCCTGCTCCGATTCCTGCGGCCCCTGTAGCTCCGGTTGCCGCAGCTCCCATTACAGCCCCAGTTGTCACTCCCCCAGCTCCAGTTGCAGCGGCGAGTGAATCCGATCCAAATTACGTAACTCCAATTGTTCGCAAGCTTGCAGCTGAAATGGGTGTGAACCTTGCATCGGTGCGCGGAACAGGAGTAGGCGGACGCATCCGTAAGGAAGACGTTCTTGCAGCAGGCAGCGGCAAAGCTCCAATTGCCGCAGCACCGGTTGCAGCCAGCGCACTTCGAGGGACTCGCGAGCCAATGTCACGACTTCGCAAGGTGCTTGCAGAGCGAGCAGTGGCCTCAATGCAGCAAACCGCTCAGCTGACATCAGTGGTCGAGGTGGATGTGACTGCCATTGCGCAGTTGCGCGAGCGCACTAAGAATGACTTCCTGGCAAAGACTGGCAACAAGCTCAGCTTCATGCCGTTTTTCACCCTTGCCGCAGCAGAAGCGCTGCGAGCCCACCCGAAGATTAACTCGTCTGCTGAGGGCGATCAGATTGTTTACCACGACGGTGAAAACATTTCCTTTGCTGTTGATACGGACCGCGGGCTATTGACTCCTGTTATCCGGGACACAGCAAGTCTTTCAATTGCTCAGATTGCCAACGCAATTGCTGATCTTGCAAATCGAACTCGCAGCAATCAGCTAAAGCCGGATGAGCTGTCAGGCGGCACTTTCACCGTCACCAACACCGGGTCACGCGGAGCGCTGTTTGATACGCCAGTGGTGTTCTTGCCACAATCAGCAATCCTCGGTACAGGCATTGTCACCAAACGACCTGCCGTCGTTTTGGATGCTGATGGAAATGAAGCCATTGCTATCCGCTCCATGGTTTATCTGGCACTCAGTTACGATCACCGAATCATTGATGGTGCTGATGCGGCTCGTTACTTGGGCGATGTAAAGAAGCGACTTGAGGAAGCTAGGTTCGAAGCAAACCTTGGCATCTAATTCATTTGGGCTGACTTCAGAGATTAGTCATGCCTAGATTCGAAAGAGTTGCATTCAACCCTGACTATCTGTCCTATGCGGACGGTTTTGCACTCCAACAGCAAATCCATGCTGACGTTGTCGCGGGTAAACGTGAAGATACGGTTTTACTGCTCGAACACAAGAGCGTCTACACCGCGGGTAAGCGGACCGAGGCCAACGAACTGCCAGACGATGGATCTGACTTTGTTGAAACTAATCGCGGTGGAAAGATAACCTGGCACGGACCTGGCCAACTGGTTGGCTATCCGATCATGCACCTTCCCAAGCCCATTGATGTGGTGGCTTATGTGCGCTACCTAGAACAAACCCTGATCGATGTGATTGCTGAGTTTGGTGTTGCAGGAATAAGAGTTCCTGGACGAACTGGAGTCTGGGTGGAAACTCCCAGCGGCGCAGAGAAAGTGGCGGCCATCGGAATCCGAGTGGCCGAAAAGGTCACAATGCACGGATTTGCCCTGAACTGCAGCAACTCCCTAGAGCCTTTTGAGCACATTGTTGCCTGTGGGATAGCCGATGCCAAGGCCACCACCCTGAGTGTTTTAGCATCTAGGGAGATAACTCCGCTCGATGCAGCTAGCCTGATTGAGCAGAAAATGGGAGAAATACCAAATGCCAGAGGCTAAACCAGAGCGCAAGTTACTTCGGTTAGAAGTGCGCAACAGCTCTGTGCCGATTGAGCGTAAGCCGGAGTGGATCAGAACCACCGCCAAGATGGGTCCTGAGTACAAACAACTGCACTCATTAGTAAAAGACCAAGACCTGCACACTGTTTGCCAGGAAGCCGGCTGTCCAAACATTTTTGAGTGTTGGGAAGATCGCGAAGCAACATTTCTGATTGGTGGTTCGCAGTGCACCAGAAGGTGCGACTTCTGTCAGATTGACACCGGACGCCCCGCCGCTTTCGATGCAGATGAGCCAAGAAGAGTTGGTGAATCAGTTGCCAAAATGCAGCTTCGATACGCGACAGTTACGGGTGTCGCAAGAGACGATCTGCCAGACGAAGGTGCTTGGCTCTATGCCGAAACCATAAGACAAATTCATCAGCAGTCGCCCGGTACGGGTGTTGAGATTCTCGTGCCAGATTTCTCTGGAAATCCAAAGCACCTGGGTCAAGTATTTGATGCCCTACCCGAAGTATTCGCTCACAACGTTGAAACAGTTCCGAGGATTTTCAAGCGCATTCGTCCGGCCTTCGACTACAACCGCTCAATGGATGTCATCACGCAGGCTCGAAACTACGGTCTTGTAACAAAATCAAATCTGATTCTTGGAATGGGTGAGGAGATTGAAGAGATCGTCACCGCCCTGCACGATCTACACAATGCCGGCACTGACATCGTGACCATTACCCAGTATCTGCGACCAAGCCCTCGCCACCACCCCGTTGAACGCTGGGTGAAGCCGGAGGAGTTTGTCGAGTTGGCAAAGATCGCCGAGGGAATTGGCTTTTTGGGAGTCTTGGCAGGACCATTGGTTCGCTCCAGCTACCGAGCAGGCAGACTCTGGGCAACCAGCATGATTGCCAAGGGTCGACCAATCCCCGAAAACCTTCGGCACCTGGCTGAGAAAGTCGAATTCGCACAAGCCAGCGCGATTGCCTAACTAAACTAGGCGCGTGGCTAAGAAAGATAAGCAACCTGGCAGGCTCAAGCAGCTTTGGCAGGTTTATAAAATAACCGCGAAGAACGACCCCTCGAGCGTCTGGGTTTCTTTGCTTGGTTTCCTGCTCGCAGTGGCAGCCGGACTGGCAATGGGTTACTTCGTCTTTGGTGGCGAGCCTTGGTCATTTACTCTCTGGACAATTTCTGGAATAACCAGCGGAATCTTGATCGCCATGATCATCATGTCCAAGCGTGCCGAGCGCAGTGCTTATAAACAAATCGAGGGTCAGCCTGGCGCAGTCTCTGCAGTTTTGAACTCACAAATCCGTCGCTCCTGGCGAGCAAACCCAACTCCAATTGCCATTAGTCCTAAGACTCGAGAGGCCGTCTATCGAATGATTGGCCGACCAGGTGTTGTCCTAATTGGCGAGGGCGAATCTGCACGAGTTTCACAAATGCTGCAGGACGAGGCTCGAAAAGTCCAAAGAATTGCTCCGGGGGTAACCATTCACCAGATCAAGGTGACCTTGGACGACTCTGGCGTAAGGCTCTACAACCTGCTCAAGACCATCTACCGGCTCAAGAAGAGCCTTCGCCGGGCAGAGGTGACCGCAGTAGCCAACCGACTGGAGTCCCTAGGAGGGCTGTCTATCCCTATCCCCAAGGGCATCGACCCTATGAAGGTAAGACCGCCCAAACGCAAGGGTTAACATTTCTGAAACATTTGCCCGCTAGGTTTTTACTCGTTCCCTCCGGGATCTAGGCAACCGAAGAGAGAGAAACCTATGTTCAAAAACGCATCTGAAGTACTCAAGTACATCAAGGAACACGATGTGAAGTTCGTTGATGTCAGATTCACCGATCTACCGGGAGTGCAGCAGCACTTTAATTTGCCGGTCTCCCAAATCAACGAAGACTTCTTCGCTGACGGACAGCTGTTTGATGCCTCGTCCATTCGCGGATTCGCATCAATTCACGAAAGTGACATGCAGTTGATTCCAGATGTCTCAACCGCCTGGTTAGATCCATTCCGCGTTGAGAAGACCCTGATCATCAACTTTGATATTTACAACCCTCGCAATGGCGAGCTGTACCACCGGGATCCTCGACAGGTCGCTCACAAAGCTGAGCGCTACCTGCAATCCACTGGTATTGCCGACACGGCATTCTTTGCACCAGAGGCTGAATTCTTCATCTTTGATGAAGTGCGTTACGAAGTGAAATCGAACACTGCTTTCCACTTTGTCGACTCCATCGAAGGAACCTGGAACACCGCTCGTGTTGAAGAGGGCGGAAACCTGGGTAACAAGACTCCCTTCAAGGGAGGCTACTTCCCTGTTCCACCAGTTGATCATCTAGCCGACATTCGCGATGCAATCGTGCTCGAGCTGGAAGCCGCTGGGTTGAACGTAGAGCGCTCTCACCACGAAGTAGGAACCGCTGGACAGTGCGAAATCAACTACCGCTTCGACACCCTGGTCAAGAGCGCCGATGATATTTTGAAGTTCAAATACGTCGTCAAAAACGTATCTCACCAGTTTGGCAAGACTGCAACCTTTATGCCGAAGCCTCTATTTGGTGACAATGGATCCGGTATGCACGTCCACCAGTCACTCTGGAAAGACGGCAAGCCTCTGTTCTATGACGAGACTGGTTATGGTGGACTAAGCGACATTGCACGTTGGTACATCGGTGGTCTGCTGAAGCACGCTCCAAGCTTGCTTGCCTTCACAAACCCTTCCATTAACTCTTATCACCGCCTAGTTCCAGGCTTCGAAGCACCAGTGAACCTGGTTTACTCGGCTGGAAACCGTTCGGCTGCGATTCGCATCCCGATGACTGGATCTAATCCGAAGGCCAAGCGAATTGAGTTCAGAGCGCCAGACAGCTCTGGTAATCCATATCTAGCATTCGCCGCAATGCTGATGGCAGGACTCGATGGTGTGAAGAACAGAATCGAACCACACGCACCGGTTGACAAGGATCTCTACGAGCTCCCACCAGAGGAGGCTAAGAACATCCCGCAGGTGCCAGGGTCTCTAGAGGCCGTTCTGCAGAGCCTAGAGCAGGACAACGAATACCTGATGCAGGGCAACGTCTTCACAGAAGATCTAATCGAAACATGGATCGACTACAAGCGGGAAAAGGAGCTGAAGCCGATGGCTCAGCGTCCTCACCCGTATGAATTCGAGCTTTACTACGGCGTCTAGAACAAATTGAAAATGGGGCGGCTTCGGCCGCCTCATTTTCATTTAAAAGAGCTCCTCGAAAACTTTTCTGGAGCGCCTGGTGGCAGCCAGGTAATCGTCCTCCAGTTTGGATGCAGACCCCGGCACATATTCCAAGATGCGAGCGGTTGCCTCAAGCTGACGACGATCGGTGGGAAGTATGTCTACCAACTTATCTACCGCGAGTACCAAGGCGCTTCTAGCTCTAGCAGAAATCATCCAGCCAGCACGAAGTTGGTCTGCTTGCTCCTTCGAGAGCAGCCTCAGCCTTACCAACTCTTCCAGCGTGCCCAGTGTGCTGAGTGATTGAAGCTCAGGATGCTTGGCGGCATAACGAAGCTGGTAAAGCTGAACAAGCCACTCAACGTCGCTGATGGATCCGCGACCTAATTTCAAATGGCGCGCTGGATCGGCACCAAGCGGAAGCCGCTCCCCTTCCACCCTGGCTTTTATTCTTCTAACTTCAGTTAGCTTCTTGTCGTCTAACTGGAGTGGGTAGCGGTAGTTATTAATCAGGGCAGTAAAACACTTACGCAGTTCGTCACTGCCAGTCATAATTCTTGCCCGAAGCAGTGCTTGAAACTCCCAAGTGTCTGCCCACTTCTCGTAGTAAGCCTGATAGCTCGCGAGCGACCTGACTCTCGGGCCATTTTTCCCCTCTGGCCGCAAACCTAGATCAAGTTCGAATTCCAATAGCGAATCCTTGCTAAGCAGCATCAGCTGAGAGGAAATCTTCTCCGCGATAGCTTGAGCGCCGTCAGCGTCCGAGAGGTAAATCAGCATGGCATCGGCGTCTGAGCCAAAGCCAAGCTCTCCGCCTCCCCAACGACCCATTGCAATGATTCCAAAATCAAACTCGGAGTCAACCTGGTTCTTTGCGAGTTCGAGCATGGCGGAAAGGTAGGAGTCCACTAGGTCAGTCAGCCCTCGGGAAACCTCGCTCATGCTCAGCTCACCCAAGACCGCTCCAATTGCCATACGTAGCACTTCTCTGCGGCGGATCTGTCGAATTAGCTCCGCTGCAGATTCAGTTTCTTCACGCTCAATGATGGCTTGCATCTCAGTTTGCAGCTTCTCGATTGCAGAGGGTTGAACCGAAGAAGGATCACCAAACCAAGCCGATGAGTCTGGGATGTGTTCCAGAAGTCTGGCAATAAAGCTTGAGGACGAGAGAACCTTCATCAGCCTCTCAGCTGCCCCGGATGAGTCGCGCAACATTTTTAGGAACCAATGTGTTTCACCCAATGACTCACTTAGTCTGCGGAAACTCAGCAGTGCTCGATCTGGATCAATCCCCTCTGCCATCCAACGAATTAGAACGGGTAGAAGGGTTTTCTGGATAATCGCGCGTCTCGAAACACCGCTTGTTAGAGCCGAGATGTGTCGAACTGCCCCGCTTGGATCATTGAAACCAAGAGCCCTGAGACGATTGTTAATTGCTTCATCGCTGAGTTGAACCTCGCCGGCGGAAAGTGAAGCAGTGGCAGCCAGCAGTGGTCGATAGAAGACGGAGTCATGCAGCAGAGCAGTTGTTGACCTAACCTCCTCCAGTCTCCTCTCCAAATCTTCGGCAGACCAGGCAAGGTTTATGCCCCTGGCAATTCGGCGAAGTTCTGAGCGATCGGTAGGAATTAGGTGGGTTCGGCGAAGACGCAGCAGCTGCACTCGGTGTTCTACTACTCGCATCAGTTGGTAATTACTTCGAAGAGTGTCCCGATCTTCCCGCGCTAGAAGACCCGAATCGGAGAGTTTTTCAAGCGCCAACAAAGTGTTTGGAGTTCGCAGCGACTCATCGCTTACGCCATGCACCAACTGCATCAGCTGTGCTGTAAATTCAACGTCTCTAAGTCCGCCCCTGCCAAGCTTTATGTCCTGTTGAATCTCATCCCTTGTTAGCTGCTCAAGAACGCGTTTACGGAGATGTCTGGTGCTTTCAACAATGCGACTGCGCTCTGGATATGACCAGATCATGGGTTTGATTTGGGCTATGTATTTACTACCCACCTCAGCACTGCCTGCTGCAAATCTTGCTTTTAGCAGAGCCTGGAACTCCCAAGGCTCGGCCCACTTCTCGTAGTAGGCCCGATGGGCATCGAGCGTCCGAACCAGCGCGCCCGCCTTGCCTTCTGGGCGCAAATTAGCGTCAACTTGCCAAAGACCAGGTTCAATGTCAGCTTCGAATAAACAAGCAGCTAGTCGAGTTGCCAGCTTGGTGCTGGTCTCAAGCGAATCGGCATCGCTGACATAAATCACATCCACGTCGGAGACATAATTCAGTTCTTCGGCGCCAGTCTTGCCCATCGCAATGATTGCAAGCTCGCAGGTATTCAATTGCTCCTGCGAAATTCGACCCTCAGATATCAGCTCTTTGCCTGAGAGCGATATTGCCGCCTCCAGCGCAGCATCCGTCAATTGAGATAGTGCTTTGCAGACGCTCGAATAGGCAGCCATGAGATCCGAGGCGGCTAAATCAAAATCGACGATTCTCAATAATGCAGCGCGGTAGCTGGTGCGAAGTTGGGCTCTGCCCTCGGAACTAACCACCGGCTTTGAGTCCAACTGAGGTTTGCTCAAAAACACTTGGAGCTCGGTCGGATGGCGCTGCAGAAACTCAGCCATGGCGTCGGATGCACCAAGTACCCGGATTAGACGAAGTGCGGCTTCGGGATTCGAAACAATTTTTCTGATTGCCTTTGAATTTATTTCGGCAAGTCGAAGTAGTGAATCTAGAGCGCGATCAGGTGAAGCTGCTTTGGCAAGCGGGTCGAGTGCACTGTGACCCCAATCCCCCACCAGTTGAACTAAGCGATCAAGCTTTGGAATGCTCTCTGATAGTTCTTCAAAGCCCAACCGGGCTAGTTCGCTTAGTGGATTGGCGCGCGACATCTAGAGTGTTCGTAGGTTTTGCTCAATCTCAAAGGGAGTTACCTGAGCGCGGTATTCAGCCCACTCATTTCGTTTGTTGGCAAGTACATAGCTAAAGACCGATTCACCAAGTACCTCGGCTGCTAATTCAGAAGATTCAAGCTTCTTAATCGCGTGATCCAACGATTGCGGCAGTGACTCGTTGCCAAGTGCTCGGCGCTCCATGTCAGTCAGCGACCAAACGTCATCTTCCGCCTCTGGTGGAAGCTCATATGAGTTTTCAATGCCCTTTAGTCCTGCCCCCAGTAGTAGGGCATACGCAAGGTAAGGGTTGGCTGCTGAGTCCATCGCACGATACTCAATTCGTGTGCTCTGGGCCTTTTCAGGTTTGTGCAAAGGAATGCGAATTAGCGCACTGCGATTGTTGTGACCCCAGCTGACGTAGCTAGGTGCCTCGCCGCCTCCCCAAAGACGCTTGTAGCTGTTGACGAACTGATTAGTGACCAAAGTGATTTCCGGTGCATGGCGCAGGATTCCGGCCATGAACTGACGAGCTGTATTAGATAGGTGATACTGCGCACCTGCATCGAAAAATGCGTTCTTGTCACCTTGGAAAAGTGAGAAGTGTGTGTGCATTCCGCTACCCGGGTGATTGGTAAACGGCTTTGGCATAAAGGTGGCGTAGACGCCCTGCTCGATTGCCACTTCCTTGATGACAGTCTTGAAGGTCATCACGTTGTCAGCCATGGATAGCGCATCGGCATATCGCAAATCAATTTCGTTCTGGCCAGGACCACCTTCGTGGTGGCTAAATTCAACCGAGATTCCAAGCTGCTCCAGCATGGTGACAGCTCTTCTTCTAAAGTCGTGTGCGGTGCCGCCTGGAACGTTGTCAAAGTATCCGGCGTTATCAACCGGTTGTGGCAATCCATCTGGGCCAAGTTCAGTTGACTTCAGAAGATAAAACTCAATTTCCGGGTGGACATAAAAGCTAAAGCCAAGCGAAGCAGCCTTATCCAAAGCTCGCTTGAGAACATTCCTGGGGTCTGCGGCAGCAGGTTTTCCGTCTGGGGTTGCGATATCGCAGAACATTCGAGCGGCTGGATCAACGGTTCCTCGCCACGGCAAGATTTGAAATGTACTGGGGTCTGGAATCGCCAGCATGTCAGCTTCGGAGGTTCTGGCAAGGCCCTCAATGGCTGAGCCATCAAAGCCGATGCCCTCTGCAAAAGCGCCTTCAATTTCAGCCGGTGCAACTGCTACTGATTTCAAGGTGCCGGCTACGTCAGTGAACCAAAGCCGGATGAATTTGACCCCGCGCTCTTCGATTGTGCGCAGTACGAACTCTTGCTGCTTGTCCATTAGGCCTCCTGAACCTCCCTCTAGGCTAGTGGCTGTGCAAGAAATCCGTATCGGCTTTGGTCAGATAAACCCTGTCGTGGGCGACTTCGAGCACAACGCCGCACAAGTGCTCGCCCAGCTGGCAGAGGCTGACGGAAAAGTAGACCTAGTAGTTTTTGGTGAACTTGCCCTCTGTGGATATCCGCTTGGCGACCTGAGCTATCGCAGTGATGTCATTGAGAAGACCCAGCAAGCACTTGAAAAATTGATTGTTCAATCAACCAACTACCCGAACCTGACAATTGTTCTAGGTCACATTAGCGCCGCTACTACCAAGGACCACAAGCAATCGGCCTTTGCGATTGCACACAACTCAGCGACAGTCTTCCAAAACGGAAAAGTAATAGGTCGCTATGACAAGCAGCGCCTACCTACCTACGATGTCTTTGATGACTGGCGGAATTTCGTGCCAGGTAATCGGGAATTGGTTTTCGACCTGCTTGGGCAAAAAGTTGCCGTGGCAATCTGCGAAGACATCTGGGATTCGAGCTCAGGACAGGCTGATCGCCTTAGTGAGGCTGGTGTCGATCTACTAGTGGTACCGAACGGGTCTCCCTACACCCGGACTAAGCGATCTGAAAGACGATTTGCCGCGAGAAGCTTCCAGCGAGGATTTGCCATTGCCTACGCAAACCTTTGCGGTGGGCAAGACGAGCTGGTATTTGATGGTGACAGCTTTTTGATTGATAAGCATGGTGAGGAAACCTTTAGGGCTGGCTTTACGGAAGGGATGTGCACAAACTCAGTTGAGATTTCTGAAGTCTTGGACGATGACCCTTCTGTTTTATTCAATGCTTTAGTTGTTGGGCTTCGTGACTACTGCAGCAAGACAGGGCAAAAGAGAATTGTCTTGGGTCTTTCAGGTGGAATTGATAGCGCACTAAGTTGTGTAATCGCAGCCGAGGCGATCGAGCCTGAAAATGTCTTAGGAGTTGCTCTCCCCTCTCGCTTTTCATCCGAGCACTCCTTGCAGGACGCACGTGAGCTAGCAAAAGCGGTTGGTTGCGAATTTAGAGAAGTGCCAATTGAAAAGCCGCATGCCAGCTTTGAATCAATCGTTGAGCTTTCGGATTTAGCAAAAGAAAATCTTCAAGCGCGAATTCGTATGGTTACCCTGATGGGGATTTCCAACTCAGAAAGCAGACTGCTGCTTAGCACTGGAAACAAATCTGAGATTGCGGTTGGCTACTCAACCATTTACGGTGACTCTGCTGGAGGTTTTGCTCCCATCAAGGATGTTTTCAAGACAGATGTCTGGTGGCTGGCTCGTTGGTATAACGAACAGGCCGGCAGGACTGTAATCCCAGTGAGCTCCATCACCAAAGCCCCCTCTGCTGAACTTCGACCAGGGCAAGTTGATCAGGACTCTCTTCCCGAGTATCAGCTTCTGGATGATGTGCTGCGCCTTTTGATAGAGAAGTCCGCGACGGTTGATGAGGTAGTTGGACTGGGCTTTGACCGTCAGACAGTTTCAGAAATAGATGAAATGGTGCGGCGTGCTGAGTGGAAGCGCAGCCAAGGAGCCATCGGCACCAAGACCACTCAACTAGCATTTGGTAGTGGTAGAAGAGTTCCGATTACCACCAGATTTGGAAAGCTATGAAGATTCGCACCGGTACCCTGCGTGAGCTGAAGGAGCAGGGAAAGAAATTTGCCTGTCTAACCTCTTACGATCAGCAGACCGCCGAAATTTTTGACGAAGCGGGTATCGAACTCATTTTGGTTGGCGATAGCGCAAGCAACACGGTCTTGGCCAATGAAACCACCATTCCGGTGACCCTGGAAGAAATGATTCCATTTGGAAAAGCAGTTGCCCGATCCGCTAAAGATGCACTGGTGATCTTTGACATGCCATTTGGCACCTATGAAATCAGTGCTGACCAAGCCCTTGAGAATTCTGTAATGGTCATGAAGCAGACAGGTGTTGCAGGGGTCAAGATTGAAGGAAAGCGAATAGAGCAAATCAAGAAATTGGTTGATAACGGCATTCCTGTAATGGGGCACGTTGGCTTTACCCCGCAGACCGTCCACGGTTTGTCCGGTTATAAAGTCCAAGGTCGTGACAGCGACGCGAATCGCGTGCTCGAGGAAGCACTGGCTATCGAGCAAGCCGGCGCGTTTGCAATTGTCCTTGAGATGGTCCCAGCTGATCTTGCCAAGCGCATTAGCAGTGCATTGAAGATTCCAACAATTGGAATAGGTGCCGGACATGAGACCGATGGGCAGATTCTGGTTTGGACGGATTTCGCAGGGCTGGGAAAGAAGGTCCCTTCATTTGCTCGAAAGTACTTGTCCATGCGGGAGGACCTACTTGCTGCCGCTAGGGCTTACTCCGACGATGTAAGAGCAAAGAATTTTCCAAGCGCTGACGAGAGCTTTAGTTAATCCTCTTCTTCTTCGTCGCGAATCTTCTGAGCTTTTTCTCTAACTATTTCTTCGGCGCGCAGCGCCTGCTCATAAGAGTCAAAGGGGCCGATTCTGTCCAGCCCTAAAGATTTGGGGCCCTCTTCCACCTCACGGGTGCGGGGATTGAACCAGTAGCGCTTTTCTTGCACAGCTATCAACCTAGCGGCAATTACAATTTGGCGGATGCCAAAAGATTCCAACGGACAGCTGCTACCGGGAAAGATCAGCCCACTGAGACAGGTCCCCGCTGAAATTATTCGACCTGAATATGTTGGAAAACCAGCACCCGCTATGCACATCGGTGGCGACCGCTACGACGAGGCAACTATTCAAAAAATTCGTCGAGCGAGTCGAATTGCTGCCCAGGCGCTTCAAATAGTTTTGCATTCTGCCAAGCCTGGAATGACCACTGATCAGCTGGATGAAATTGGCCATGAGTTTTTGCTTTCACAAGGTGCCTACCCTTCAACCTTGGGTTATCGGGGCTTTCCTAAGTCGCTCTGTACTTCGGTTAACGAGGTGATATGCCACGGAATACCGGATGAAACAGTCTTGGAAGAAGGCGACATCGTAAATGTAGACATCAGCGCCTTTGTGGATGGTGTGCACGGTGATACTAATGGAACGGTCGCAATCGGCAATGTGTCAGAAGAGGTTGCTCTCTTGATTGAGCGAACTCATGAAGCCATGCACCGAGGAATTAAAGCGGCCCTACCGGGTCGCGAAGTGAATATAGTTGGAAGAGCTATTGAGAGCTATGCCAAAAGGTTTGGTTATGGCGTGGTGAGGGATTTCACAGGTCACGGTGTTGGAACCAGTTTCCATACGGGATTGATTATCCCCCACTACGACGAACCCAAATACAGCACACTGATCGAGCCTGGGATGGTGTTCACAATCGAGCCCATGATCACGCTTGGCACTCACGAATGGGAAATGTGGGACGACGGCTGGACCGTAACCACGGCCGACAAATCCCTCACCGCACAGTTTGAGCACACTATCCTCATCACTGAGGACGAACCTGAAATCTTGACGGAGGCCTAATGGCGAGAAAAGCAATCGGCATTGACATTGGTGGCACAGGCATCAAAGGTGCTTTGGTCGACACCAAAAATGGTGAGTTGCTCTCTTCCAGAATCAAGATGGAAACGCCCAGCGGTGGCGAACCAGAAGCCATCGCTGAGGTTGTGGGTGAGATTGTAAGTGAATTGACAAATCGTTCCGACCGAAATATTGGAATTTGTTTTCCAGCTGTAGTTCAGGACGGGATTACACGATCCGCGGCCAATGTCAGCAAGCGCTGGATTGACTTGGATGCACAGGCGCTTTTTTCCTCTTTACTGCACACCAGGGTAGAAATGCTCAACGATGCAGACGCTGCTGGCTTCGCAGAGAGCCTCTTTGGTGCTGGTAAAGGAAAGCGTGGTTTGGTCATTATGACCACACTTGGCACTGGCATTGGAACAGCACTTATCTATAACGGAGTGTTGGTTCCAAATTCCGAACTTGGTCACTTAGCGATTGATGGGGTTGATTACGAAACCAAAGCTTCGTTCGCAGCCAAGGAGCGAGATGGCCTCTCCTTTGAGCAGTGGGCCGAGCGACTTCAGAAGTACTACTCAGAGCTAGAGCGGCTCTTTTCTCCTAGCCTTTTCATTGTTGGCGGTGGTGTCAGCAAGTCTCACAAAGAGTTCTTGCCACTGTTGCGACTGAAGACTCCGATAGTGCCAGCCAAACTAAAGAATTCAGCTGGAATTATTGGTGCTGCAACGCTGGCCAATAGAAATTTTTGATGGGTCGACCGATACGCCGGGTTCTGTCGCTTTCGCTGACGGTCATCTATCTCGGCAACTGATTGCTCAGTTGCTCTAGCAACCTACCCGAAGGCTCGGACGAGCAGTCCTCAAGCGCCTTCTGCTTGGTCTTGCTCCAAGTGAGGTTTGCCTAGCCAGCGAAGTTACCTTCACTGCTGGTGGTCTCTTACACCACCGTTTCACCCTTACCCTTTCGGGCGGTTTACTTTCTGTTGCACTATCTCTCGGGTTACCCCGGGTGGGCGTTACCCACCACTTTGCTCTTTGGAGCCCGGACGTTCCTCGACAATGTCGCGACCGCCTGGCCGACCCATCGGTATAAGCCTACTTTTGAGTCAGATGTGCGCAATAGTTCAGCGCAAAAATTTCAGCGTATTCAATGCCAAAGAATCGATAAACGCTGATGCCACCAGGCGATGTATTCAAATTCCAAAAGACGCTGTCACTGCCCCTGAGCGCCGCCGCGGCAATGGCTCTGGTTGGCATCATGTGGGTTGATAAAACCGCACAGCTGCCACGAAAGTCCTCGATAATCTCAGCCAGCGATTGCCAGACTCGATCTCTCATCTGGTTTACAGACTCCCCTGCTGGCGGAGCAATAGTCAAAGAACCGCGCCAGCGAGACACCAGATCAATAGCGTCGGTTTCCAAAACTGCCAAGTCCATCATTTCCCAATCGCCAAAACCAATCTCGCGAAGTCGCTCATCACCCTGCATGTCAAGTTCGAGGGTCTTCGCAATTGCCTGAGCAGTTTGGGTGGTTCTCACCATTGGAGAGTGAAAGACCATCGCTGGTGCTGGCAGTGCAAAAAGCTCAACGAGCTTTGGAATTTCTGCTGCGGCAGCTGCCGCTTCAGCTTCACCAAGCTTTGAAAGAACTGGATCAGTGCCATCGCCACCTGAAACCAGATTGCGCTCGGTGTTTTCTGTGTGACCATGTCGCACCACGATGATGGTGGTTGGTTCCAGATATTGTCTAGGTGCTCGAATTGATCTTGGCTGCACCGAAGCCAATTCCAAAGCTGCTTCAGCGGTTGTAGTGAAGTTGCCGCTATCTAAAGCAGAATTCGCATTGGCATCTGCTTTGAAGTTTTCTTCTCGCGGTATCCACTGCAGTTGATGCTCAAAATCCCTAAGTAGCTCTTTTGCCTGATCGGCAAGCTCGCGCAGTTGCGGATTGTTAATCTTCCAATTTCCCGATAGCTGTTCGACTACCAGTTTGGAATCCATTCGAATGGTGATTGAACGATGTGAGGTTTGCGAAAGATACCTAAGTCCCGCAATTACAGCTGAGTATTCGGCTTGATTGTTGGTGGCGATGCCGATTGCCTCGCCAAAATCTGCAACCAGATTGCCGTTGACGTCCGCGATGTGAACGCCGTAGGCGGCTTGACCTGGGTTTCCGCGCGATGCACCATCGGCGTAGAGAAAAATCATGCCCTGATCACAATCGCAGCGCACTCAGGGCAAAAAGCAACTTCATCCGACGCAACGGCAGAGATGTCTGCAATCGCTGTTGAGTTGAGGTTCATGTTGCAGGCATTACAAGCGGAGCGAACCAATCGGCCAACGGCTGTTCCCTTGGCTAATTTCCTATCAAAGAGCTCCAACAAATCCTGGGGGGTGGCCTCGCGCAAAGCCGCAATCTGCTGATTCAGCTTTTCGTTTTCAGCCTTCATTTGTTCAAGCTGGCTCTTGAGCTCATTGCGCTGGTCCTGCAGTCGCGATTCGGCGTCAGACTTGCGGCTTTGCATATCTGTCAGTACTTGATTTTGCTCTTGCAGGTTGTTCAAAATGTCTAGCTCGGTGTCTTCCAGCATGCTTTTTCGCTGCTGGAGCCCGTCAATCTCGTGCTGAATGCCGCTGATGTCTTTAGTGCTGCTAGAGGCGTTTAGTCGCTGCTGATCCGTCTGGATCCTCTTCTCAACGAGTTCTAAATCTGATTCCACTCGCTTCTTCTCAGACTGAATTGATTCAACCAGCATGAGTTGGTTTCTTACCAGCTCAGCTAGGTCTGCGATGTCTCTTTCGATTTCATTTAGGCTCTCGCCGGATGAAAGCTTCTTGGCCTCTGCAATTAGCCTTCGCTGATCCAGAATGAGTTTCTGCATCTGCCAAAGCTGCTCTAGTTGGTCCCCGCTTGCCTTCATTGCATCACCGCAAAATCCCAGGGGTCGGTCCGCAGGTCTGAAACGATGAACTCAACATCCCGATGCATGCTAGCCAGCTGCGCGGCAGCCTGATCAAGCCAGACCCACTCTGCTGCCCAGTGGGCAATATCAATTAAGGCAGGTCCAGCACTGAGTTTTGACTGCTCCATGAAATCTTGAGCGGGGTGGTGACGCAAGTCACTGGTAATGAATAGGTCAATTCCAGCCTGTTGAGCTAGCGGTAAAAAGCTATCTCCAGCGCCAGCAACCAGTCCAACTCTAGAAATTACCTTTTCGCTATCTCCTGCCACCCTGATCCCTTGGGCGGTGGCGGGGGTTATGCGGGCAATCTTTCGAGCAAAATCAATCAGTTTGGTTTCATCAATGTCGCCAACAATTCCATGACCACTTACGGCATCCAGTGGTGTCAGGTTTCTCAGTTGCAGTGCGCTTGCGAGCGATTGCGATACTCCGCCCTGCGCAATGTCGGCATTGGTGTGAGCTGCAAAAATCGCTAGACCAGATTTGATTGCTTTCGCTACCAGATTTCCTTTTAGCGTTAGCTCGCCCAGCTCGTGAACGCCTCGAAGCAAAAGTGGGTGGTGAGTCAGCAGCAATTGACAGCCAGTGTTCGATGCCTGCTCAATGACCTCGGCTGTGACATCGACCGCCAACAAAACCTTGGTAACTTCTTGAGAAGGGTTCCCAAGCATTAGGCCTGGTCGATCCCACTCTTCGGCAGTGTCTATTGGCCAAAGCTTTTCAAAGCTGGCGAGCAGATTGCTGAGGGTCATAGCTAAAGCCAATCAGAAAAGATCAGAAACTGCAGGAAATTCGAGTGGGCCCTACCGGGCTCGAACCGATGACATCCACGGTGTAAGCGTGGCGCTCTACCAACTGAGCTAAAGGCCCGGAGCGATACTACTACAGACTGATGGCTATAGCAGCTCTAGGGCTGAACGATACTCCCCGAGATTACGAGGTTGGCCAGGAGCAGTCACGAACTTAGCCACTACTACCCCATCGGCATCAATCAAGAAGGTGGCTCTGGTAGCAAATCCTTTGTCATCCAAAAAGACACCGTATTGCTTGCAAACTTCGCCGTGCGGCCAGAAGTCAGCCAATAGTTGAAAGTCGTAATTCTCGGCCTTAGCAAAGGCTGCCTGGGTGTATTTGCTATCTACGCTGATGCCCACCAATTCAACCTTGGCGTCTTGAAACATCTTTATGTTGTCTCTCAGCTCGCAAAGTTCCCCAGTGCAGACTCCGGAGAATGAAAATGGGTAGAAAACTAGGACCACTGGCTTGCCCTGGTAGGCACTGAGCTGAAATTGCTCTCCGTGCTGGTTGCTCAGGGCAAAATCCGGGGCTTTTTCTCCAACTGAAATGCTCATTGTCTGCTCCTTAGGGCCGGTTAGACCATGGTAAGCGAAAGGGTGGCTAGCTGAATAGACTTTACTAGCCCACAAAATGGGCAATCGGAAAATGGCCACGAAAAGAGGCTTAGCTTGTCACTGAACAACCAGGACGCATTCTCGGTGAACACACCGGACCAAGATCCGCAGGAAACTGCCGAGTGGCTTGAATCACTCGATGCCCTAGCAAAATCACAAGGCCGAGGTCGAGCTCGGGAAGTTATGCAGAGCCTGCTTCGTCGCTCACACGATTTGCAGCTAAACGTTCCCCTAGTGCCCACCACCGATTACATAAACACAATCAGTCCTGAAGATGAGCCGCAGTTCCCTGGCGATGAAATGGTCGAAAGAACATATCGAGCATGGATGCGATGGAACGCTGCCATCATGGTGCACCGCGCCCAACGACCAGGAATCGCAGTCGGTGGTCACATTTCAAGTTTTGCTTCAAGTGCATCTTTATATGAAGTTGGTTTCAATCACTTCTTCAAAGGACACGACCACCCAGCCGGTGCGGATCAAATATTCATTCAGGGGCACGCCTCCCCTGGACCCTACGCAAGAGCTTTCCTCGAGGGAAGAATCTCCGAGGCTGAAATGGATTCTTTCCGACAAGAAAAGTCGCGTCCAACCAGAGGCCTACCTTCCTATCCACATCCAAGATTGATGCCAGACTTTTGGCAGTTCCCAACCGTCTCGATGGGGCTTGGGCCAATCAACGCTATTTACCAAGCGCAGTTCAACCGCTATTTGATGGCACGTGGATTTAAGGACACCTCGCAGCAGCACGTCTGGGCATTTTTGGGTGATGGCGAGTTGGATGAAGTTGAAAGCCGCGGCGCTTTGCAGCTGGCAGCCAATGAGAATCTGGACAACCTAACTTTTGTTGTGAATGCAAACCTGCAACGACTAGATGGTCCGGTTCGTGGCAACGGAAAGATTATTCAGGAACTTGAAAGCTTCTTCCGCGGAGCCGGCTGGAATGTCATCAAGGTGATCTGGGGTCGCGAGTGGGATCGATTACTCGCCAAAGACTCAGATGGTGCGCTAGTGGAACTAATGAACAAAACACCAGATGGTGATTATCAAACTTTCAAGACTGAGGATGGTGCGTTTGTTCGCGAGAACTTCTTCGGGCGTGATCCTCGAACCTTGAACCTGGTTTCAGATATGACCGATGCCGACATTTGGGCTCTCAAGCGCGGTGGCCACGACTATCGAAAGATTTATGCGGCCTATCAAGCTGCAATGAACCACAAGGGACAGCCAACAGTCATCATTGCTAAGACCATCAAGGGCTACGGCCTAGGAAAGAGCTTCGAGGGTCGCAATGCCACTCACCAAATGAAGAAGCTGAAGATTGAGGATCTCAAGCGCTTCCGCGACGAAATGAGAGTTCCAATCAGCGATGCTGAGTTGGAAAAAGACCCATACATGCCGCCGTATTTCAAGCCAGCAGATTCATCGCCAGAACTGCAGTACATGCACGATCGCAGAAGGCAACTGGGTGGCTACCTGCCAGAGCGAAGAATCAAGTATGTGTCTTTCAAGTTGCCTGAGGAAAAGGCATATGAGGTTCCACGTAAGGGATCTGGTAACCAAGAAGTTGCAACCACCATGGCATTTGTCCGCATGCTAAAAGATGTGATGAAGGCTGAAGAAACTGGCCAGAGAATTCAGCTAATCATTCCGGACGAAGCCAGAACTTTTGGAATGGATGCTTTCTTCCCAACATCGATGATTTATAACCCGCATGGTCAGCATTACATGTCGGTGGATCGTGAACTGCTGCTGAGTTACAAGGAGAGCGAGCACGGCCAGATTCTGCACACCGGAATCAATGAAGCAGGCTCGATTGCTGCCTTCACCGCCAGTGGTTCGTCCTACGCCACTCACGGCCAGCCAATTATTCCGATTTATGTTTTCTACTCGATGTTTGGTTTCCAGCGCACAGCCGATTCGATCTGGCTTGCCGGTGACCAAATGGTTCGAGGGTTCATGATTGGTGCTACCGCAGGTCGAACCACCTTGACCGGTGAAGGTCTGCAGCACGCCGATGGTCACTCGCCTGTGATTGCCTCGACCAATGCAGCAGTAATTTCTTATGACCCTGCCTACGGCTATGAAATTGCACACATCACAAAGGCTGGACTAGAACGCATGTATGGCGGAAGCCACCCTGACCCAAACGTTATGTATTACATAACTGTTTACAACGAGCCGATGGTGCAACCTGCAGAGCCAGCAAATCTCGATGTGGATGGGTTGCTGAAGGGTATTTATCTTCTGAACGAAAACTCAAAACCTGGCCTGAAGGCCCAGATCCTCGCTTCGGGAGTGGCAGTGCCTTGGGCGCTCGAAGCTCAACATCTTCTTGCGGACTGGGGTGTCTCTGCGGACATCTGGTCTGTGACCAGCTGGGTTGAACTCCGCCGAGATGGAATCAAGGCTGATGAGCACAACTTCCTGCAGCCCGATGCCCCGCGAGCAACCGCTTATGTGACACAAAAGCTTGCTAAGGCCGAGGGTCCATTCCTTGGGGTGTCCGATTACACCCACACCCTGCAGGACATGATCAGGCCGTGGGTTCCGGGAGACTATGCAACCCTGGGTGCCGATGGTTTTGGCTTCTCCGACACCAGACCAGCTGCTCGTCGCTACTTCAAGATTGATGGTCCTTCGATTGCGGTTCGCGTGCTGCAGCAACTGGTTGAACAGGGCAAGCTGGATCGCTCGGTTCTTTCCAAGGCGATTGAGAAATATCGTCTCCATGACGTGAGCGCTGGAACGAGTGGATCGGCCGGCGGTGACGCCTAAGCATCTGCCGTGGCTTAGATCAATTGCGGGCGATCTCGCAACTGCGACTCTGTCTCGACTGGAAGAGACGCTGCCCTGGTACCGAGAGATGCCACCAGCCCGCCGCGCAGCGGTGGGAAATGTTGCACAAAGCGGTATCACAAGCTTCATCCAGTGGTACGAGGATCCAACTTCCCAGCCCTGGGTAGCTGCCGACGTTTTTGCACAAGCACCGCGAGAACTACTGCGCTCGATTTCACTTCAGGAGACACTGCAGCTAATCCACGTAGTGGTTCAAATGGTTGAAGAGCGAGTGGTTGCTGAGCATCCAGAACTGCATGCAGCTGTCTTGCGCTACTCACGCGACATTGCATTCTCCGCAGCCGATGTTTACGCAAGAGCCGCCGAAGCTCGCGGTTTGTGGGATGCGAGGTTGGAAGCGCTCGTAGTAGACAGCATCATTAGTGGTGAGACGTCGCAAGAAATCAACTCACGCGTGGCAGCACTTGGCTGGCGTGCAGATGGACCTGTAGCAGTATTACTTGGAACCAGACTCGACTCCCCCGATCCAGATCTAATTCGAAAAATTGCCAGAAAAGCTGACTGTGATGTTTTGATTGGAATTCAGGGAAAGCGCCAAGTGGTGGTGATTGGGCTTCTTAATCAAGTTGAGAACCCGGCCGCCAAGATCATGCAAACCGCGAGCTCACTTAGTGATCTTTTTGGCAATGGTGACTTAATGCTGGGGCCAACGGTTGCAGCAGTTTCGGACTCGGCGCGCTCTGCAAAAGCGGCACTCGCAGCGCTTTCAGTCGCAGCCAGCCGCGAGCAACTTTCTAGACCTACGTTGGCGGATGACCTTTTGCCTGAGCGCATGCTGGCTGGCGATCAGCTTGCCAAGCAGGCACTGATAACTTCCTACTACCTTCCGCTAGTTTCCGGCTCGGCAGATCTGTTGCAAACTCTCCGTGCATATCTAGAAAACGGTGGCTCACTTGAAGCTACGGCAAAATCGCTTTTCGTTCATGCCAACACTGTTCGCTATCGTCTGCGCAGAATTCAGGAGTTGATTGGTGAGGATGTAACGCATCCTCGAGTTGCGTTTGTGGTGCAAACAGCAATCGTGGTTGGGTTGATTTCTGACACTGAAAGTGGCGTGAGGAGATAGCGTGCTGATTTTTGCCTGCCCTGGCCAAGGTTCTCAAACCAAGGGCTTTCTAACAAGCTGGCTTGCAAGCTATCCCTCGCTCGAGCAAAAACTAAACGAGTATTCGCAGCACTGCGGTCGGGATTTGATTGAGCTTGGAACTGCTGCCGAAGAGGAAACTATTCGAGACACTGCCAATGCCCAGAGACTTATTGTTGGCGCCTCGCTGGCAATCTACCGAGAGGCATTTGCAGGCAAGGACTTGGATGGCGTGCTGGGCCACTCGGTTGGTGAAATTGCGGCAGCAGCAATAGCCGGTGTTATCTCAGACGAGGATGCAATGAAGCTGGTTGCAGTGAGAGCTGACGCCATGGCAAAAGCAGCTGCGATGACGCCAACCTCCATGGCAGCAGTCGTGGGCGGAGACGAGCAAGCGGTACTAACAGCAATAGCCGAATCAGGATTGGAACCAGCCAATTTCAATGGTGCGGGTCAGATTGTTGCCGCCGGTGGAAAGCAGGAAATTGCAAATCTGATTTCTTCTCCACCAGAAAAGTCAAGAGTTATCGAGTTGAAAGTTGCCGGAGCATTTCACACCAGCTTCATGCAATCGGCAGTTGAAGTGGTTGATGAATTTGCTAAGAGCATTTCTACGCAGGATCCAATTAGCAAGCTCTGGACTAATGCTTCTGGCGATGAGGTTGAATCGGGTGCTGAGTTTCTAAGGCTCCTGGTGAGTCAAATTGCCAAACCGGTCCGTTGGGATAAGTGCATGAAGAGCATTAATCAGGTTGGTAATCAGGTGGTTGAGCTGCCGCCAGCAGGTGCGCTAGCAGGGCTTCTAAAGCGTGGTGCCGATAAAGTTCATGCCATAGCTATCAAAGAGCCGGCAGACGTTGAGAAGGTGGGTAAGTGAAGCAGCTAAATCAAACCGCTCCGATTCCCTATTCCAGAATCTATGCTCTCGGGGCTTCCCGCGGTGAGCTAGCAGTGACTAACGGTGAAATTGCAGGCCCAATTGATTCTTCGGATGAGTGGATTCGGCAGCGAACGGGAATCATTACTCGCAG
This sequence comes from Aquiluna sp., assembly GCA_049242305.1. Classification (GTDB taxonomy): domain Bacteria; phylum Actinomycetota; class Actinomycetes; order Actinomycetales; family Microbacteriaceae; genus Aquiluna. Next base: position 40,828 of record JBMLPC010000013.1, on the reverse strand, counting down.
AAGAGCTGCTGCCGGCACTTCCCTGATGGACATGTCGGTTGCCGCATCAAAAGAAGCAATTGAAAAATCAAAGGTCAATCCAGCTGAAATTGATGCGGTTATTCTGGCAACCATTTCTTTCCCCTATCAAACACCTTCCGGTGCTACTTTGCTGGCTGAAAAAGTTGGTGCTATTGGTGCCGCGGCCTATGACATTTCCGCTGCCTGCGCTGGCTACTGCTATGGAATTGCGCAAGCAGATTCCTTGATTCGATCCGGCACCGCTCGCTATGTCCTAGTGGTAGGTGCGGAGAAGCTATCCGACTTTATTGACCCAACTGATCGATCAATTAGTTTCCTTCTAGCAGACGGCGCAGGTGCTGCGATAGTCGGACCAAGCGATCATCCTGGCATTTCAAAAACCGTTTGGGGTTCCGACGGAAGCAATTGGGACAAGGTTGGAATGACCGGATCGCTGGTTGACTTCAGAGATGGAAAAATGGCTTGGCCGACCTTAGTACAGGAAGGTCAATCGGTTTATCGTTGGGCAGTTTGGGAAATGGTGAAGGTCGCCAAGCAAGCGCTTGAGGAATCAGGTCTCGAAGCAGGTGATTTAGCAGCTCTGGTAACGCACCAAGCCAATCTTCGAATTATCGATGAGTTTGCCAAGCAGCTTGGATTGCCAGAGAGCGTGGTGGTGGCCAAGGACATTGTGGATACCGGCAACACCTCGGCCGCCTCGATTCCTCTGGCTATGCACAGGCTTTTGGCTGAGGGGCAAGTCAAATCTGGTGGTTATGCCCTCGAGATTGGTTTCGGGGCTGGGCTTGCCTATGCCGCCCAAGTTGTTGAACTCCCCTAAAATAAAGCGACCGACACCCCATAGGAGATTTAGATGGCGCTATCTGAGCAAGATGTTCTAGCTGGTTTGGCTGAACTAGTAAATGACGAAACTGGCATTGCTGCGGATGCTGTCCAGATGGACAAGTCCTTCACCGATGACCTAGACATCGATTCAATCTCGATGATGACCATCGTGGTCAACGCCGAAGACAAGTTTGGCGTGAAGATTCCAGACGAAGAGGTCAAGAACCTCATCACTGTGGCTGACGCAGTGAAGTACATCACCGCCAACCAGGGCTAATTGCTTTGCGTCGGGTCGTCGTAACTGGCATTGGAGCAACCACTCCGCTCGCCGGCGATGCCCCAGGCAGCTGGAAGGCCCTGCTCGAGGGCCAATCTGGAGTTCGCACCCTGGAACACGAGTGGGTAGCAAAATACGAGCTTCCCGTCACATTTGCCGGCACCATCAAGGTCCCGGCATCTGAAAAACTCACGCCGCAAGAAGCAAAAAGACTTGATCCCTCATCGCAGTTTGCTCTGGTTGCAGCCAGAGAGGCTTGGGTGGATGCTGGCTCGCCAGAGGTGGTTCCAGAACGTCTAGCGGTTGACTTCGCCACCGGTATCGGCGGCGTCTGGACACTGCTCGATGCCTTTGAAACTTTGAAAGAGCGTGGTCCTCGCAGAGTTCTTCCAATGACCGTTCCCATGCTGATGCCAAACGGACCCGCCGCGGCAATCGGAATGGATTTGGCTGCCAGAGCCGGAGTTCGCACTGCCGTTTCTGCCTGCGCTTCCGGCAACGAGTCAATTGCCAATGCCTTTCAAAGAATTCTGCTGGGTGATGCAGATGTAGTGGTAGCTGGTGGTGCGGAGGCCGCTATCCATCCACTACCGATTGCCGCATTCGCTGCCATGCAGGCGCTGAGTAAGCGCAATGACGCCCCCGAAAAAGCATCTAGACCCTACGACACAGACCGCGATGGCTTCGTGATGGGAGAGGGTGCTGGAGCACTGGTTTTGGAAGAATACGAATTTGCGAAAGCGCGCGGGGCAAAGATTTATTGTGAAATTGTTGGTGCCGCTGTTACTTCCGATGCATATCACATCACCGCACCGGACCCAGAGGGTTCTGGTGCAGCGCGAGCAGTCTTAGGCGCACTGGAGCAGGCTGGTGCAAAACCGGAAGATGTTGAGCATGTAAACGCTCACGCAACTTCCACTCCCGTTGGTGATATTGCTGAGTACACCGCGCTTAAGCGAGTGTTTGGTGATCACACCAAGAACCTGCTGGTCACTGCCACCAAGGGGGCCACCGGTCACCTGCTCGGTGGTGCTGGAGCGATTGAAGCAATCTTCACAATCCTTGCGCTCAAGCAGCAGATTTGCCCCGGCACCCTAAACCTTGAAAACCAAGACCCGGAAATTCCACTAACCGTTCCTCGCTCCCCAACCCCGCTAACGCGGCACGGGGCAATCGCTATTAGTAACAGTTTTGGCTTTGGCGGTCACAACGCCGTATTGGCCTTCCGTAACCTCTAACCAACCCGTTTCAAGCCCTCCAGGGCCATTTTCCCCGCCCTCAGCGGCTCTAGCCGGTCAAGCCAGGCTTGGCCACTAGCGAGCCTTATATGACGCTCTAACTCCCCCAGAGAGCCCTCAGAGCGCCGAATGAGCTGGGATAGGTGGCCCAGGCGGATGTAGGGCTCCCCTGCCTGATCTAGGGCCAATTGGGTCAGGCCTAGCTTGTGTTCAAATAAATACAGGCTGGCCTCAACGCTGGCTTGGGTGATTTCGAAGGCAATGGTTAGCCTGCTCAGCTCAAGCGCAAGGTCGTCAACCACCTGGTCGTCCAGCTCGCAAATGGTTCTGGCTTGAAAGGTTTTTGGGTTAGCGGGCTGAGTAAACCAGCGCAGCTCAACATCCTGACGACGCAACAAATCCTCAGCCTTGCCTAGATTTTCTCTAGCAACACTGAGTAACCAGATGTCAGTGAACGTAAGTAACCTCCGATTCAGTCTGCGTCTTCCCCTACGCCCTGAATCGGTCCTTTCAGACTAAATCAAGTCAAGCGAGCTTGTCAAAAGCTTTTTCGCTCAGCCTCTTGCTCGCGCAGCTGATCTAAATCGGTGAGTTTGCGCAGCCCCGCATAGGCATTGAACATTCGGTGGTTCGAACGCAGCTGCTGATTCTGATCAAGAAAGTTCCAGTAACCAGCAGTGAATGGGCAGGCATCTTCGCCAACGCGCTTTTTGGGATTGAGTGGACAGTCGCCGCAGTAGTTGGTCATTTTAGAAAGATAGGCACCGCCCGCTGCATAGGGCTTCGTGCTCATCATGCCACCGTCAGCATAAAGACTCATCCCAATTGTGTTAGCGGGCATCACCCACGGTGTTCCATCCACGAAGGCGTCAATAAACCAGTCATTGACCTGCGCTGGTGAGTATCCGCGCTGCATTGAATGATTGCCGAGAATCATCAGTCGCGGAATGTGATGAAGCCAAGCGTTTTCCGCAAGATCAGAAATAGTCGAACTCAAACATTTTGCCTTCAGGTCTTTGGCTGCAAGTTTTGTCATGAACTCCGGCAAAGGTTGATTTGCACCCAATTCATTCTTTTTGGAGTAATCCTCGCCAAAGTGCCAATAGAGATGCCAAACGTAGTCTCGCCACCCAATAATCTGACGGATGAAGCCTTCAACGCTTTGCAACCTTGCCTTGCCTTGGCGATGTGCAATCTCTGCAGCTCTAACGACTTCTAGCGGATCCAACAGGCCTAAGTTCATCGGTGCACTAAGCATTGAATGAGACATGGCCCAATTTCTTTGATCTACGGCATCTTCATACGGACCAAACAGATCTAGGCGATTTTCAATGAAATAAGCCAATGCCTGCAGAGCTTGCTGGCGATTACCGGCAAATTTTCTGGGTCCATCTTTCCCAATAAAGCGAACTCCCTGTCGCTCAAGTTCATCGAGCTCTTGACGCACAGATTCATCTAATTCATCTTCCTCTGCCAACCAGGGTTCTGCTACAGTCAACGGCTCTGCAGGTGGTGGTAATCGATTTTGGTCATCAAAGTTCCACTCCCCGCCGACTGGCTGACCTGCCTCCATCAGTAAATCAAGTCGAACTCTTTGCTTGCGATAGAAATCTTCTAGCCGAAGTCTTTTGGCAGAAGCTGCATATTCGGACCAGTCCTGCTCGCTTGAGCAAAAGCCTCTAGCCTCAGTCAGCTCCAACTCCAGGGCTTGAGCCAGCCTCCTAAATGGGTAGCTGGAAGGCTCAACTGCTTTGGTAGCTCGGTTATCAATGGTGAGAAGGTCGCGGTAGCTATCCAGCTCGATTGCAGTGACATTAGGTTCCTGGGCTCGACTGCGCAGGGCATAGAGAATCAGGTGCGCCTTTTGCCGATGATAGGGGCGCTTGCGGAATTGACCTTTGACAATGGGTAGAAGAACTTCGCCACCGAGCTCAAAATGAGGCCCCAATTGATCGGCAAATAACAGCTGCAAGTCGCACCACCTAATACACTCAACTCAACCACAATGAGCAAGCTTTACTTCCGCTACGGCGCTATGAACTCGGGCAAGAGCACTGCCCTATTACAGGCTGCCTTCAACTATGAAGAGCGCGGGCAGTATGTGCTGTTAGCTAAGCCTGCCATTGACTATAAGGGTGACAAGAACATAGTTTCTCGACTTGGCGTCTCCAGGGAAGTCGATTTTCTTATTCGTCCAGAAGATGACCTGCGTGAGCTCTTTGCCCAACACAGCCAAGAGGCAGAGCAGAAAACCGGTCAGGCAATCTCTTGCCTTCTGCTGGATGAAGCTCAATTCCTAACGGAACAGCAAGTTGATCAATCCTTAGAGGTAGCGGTTCTCGATCGAGTGCCAGTCCTGGCTTACGGCATCAGAACCGATTTTCAAACCAAAGCATTTCCTGGCTCTCGCAGGCTACTAGAGATTGCTCACAGCCTAGAAGAGCTCAAGACCATTTGTCGCTGTGGCAAGAAGGCAATGTTCAATGGCCGACTTGTGAACGGAAGGTTTGTGTTTTCCGGTGAGCAGGTCGCAATTGATGGAGACAAAGTAACCTATGAGTCTCTGTGCCCAGCTTGCTATCTAGCTAAGAAACCCGGCTAAGCGTTAGTCAGAGCTTCTTTGTTGCTCGACTTCTTTTTGGCCTTGTAAAACTCAAACCATAGAACTGCCGGCAGGGCGCCGGCGAGAACGGTTGCAATGTCGAGTGGCTGAAGAGCCGACAAGCCAAAGGCCTGTCGAACAATTGCAAGTCCGAAGATGAGGATCATCGCTGTAATGCCGGCAATAAATATGAACAGCGCCAACTTATTTCTTCGACCTGAAATCAGTTCCATCAAGCCTGCTGTGCTGGAGCGGTTAGAGAGCATTAGCAACAAATTACCCAGCAGAATTGTCCCGAAAGTTACAGATCTAACTCTTTCGTCCTCATAACCCGCACCCAGCGCAAACAGGAATACTGACAACGAACCCAGAAATAGAATCGCGCCTTGGACAGCGGCCAAGCGAAAGACTTTGCTGGTAATTAATTTTTCATCTTTCGACCTTGGTTTTGCCTGCATCTGATTCTTTGACGAAGGCTCTGACTCATAGGCAAGGGAAGCCGATGGGTCGATCACAATCTCCAGGATTGCAATCTGTATCGGCAAAAGCACCAGCGGCCACGCTGGGGAGGCAATAGGTACCAGGGCCATGCCGAAAATGGGAATGTGAATTGCGATGATATAGCTAGCGGCCTTTCGCAAATTTGCAAAGATTCGCCTACCTGCGCGAACTCCTTCAGTGATTGAGAGAAAACTGTCATCCGAGATAACCAGATCGGCGGCTTCCCTTGCCACCTCCGAACCGCGCTTGCCCATGGCTATGCCGACATTGGCAGTTTTTAGGGCAGGAGCATCATTGACTCCATCGCCACTCATTGCGACAATCTCACCTTGACTTTGTAGGGCCTTCACCAGCATCAGTTTTTGTTTTGGCTTTACTCTGCTAAAGATGTTCTGGGTGCGCACTAACGCAGAAAGTTGCTCTGGACTAAGCCTTTCCAAATCATCACCATTGACCGCTCCCCCGCCTGGCAACAGTCCAATTTCCTTTCCAATGGACTCAGCAGTTTGCGGATAGTCACCGGTAATCAGGATTGTTCGTATTCCAGCGCTGGAAAGCTCTCTGATGGCATCTGCGACACCCTCACGCACTGGATCCTTCATTGCTGCCAGGCCCACAAATTCAAATCGCATGTTGTCAAAGTTGCTCGCCGTGAGGGCAGATTCCGGAACTCCAGACTTCGCAATCCCTAAAATTCTCAATCCCGCCCGAGCACTGTCATCAAGCTCTTTCATGATTGCTGATATTTGCTCTTGACTTAGGTTGCAAACACTAATTACCCGCTCCGGCGCCCCTTTAAGCGCAGCAATTAACTCTCCTGAGCTCTTTCGCCAGATTTGGCAGAAGACAAAATTCTCTTCAGTCAGTGGAAATTCTCGAACCAAAGTCAGGGATTCGTCACGGATAAATAGTCTCAAGAAAGCCTTATCAACTGGATCAAATGAGCCGGGGATAGATGCCAGTCCGCCGTAGTGAATGATTTCGGGATCTTCATTCACTAGTGTCATTTCGTTCAGCGTGATGGTTCCAGTTTTGTCGACGCATAAAACTGTTATTTGCCCAAGCATCTCAATAGCTGGATTGTTTCGAACAATTACCTTGGATTTCGCCATCCGCCATGCACCAAGGCCGAGGAATATCGTCAAAATGATGGGTAGCTCTTCTGGTAGCAGTGCCATGGCAGCGGCCACGCCTGCGAGCATGCCAACCAGCCAATCGCCGCGAGTAAGTGCATAGACAGCACTCACCGTGAAGGCAGTTATGAGAGCAATGGTTGCAACTACCCGAACTATTTTGTCGACTTCAGCTTGCAGCAACGTTCGCTTCTCGACGCCTGTCAATAGCGATCCAATTTGACCTAATTGACTGGCAGCGCCAATTGACTGAACTTTGGCGACTGCATGGCCCCTGACTACCAGTGTCCCCGAGAGAGCAGCATCGCCAAGTTTCTTTTCAACACTTACCGACTCCCCAGTGAGGATGGATTCATCGATTAGAAGAGTCGATTCCTCCAGTAAAAGACAATCAGCTGGGACTCTATCTCCCTCTTTAAGCAGGACAAGATCATCAACTACTAGCTCTTCACTGGGGACTTGCTGCAAATCACCGTTTCGATAAACCGATGCCCTTGGTGCAGACAGAACTTGAAGCGCGGCCAGTGCTTTGTCGGTTCTGCGGACTTGGAAAAGCGAGATTCCAATTACAAACAGCACGCTAACAATCAATGCGCCTGCTTCAAGTGCATCGCCAAGCAGTCCGCTGATTAGCGCGGCTGCTAACAGCAGAGCCATCATCGGCTCGCGGATAACTCCTAGCAGTTGCCTTGGTAGCTGTTTGCTCTTGTCGACTGGAAGGCTGTTAGAGCCAAATCTTTGTCGCCGATCAACTACCTCAGCCTCTGTTAGCCCTTGCCACTGCATGAAATAAGACTATGCGATGGCAGCTAGCGACCTACAAAAGATTAGGAATCTTCTGCTCAGCCGCTAGGTTCGCCCGCCTGAACACCAGTGTCACAGCAGTTGAAATCAAGACGATAAACAGCGAGTAAAGCGCTGGCACCAACAGAATTGAGTCAACGTTTGGGTTGTCGATGTAAACAGCAACAATCACGGCGATTGCTAGCGGTCCGTTGTTGATACCAGTCTCCAGCGCAATGGTTCGTGCGTTCATCGGGTGCAGTCGCAGAAGCTTGGAGATGAAGTAGGCCACGGTGATACCAACCAAACCAAGTCCGATTGCGACTACGTAGGTTGGCCACTCAGTTGTTAGCAGTAGCTGCCAGTTTCTTGGCACCCAGATTGCAATTAGGAATGGGATAAACAGAAGTCCAAATAGACCGCCCATCAATTCCAAAACAGCACCAATGTTGGAACTGAAACGGCGAATCAACATTCCAAGTGCTACTGGGATAATCAACCCCACAATCACGGTTGCTAACTCAATAAATTCGATTCTTAGTGACTCATCAAGCCCCAGAAGTCTTGAGTAAACAAACAACATGGCTGGAGTCATGATGAACGCCCACAGAGTTGAGTTGACCGTCATCATTACGCTCAAGGCCAGATTGCCCTTAGAGAAATAAGTGAACAAGTTGGAAGTGGTTCCAGCGGGTACGCTGCCCATAATCAGCGCACCGAGAGCAATCAGAATCACGTCACCGGTCGTTGAGAACGGGAACAGAACCGTCACAATTAGGACGTAGGCCGTCAGCGGCATTATGCCGAACTGCGTCACCCAACCAATAATGAGTCCCCATGGGCGACGAAGTGCTAAACCAAAATCCTTGGGAGTTAGGCCAGCACCTAGACCGAACATGATGATCAAGATAAATATTCGAAGCAGGGTCTGCTCAAACTCGTTTACAACCGTAGCTTGACTAACGGCTTCCTCGGTCAGGATTCTAAGAGTGCTCATCTTTATGCTCCCTTGCTTGCGTTGCCGCTGTTTGATTTCATAGCCTGGTCTCGAAGTTCACGACGCAGAATCTTTCCAATCGGACTCTTTGGAAGCTCATCAATAAAGATGACATCCTGCGGAATTTTGTAAGCAGCGAGTGCATTTCTGCAATGAGCGATTATCTGCTCACGAGATGGTGGCGGCACCACGGCTTTGACATAAGCCTGAACCCGCTCGCCAGTCTTTTCGTCAGGAACCCCGATCACGCCAACCTCCATAACCCCAGGTACGGCAGCAATCTGCTCCTCAATCTCATTTGGGTAAACATTGAAGCCGCTCACCAGAATCATGTCCTTCTTTCGGTCCACGATTGTGAAGAAGCCGTCTGCATCCATTTGAGCGATGTCGCCTGTGTAGAGCCAACCATTCTTTAATGTCTTTGCAGTTTCGTCGGGACGCTGCCAGTAACCCAGCATGATTTGCGGACCACGCGCGATAATTTCACCAGCCTCCCCCACAGCAACATCCTTGCCATTTTCATCAACGCATTTGACTTCGGTAGACGGAATTGGAATGCCAATGCTTCCATCCTTGGCTAGACCCGTCAGTAGGTTGAAGGTCAAAACTGGGGATGATTCGGTAAGTCCGTAGCCCTCAACAATGGGAGTGCCGGTTAGCTTGCGCCAACGCTCCGCTACCGATGCCTGCAGGGCCATTCCTCCAGCAGCAGAAGCGCGAAGGTGTTTTGGTGGTGAGTCTTGGAACCAGCGCTCATTAAGCAGGGCGTTGAAAAGAGTGTTTACACCGCTTAGCCAGGTGATCTTGTAGTTATCAAAGGCTCTTTGCAGATTACTTGGCGGGCGAGGTGAAGGAATCAGGATGTTTCTTGCGCCATTGTGGAAAAAGCCAAGCAGATTAACTGTGAAGGCAAAGATGTGATACAGCGGAAGGGCCGTCAGCACTGTTTCCTTGCCAGCTCTCATTCCATCGCCACAATGGGCAATCATTTGAAGGGTGTTTGCCACCAGGTTTCCGTGGCTCAGCATTGCACCCTTAGAAACACCAGTCGTTCCTCCGGTGTACTGCAGCGCCGCAACAGTTTCATTGGTGACGCCACTCAAGTAGCTGGCAGCACGCTCCTTTGATTGCTTGGCCTTCCCGAGCTCAAGGGCCTTGGCAAATCGAGTGTGCTCAACTTCGATTTTTGGAAGAGTTCTGCTCCAGACCTTTTGAACTAAACGGATTACTCCCCCAACCACGCTAGGGAAGTATTCGGAAATCTTTACAACGACCACATTCTTGATGTTGGTCTTGCCCAGCACCTCAGGTAGTCGATCAGCAAACATGTCAATTACAACCAGAGTCGTTGCACCTGAGTCGCTGAACTGGTGAATCATTTCGGTTGCGGTGTAGAGCGGGTTTGTATTCACCAAAACACAGCCGGCCTTGAAAACTCCGAAAGCAACCACTGGATAGCTCAAGCAGTTTGGCATCTGCACCGCTACGCGGTCCCCAGCTGAAAGCTTTAACTCTTCGCGGAGATAGCTAGCAAACTGATCGGATAATTCATGCACTTGACGGTAAGTCAATGAGCCATTCATTCCGTTTGGCATTACCTGAGTAAAGGCAACCTTCTTGTCATACGTCTGAACAGCTGTTCGAAGCAGCTCAGGAAGATTTGAGAATGAAATTGGAGGCAATTGCTTTGGAACGTCACTTGGATAGTGAACTAGCCACGGAGTGTTAGTCATCTTTGCTCTTTCCCTATGTTCCAGGTAGGCAAAGATGCCGACGCTGGTCTCTTTGAGGTAAAGCATAACCCGCAACTTGAGACCAGGAGTCAGAAGTGCCCTTGAGCAGGCAACTAGGCCTCGTTAGGCCTTACTGATCTCTAAAAACTCGCTGAGAGCCTCAGTATTCTCTTTGGATGCTGGCACGACCCAACGAGCCCATTTTTCATTCTGGAAGTCCAAGACCAAGACTGGGTTTCTCTTGTAAACCACGCAGAAATCCTTGCCCCTCCTGTGACGCATAGTGCCAAGCATTATCAGATAGGGAAAGCCAGTACCAGGGGCTCGGATTCCACGCAAGACCTTGGTGGTCCAAGGATTTTCCTCATATGAAACAGAAACCAAGTTCGCGAGGCTGGCTTTTGGAGGGAAACCAAAGGCGCCGACAATCTCGAGTGGAGAGAGTTCATAGCCGATAACTCCGTTTGAAATTCGAATCACTTGCTCTCTCCTTTCTCTGGTGGGGCGTGCGGGACTTGAACCCGCGACCGACGGATTATGAGTCCGCTGCTCTAACCGGCTGAGCTAACGCCCCGGCGCATTAAGCCTAGCCGAGACTAGTCTTCTGTCCTTCGACGAAGCTTCTTGGCCTGTCTTTGAATCTCTTTGCGCAGATCCGAAAGCTGTCCCCGGACTTCCTGTCGCATCTCGACCAGTCGCTCTCTCGCCTCTTGCCTTAGCCCCTCAGCCCTGCTTCGAAGCGCTAACGCATCAGATCGCCACTCGACCAACTTTGAACGCACTGATTCATTCAGTCGACCAATTGGTGCCATGTAAGAAGGCTTGTTGTCGTCCGTGGTCGGGGAAGCCTCCCCCACACCAAGGTATAAATCTTCAAAGATTTTGACTGTGCGGTTGATGTCGTGCGCTTGGATCAAGTGCAGGGAGTTCTCGCTTAGTCGATTGAGTTCAGTCTGATCCGCCGTCAATATTCGCTTCAGCCGATCTGCCAAGGCCTCAACATCATTGGGTGGGAATAGATAGCCATTGTCACCATCGTGGACAAGGTGAGGAAGCGCCATCGCATCAGCTCCAATCACCGGTCTTCCGCTAGCCATGGCCTCCATAGTTGCAATGGACTGAAGTTCTGCAATAGAAGGCATAACGAAAACAGTTGCTCGCTCGTAGATGCCTGGCAGCTCCTCATCGGTCACGTGTCCCAAGAAGGTAACTCGATCCGAAATTCCAAGTGACTGAGCTAGCTTCTTCAGGCGCTCTCGTTCCCCACCATCACCTACTAACTCAACCCTTAGGTTCGGGTGTTCGCTCAGGCTTGCAACCGCGCGCAGTAAAACATCCACACGCTTTTCATCGTCAAGGCGGCCTAGGAAAAGTGCAATTGGATTCTTATTTTGTGGTGCAGAGTCGTTGGCAAATCGAGATGCATCAATTCCACAACTAATTGCGAGAACTCCTGTCACGCCTGCTGCCTTTTCCAGCAATTCCGCAGCTCGCTTGGTAGGAGTAGTAACCGCATCCATTTTTCTAAGAATTCGACCTGCGTCTGCCCAGACCACTTTCATAGCCCAACCGTGAAGAAACTTGGGAAGCAGGGAGTATTTGATTAGGTTCTCAGGCATTATGTGGTTTGTCGCCAAGACTTTGATGTTGCGACGCCTAGCAGCTGTGTTGGCAAAGCGCCCAACCATCAGGTGAGATTGAATGTGCACGGCGATTGGCTCGACATCATCCAGAATCTTGCCAATTTTTGTTGTCATGCCCCACGGCTCTGGCCAGCGCAGAGTTTTGTGCTGTGGTACTCGGTGGCTTCTGAGTCTGTGAACAATCATGTTCACGCCATCATGCTCCTCAATTCGAGGACCCTCAGAAGAGTCAAAGGCCGGAGTGATGATGTGAACCTCGTTACCGTTTCGAACGAGGCCGCCGGCAAGTCGCTCAGCGAAGCGAGCGGCACCGTTAATGTCGGGAGCAAATGTGTCACAGGCCAAAACGACTTTGAGTGGTTTGGTCATTGAGTTCTTTCACCTACCAGTTGGGGGTGGACTTTCGAAAGCATCAGGACTCCAGCCATGGCAATTGCGCCCGCGATTATGAATCCAGTGACTTGAGTGACATCTGCCTTAGAAGCCTCACCCAAGATAACGATACCGATTCCAACCGCAACCGCCGGGTCAACCACCGTAAGGCCGGCAATCACGAGGTCCGGTGGCCCAGAGGCGTAAGCATTTTGGACGAACCAGCCACCTAGGAAGATTGCACCCAGTAATGCTCCAACTGCCAGGAGTGTCAACAAGTTGTAGTCACCCTGGTAGAGGCGTTGAATTACCACCTTGGCTAAAGAAGCGGTAAAACCGTAGAGCACTCCTGCCCCGAGGATGTACGCAAGCGGGCCAACATTTCCCTTTGACCAGGAAAAGGACAGGCCGAAGACCGCTAAAAGCAAAATCATTATGCCAACCACCTGCAGTAGCTTTTGATCGCTCATCTCAGTCGAAACTGCGCTGGTTGCTGCCAGTGAAACGAATGCGGCAACTCCCAGCAAGATAATCGCTATTGCAGCAAGTGTCTTTGAATCGAGTTTTACCTTATAAATGCGAGCATTCATCACTGAAGTGAGAATCAGGGCCAGCGCGCCGATTGGCTGAACGACGATAAGTGGCGCTAACGCTAGAGCACCTAATTGAAATAAAGCAGCCAATAACAGGAATGAGGTGCCTGTAAGCCATCTTGGACGACGCATCAAATCCAAGATTTGGCGAAATCGAAGAGCTGAGATTTTCTTTGTCTTAGGAACGTAGTGCTTGGTGACAGCATCATTTTGGAACTGAGCGCCAAGCGATAGGAAAAAAGCTCCCAGCACCGCTAGCAGTATTGCAATTGCCCGGACAATCTCGGGGGTTAGCAAGCAAACTCTCCTAAAGGAAATCAGCTGTCCCAGCCTAGACCAAGGCCCTAAAAACAAAGGTAAATTTGACCTGTGACCATCCTGCCAATTTGCATTACTGGCGAGCCTGTCCTTCATAAAAAGGCGGAGCCCGTGGCAGAAATCACGCCTGAAATAAAGGCTCTAATCGAGGACATGTTTGAAACCATGGACGCCGCTCCCGGGGTCGGTCTTGCTGCCCCGCAGATTGGCGTTGGACTCAGAATCTTCGTTTATGACTACGAGTTTGATGAGACTCGACTTCGTGGCGTGGCAATAAATCCATCTCTTACTATTTCAAAAATCGATCAAGCAGAGCCAGATCCTGAAACCGAGTCAGAGGGCTGTCTTTCAATACCGACAGAGCGTTTTCCACTCAAGCGCGCTCAAGAAGCAGTGCTGGTTGCACTAGATGAAAATGGAAACGAATACACACTGTCTGTTCATGGCTGGATGGCAAGGATATTTCAGCATGAGTTTGATCACCTTGATGGAATTCTTTATGCAGATCGGCTGTCTTCGCCTTACAAAGAAGAAGCCCAAAAAGCTATTGAAGAGTATGGCTGGGGTGTCCCTGGTATTAGCTGGCAACCCGGCGAAGATGACCTAGAGCCCTAGCAATCGAAGTATTCCGGCGACAGCCGCGCCGGCGATCACCACCAATATGTATGGAGCTCGAAGCCAAAGCAACACCGCCGCTACCAATAGGGCAGGTAAACGAGCATCAATTACTACTTCTCCCTGAATGGTAAATCCTTGGATCATTACCATTGCAGCGAGCAAAGCGACTGTGACGCGTTCTGCGAAGTCCCTAAATTTATCTGTGATGAAGCGCTCTGGAACTAGGTAACCCAAAAGCTTCCAACTGTAAACAGCTAATGACGCAATAATCACACTAGTAATCACTTGCGCCCTCCAAGTGGAATCAGTGCAACAGCAGCCGCCAGCAAAATTGGAATTCCGGCTGGAAGGAATGGAGTGGTTACGATGGCCGCTCCGGCCCCTAACAGAGCGAGTTGCCAATTATCTTTCAGTCTTGGCCAAAGCAGGCCCAGAAAAGCAGCTGCCGCTGCTGCGTCCAATCCCCATTGCTCCACAGAGCCCATTAGGTTTCCAGCCAACGCTCCCACCAAAGTTGCAAGATTCCAGAAGATGAATACCGCTGCGCCAGTTAGCCAGAATCCGGCTTTTTGAGATTTGTTATCTGACTGCGCCGCCGACACTGCATTGGATTCATCAATTGTCAGCTGAGCTGCTAACAAACGAAGAAGGCCCTTTGGTCCAATCACACTGGTGAGTCTTAGCGCGTAGAAAGAGTTTCGAATTCCCATGAGCCACGCACTCGTAACAGCAGTGACTGGCGCTCCTCCGGCTGCTAGAACTCCAACAAAAGCAAACTGCGAGCCACCAGAAAACATAAGCAAGCTCAGAATCATGACGGAGAAAACATCGAGTCCTGCTGCTACGCCGATTGCTCCGAAGGAAATGCCATAGAGGCCGGTCGCAATTCCGACAGACAGCGAAGTGGAGAGGACCTGTTTATTCATTTCCACCTTCAAGAAAGTGGCTCCCCGGCTTGGACTCGAACCAAGAACCCTCCGGTTAACAGCCGAATGCTCTGCCAATTGAGCTACCGAGGAATGGCCCTGAGGGCCTAGGAAAGGTTAGCAGATAACCTGCTTAGTTCATAAGTGAGCGGCGCTCGGCCTCTAACTCAACTAATTGACGCTGGATGGCGACCTTTTGCTCTTCGCTCGCAGCCAACTCAGCCCGGCGAAGGGCTGCCAGCAAGTCTGTCTTTTCTCTGTCCAAGGCCTTGATCATTGCCGCATTTACAATCCCCAGGCTGTACTTACCAAGATCGGCTTCGCTTTTTAGCGGTAGCGGCGCAAGCGCCAACTGCCTCACAACCGCTTGAAGAGGCTCATCCGCAGCTGTGACAAGAAGGTTTGCAAAACTCGGCTCGGAAATTCGCTCTGCATTTTCCAGCACGATTTCTAAGAGAGCTTTGTAGTCCGGGGTTGATATTCCAGCTGCCTGCATTCTGCGCAACTGTGACACGCTAAAGGCCGTGGGGTTCTGAACCAGCACCTGCATGATTTGTGTCTCTAATTTGTCTGCAATCGGCTCAGTGGTCGGCAAAGCATCTGAGGTTCTCAGCGGCTCTACCCTGGCTCGAGTTGCCTGATTCTTGTTTCCACCAACCATTGCCGATACATCTGTCACGTCCAAGGAAACCCACTCGGCCAGCATCCTGGTGTAGCCGGAACGCAATGCTGGATCAACAATTTCTGCCACCACTGGAGCTGCAGCTCTCGCGGCTGCTACACGAGAGTCAATATCGGAAAGATTGAACTGACTGAGTCGGTGTTGAATAACAAATTCAAATAGCGGTTTACGATTCTTGAGCATTTCAACCACTGCCGAGTCGCCCTGCTGCTGACGCAAATCAGATGGATCTAAACCTGCAGGGCCTGACGCAACAAAGGTTAGTGCGTTGAACTTACTTGCATCGCCATAAACCCTAAGTGCTGCCTTCTCCCCCGCTGCATCGGGGTCAAAAGTGAAAACAACTGACGCTGGATCGGTTGACTGTCCTAGAAGTCGATTTATCAGTTTGATGTGCTCCTCGCCAAAGGCTGTGCCACAGGTAGCAACGGCTGTCTTTTCACCAGCCAAATGGCACGCCATCACATCGGTATAGCCCTCGACGACAATCACCTGGCGCTTGCTCGCTATTTCTCTTCTAGCCAGATCAAGTCCGTAAAGCACGGTTGATTTGTGATAGACGGGAGTTTCGGGAGTGTTTAGATATTTCGGTCCCTGATCCTCGACATACAACTTTCTTGCGCCAAATCCGACCACTTGTGAATTTGCATCGCGAATCGGCCAAAGCACTCTTCCGCGAAAGCGATCGTAGAAACCTTTCTCGCCTTTACTTAGAAGACCAGCCAGTGCTTGGTCTTCCAGCGTGAAACCTTTTTCAGTGAGGTGTTGAGAAAGGTTTTGCCAGCCCTTTGGTGCATAACCAACCTCAAACTCAGAAATACTGTCTAAATCAAATCCCCTGGCCACTAAGAAGTCTCTTGCCGCTTTTCCCTCTTCGCTTTGCAGTTGTGATTTGTAGTAATCACTTGCAGCTTTATTTATGTTCAGAAGTAGATTTCGGTTCGAAGTTTCGCGTTCGCCCTCTTCATAGGTGAGCTGATAGCCGGTTCGCTGGGCTAGTTTCTCAATTGCCTCGCTGAAACCAACCTTGTCAATTTCCTGTACAAACTTGAATGCGTCGCCCCCGACCCCGCAACCGAAGCAGTGATAGAACGCTGGATTCGAGCGGACGTGAAAACTGGGTGATTTTTCGCCGTGAAATGGGCATAAGCCCTTAAATGAACCTGGCCCAGCTGCCTTCAGCGAGATGTAGGAGCCAATTAGTTCAACAATGTCAACTCGATCTTTGAGTTGCTCAATGTCTGACTGCTTCACCCGCGGCATAGTGAAATCCTATGCTCGAAGCTCAGCATGAAGAGCGATAGCGGCTGGATCGGTCAGTGAGGCCACCGCGTCAACCACAGCTCGTCTTTGTTCTTGCTCATCTTTTGCAGCCAGCCAGGCGGCTTTGGTTACCGGGTCTAGGTGCTTGCCATTGGTGGAGAGCAAGGTATCCGCAAGTTCCATGAGAAGTTGGCGCTGACTCTCGTAATACGGCTGTCGTTCATCATTGGTCATTACCTGCGATGCAACCACTCCCTTTAGGACAGCAATTTCACTTCTAACGTCCCTCGGCACAACCAGTGAGGCTTGATAGCGGGTGACACTTGAGTGACCACCTGCGAAAACAGCTTCGATTGTTCTTTTCACGAAAGACCCAATTAGATCACTTGTCAGATTCTTCAGGGTAGCTAAGTCCTGGGGAGTCTGACTAAAGCTAGTTAGCCAATTGGCATTGGCTCGCAGGTTGACTAGCCCGCTCCTGAGCTCATCTTGACTCAATTCTCCGGAAGCCCACTTCCCAATTTCCTCAAGCAACTGCAGCTCAGCAGATTTGTCATTAAGAATTTGTGGGTCAATTAGCCCTTCAACAATTGCATCTTCAAAGTCATGAATTGAATAGGCAACATCATCAGCAAAGTCCATGATTTGGGCTTCCACGCACTTGCGGCCAGCAGGAGCGCCAGTGCGCATCCATTCAAAAACTTCTAGATCGTCTGAGTAGACGCCAAACTTGACCTGACTTCCGAACTTTCCAGCATCCGCAAGTAGCCATGGGTATTTGGTAGCAGCATCCAGAGAAGCTCGCGTTAAGTTCAATCCCTTGGAGATTCCGGTGTTATCTAGAATCTTCGTCTCGAGTCTGCTCAGAATTCGAAAAGTTTGAGCATTTCCCTCGAAACCGCCGATGTCAGCAGCCCAAAGATTTAGTGCACTTTCACCGTTATGTCCAAATGGCGGATGACCAATGTCATGCGCTAGACAGGCCGTGTCGACGAGATCTGGATTAGTCCCCAATGCTGTTGCTAGGTCCCTACCGACTTGCGCAACTTCTAATGAGTGAGTTAGGCGAGTTCTGGCAAATGCCTTGGAGCTTGGCGAAAGCACCTGCGTTTTCGAGGAGAGCCTTCTAAACGATGAAGAGTGAAGGATTCTGGCGCGATCGCGAGCAAATTCACCTCGGCCCGGGGTCGAAGAAAGTGGTTGCGCTACAAATCTCTCTGTATCGAACTCTGAATAACCAACTTCTTTTGTTGACATGCTTAGGCACCACCAGACACGGAGAGTTCAGCCAGTTGCAGTTGATTGCGATGGTCATCACTTAGGGATCTTGACGCCAACCACTTATCTGGGAGAGCACAAGTTTTTGCGCTGCCGAGCCTTCCGCGCGGACCTTCCGCTTCCTCTTTTGGATATGGGAGGGTGTGGTCAAGTGTTTGAAGCAGCTCAGAGATTTCTGACAAGGAGTTGGCTAGCGACAGCGAGGCTCGGAATTCACCACCGACTGGGTAGCCCTTGAAGTACCAGGCAACATGCTTTCTTATGTCTCGGCATGCTCGACCTTCGTCTTCAAAAAATTCAGTCAGGAGTTCGGCGTGACGATAAAAAGCGTCTGCCACCTCACCCAGATTAGGAGCGGCAGTTTCTGCCTCCTGGTCCTTCCCCGAAAGGTAATTCAAAATCGCTTTCTCTAAATCAGCAAAGAGCCATGGTCTACCCAGACATCCTCTGCCGACTACAACTCCATCAACGCCGGTCTGCTTCATCATTTCAACGGCGTCATTGGCGGACCAAATATCTCCATTGCCTAACACTTGAGTATCGGGCAAGGCCTCACGAAGTTTGGTAATTGCCGACCAATCGGCCTGGCCGGAGTAATAGTCTTCGGCGGTACGTGCGTGCAACGCAACAGCTGTTACGCCAGCATCCCGGGCTGCTTTACCAGCCTCCAAATAGGTGAGGTGGTCTTGATCAATTCCCTTGCGCATCTTTACCGTAACCGGTACCTCACCTGCTGAATCAACGGCTGCTTTCACAATCGAGGAAAATAGCTCAGACTTCCAAGGCAGCGCTGCTCCCCCGCCTTTTCTCGTTACTTTTGGAACTGGGCAGCCAAAATTGAGATCAATGTGGTCTGCACGATCTTCATCCACCAGCATTTTCACGGCATCTGAAATTGTCTTAGGTTCAACACCATAGAGCTGGATAGACCTGATCTCCTCTGACGGATGGTGCTTGATTAGCCGCATTGACTCGGGTGTTCGCTCAACCAGCGCCCGCGAGGTAATCATTTCTGAAACAAATAGACCACCACCGTGTTCACGACAGAGTCGACGAAAAGCTGTGTTTGTTATTCCAGCCATCGGGGCAAGCACGACCGGAACTTCAATCCTGTGCCTGCCGTATTGAAGAGCCAACTAGCCCAACAGCCTTTCCGCAATAAACGACTTGACCTGGTCCAAAGCCACTCGCTCTTGTTGCATTGAATCGCGATGGCGAATGGTCACTGCCTTATCAGTTAGCGTGTCAAAGTCAACTGTGATGCAGAACGGGGTTCCAATTTCATCCTGTCGGCGATAGCGTCTTCCAATTGCGCCAGAATCGTCGTAATCGACATTCCAATTCTTGCGAAGATCAGCAGCTAGCTTGTCGGCAATCGGGTTTAGTTCTTCATTTCGGCTCAGCGGGAGAACTGCAGCCTTCACTGGAGCTAACCGGGCATCCAATCGCAGGACAGTTCTGGTGTCCATACCACCCTTGGTATTTGGCGCTTGATCCTCGTGATATGCGTCAACCAAGAAAGCCATCAGAGATCTTGTTAGACCTGCTGCGGGTTCAATTACGAACGGCGTCCAGCGCTTCTCCTCGACTGGATCGAAGTAGCTCAAATCGACTCCGCTGTGTTCAGAGTGAGTTTTTAGGTCAAAGTCTGTTCGATTGGCAACACCCTCGAGTTCGCCAAACTCACTTCCCTGGAAACCAAATCGATACTCAATGTCTACAGTTCGCTTGGAATAGTGAGAAAGCTTTTCTTTCGGGTGTTCAAAGAGTCGCAAATTGTCTGGATTGATTCCCAGGTTGACGTACCAGTTGTATCGTTCTTGAATCCAATACTCATGCCACTGCTCATCTTCACCGGGCTTTACAAAAAATTCCATCTCCATCTGCTCGAACTCTCGTGTGCGGAAGATGAAGTTTCCAGGCGTGATTTCATTACGGAAGCTCTTGCCCATTTGACCAATTCCAAACGGTGGCTTCATGCGCGCCGCATTCAGGACGTTATTGAAGTTAACGAAGATTCCCTGCGCGGTTTCGGGGCGCAGGTAGTGAAGCCCTGACTCATCTTCAACTGGACCCAGTGAGGTCTTCAAAAGACCATTGAAATTCTTAGGTTCTGTCCAAATGTCCTTGTTTCCGCAATTTGGACAGGGAACTTCAGCCAATGAACTTGGTGCGCGACCCTTCTTTTCCTCAAATGCTTCTTCAAGGTGGTCAGCTCGGAAGCGCTTGTGGCAGCTTGTGCATTCAATCAACGGATCAACGAAAGCTTCCACGTGACCAGAAGCTTCCCAGACTCGTTTGGGCAAAATAATTGAACTATCCAGGCCAACAACATCATCTCGACCTGAAACCATGGATTGCCACCACTGGCGCTTGATGTTTTCCTTGAGCTCAACTCCAAGTGGCCCATAGTCCCATGCAGATCTTGAACCGCCATAGATTTCACCAGCTTGAAAGACGAAGCCCCTTCGCTTGGCTAGCGAAATGACAGCATCGAGCTTTTGGGTAGACATAAACCAACCTCTGGGATGGAAAACGCTAGTTTATCGGCCTATCTTCTGCCGCGCCGAAACGTCTGTCCCTGCCCTGCATAATCGAGATTGCCTCCCAGAGGGTCTCCCGCGTGAAATCTGGCCAGAGCTTGTCTAGAAACACCATTTCCGCATAGCTCGACTCCCAGAGTAAGAAGTTGCTGAGCCGCATCTCGCCGCTCGAGCGCAGAAACAAATCCACGTCCGGCATGTTTGGTACGTAGAGTTCTTTCGCAAATCTGGCTTCTGTTACTTTCCCCGTGAACTTGCCCGAGGCCGCCTGCTCCACCAAACTCTGAGCAGCATCCAGAATTTCCTGCCTACCGCCGTAGTTGACAGCCATGTTGAGAACCAGGCCCTTGTTTTTGGCAGTTAGTCGCTCGGCTTCGCGAAGTTCACTCAAAACGGAAGGCCAAAGTTTACGCTCAGCACCCGTCCATCGAATCCGAACACCCCACTCCATCAAAAGATCTCGTCTAGCGCGAAGAGTTTCGATGTTGTAATTCATTAGGAATTTAACTTCTTCAGGCGAGCGTTTCCAATTCTCAGTTGAGAAAGCAAACGCCGTGAGGTTCTTTACCCCGACCTCGATAGCCCCGGCTACAACTTCAAGCAAAGCCAATTCGCCAGCTTTATGACCTTCGGTTCGCTTGAGGCCTCTTTGATTAGCCCAGCGGCCGTTGCCATCCATCACAATTGCAATGTGGTTGGGCACTTCCTTGAACTTTGGCGGCTTTCGTGCCGGATCGAAAAGCTTCACGATCTCTCCACAAAATTCATTGACTTCAGTCCCTTTTCAAGCTGCCACTGAGTGTAGCCAGCAATCGACCCACTAACACTTTTTCTAGTTTGCTCGTTTGCCTTACCAACTTCTTCCCAATTACCTGCCAGCAAATTCTTCATGTGATGAATTCCGCCAGTGCCCAAAGATATTGAGCCAGGTATGGAACAGCTGGCGCAGGTGACGGCTCCGGTTTGGACAGAGAAAACGGTTGGTTCGGCTCCACAATTCACGCATGCCGTCAGCGATGGCACCCAGCCGGAGAGGGAAAGTGAGCGAAGCAAATACGAATCAAGAATCTGATCGGGATCAATGTCTGACTGCGCCAGCGATCTCAAAGCGCCGACCACCAGCAAATAGTGTTTTTCGCTCGAGACCTCTCGAGTTAGTCTCTCGGCAGCTTCAACTATTGCCGAAGCGATGGTGTAACGCTGATAGTCCTCGATGATTTTGGTGGCATACGAAGCCAATTGCTCAACCTGGGTAACAGTGTCGAGATTCTTGCCTTCGTATAGCTGGAGGTCAACAATCGTGAACGGCTCCAGCCGTCCACCAAATCTGCTGGTTGTCTTTCTGATTCCCTTGGCTACCGCGCGTATTTGACCGTGCTGACGAGTCAGCAAAGTCAGGATGCGATCTACCTCACCCAATTTGTGGGTTCGAAGAACAACCGCCTCATCTCGATAGTTGGGCACCAGACAAGTATTCCAGCGTCAGCTGGCGTTGGATGGAACGGCAAGCCGCAGGGCTCGATTGACGGCGCTGATAATCGCCTTCAAGGAAGAAACTGCGATGTCTCCGTCAATTCCAACACCCCACAGAGTCTTTCCCGCCACCTCTAGCTCGACATAGGACGCGGCATTGGCATCACTGCCAGTGCTCATCGTGTGCTCTATGTAATCAAGCAAGCGAATCTTTACTCCTTGCTGGCTAAGCACATCGATAAAGGCTGAGACTGGACCGTTACCTTGTCCGATGGCTGTCAATTCACCGTCGCCATCGCGCAAAGCAATGTCAATCTTGACTACTCCATCCATTTCGCTTTCACTTCGTAGTCTCTTGAGTTCGAATCTTCCCCACTTAAGCTCGTCAACGGCTGCAGGAAGATACTCATCCTGGAAGATTTCCCATAGCTGCTCGGAAGAGACCTCGCCGCCCAATGTGTCAGTGTGTGCCTGCACAACCTTGGAAAATTCGATTTGGAGTCGTCTGGGTAGATCAAGTTTGTGATCGGCCTTCATCAGGTAGGCAACTCCGCCCTTACCGGATTGAGAATTGACTCGAATAACCGCCTCATAACTTCTGCCAACATCCTTAGGATCAATTGGCAGGTAAGGGACAGCCCAAGTGAATTCATCTACTGGCTTGCCGGCTGCCTTTGCATCTTTCTCAAGATGCTCAAAACCCTTCTTGATGGCGTCCTGATGGCTACCAGAGAAGGCGGTGTAAACCAAGTCGCCGCCATATGGACTGCGCTCCGGCACTGGCAATTGATTACAAAACTCGACTGTTCGCTTGATTTCATCGATGTTGCTGAAATCAATCATTGGATCGACGCCCTGACTAAACAAATTCAGACCAAGTGTGATCAAATCGACATTGCCGGTGCGCTCACCATTTCCAAACAGACACCCTTCAATGCGATCAGCTCCAGCCATGTAGCCCAGTTCTGCGGCGGCAACTGCCGTGCCTCGGTCATTGTGAGGGTGAAGAGAAAGAATTATGGAATCTCTTGGCTTAAGCCTGCGCGACATCCATTCAATGCTGTCGGCATAAACATTCGGTGTGATCATCTCAACCGTGGCAGGCAAATTGATAATCATCTTTCGCTCTGGTGTTGGCTTAATCACTTCAATTACGGCATTGCAGACTTCCAGGGCAAATTCAAGTTCGGTACCCGTATAGGACTCAGGCGAGTATTCATAAAAGACATTGGTGCCAGGCAGTCTTGACTCCAAAGACAGACACAATTCAGCTGCATCTGTAGCAATCTTCTTTATTCCTTCTTTGTCCTGACCAAAGACAACCCTTCTTTGGAGCACCGAGGTCGAATTGTAAAAGTGCACAATCGCATTCTTGGCGCCCTTCAAGGACTCATAAGTGCGCTCTATCAAGTGATCTCTGGACTGAGTTAGTACCTGAATTGTCACATCGTCCGGGATGAGATTTTCTTCAATCAGCAGACGGACAAAGTCAAAATCGGTTTGTGATGCCGAAGGGAAGCCGACTTCGATTTCCTTGTAGCCCATGCGTACCAGAAGCTTGAACATCTCTAGCTTGCGCTCTGGGCTCATTGGGTCAATTAGGGCTTGGTTGCCATCACGAAGATCGACAGCACACCAGCGTGGTGCTTGAGTAATTTTCTTGCTAGGCCAAGTTCGATCCTCTAACTCAACGTTGATTTGCTCGTGAAACGGCTTGTAGCGACCAAAAGGCATTTTTGAAGATTGTTGATTGTTTTTCATTCTCTCTGCTCCTGAATATTGGGAATTGGCCGCAACTGGGCTCCGCGACGAGAATGGGCCGGAGGTTAGGCCTCGTCGCGGCCGCTAAGCAGGAGAGCGAATCGCATTAGTGAGAGGTTAGCACTGTCTTTCAGACTTCGCTAGAAGCCCATGCGCTCAAGCTTCTTGGGGTCTTGCTGCCAATTGGCAGATACTTTCACCTGAAGCGACAGAAAGATTTTCTCCCCGAGTTTTTCCTCAATTGACTGCCTGGCTTCGGTGCCAATGGTCTTGAGCAATGCCCCTCCCTTGCCAATCAGGATGCCTTTTTGGCTGTCGCGCTCGACCCACATACTGGCAAAAATTTTCTTTTCTTCATAATTGATTTCGTCGACGGTTACCGCAAGTGAGTGGGGCAGCTCCTCACGCAATCTTTCCAGCGCAGCCTCTCGAATCAGTTCGCAGATCCAATCTTCAAAGCTTTCATCGGTTAGGGCATCGTCTGGGTAAAGTTTGGGGCCTTCGGGAACGCTTGATATCAGCAATTGCAGCAGCGTGGCTAATTGGTTCCCCCTAAGCGCTGAGACTGGAATTATTTCATCCCAAGTAGCCAGTTGAGAAAGCTCAAGTAGGTGTTCGGCGGTCTGTTTTTTATCAGCCAACTCTTCTTTTGTAACGATCGCGAACTTCTTGGGTTTAGTGAACTTCATAATCTCGGCAATTATCATCTGGTCGCCGGGACCAAGTTTTTCGTTGGCTGGTGTGCAGAAACAAATGACATCAACCTCGGTCAGGGTTTCCTCGACTACGTTATTCAGACGCTTTCCCAGCAAGGTTTTTGGCTTATGAAAACCAGGAGTGTCAACAAAAATAATCTGACCATTTTCCTCGGTTCTAATTCCACGAATAGCTTTTCTAGTTGTCTGTGGCCTTGAGGATGTGATAGCTACCTTTGATCCAACTAAAGCGTTAGTGAGTGTAGATTTCCCAACGTTCGGTCGCCCCACAAAAGCTACAAAGCCGCTTCTGAAATTAGTCATCGACTGGCAGCTTTCTTACTTTGATAGACAGGATTCTTCCTCGACGAGCATCCACCCTTTCGGCAGTTAGTTCAAGACCCAAAATTTGAACCACTTCTCCCCCAGTCGGAAGATGTCCAGTGGCCTTGGTTAGCAGTCCGCCTATTGTGTCAACGTCCTCGTCCTCCAAAACCATCTCGCAATGCTCCGCCAGTTCATCCAGCGTGATTCTTGGACTGACCCGATAAAGGTCATCACCGAGCGACTCAATGCCAGAGGACTCTCTGTCATACTCGTCGGTGATTTCACCAACCAATTCTTCAATCAGGTCTTCGATTGTGACCAGACCAGCAACGCCGCCATACTCGTCAGCGATGATTGCCATCTGCGTCCTGCTGAGCTGCATCTCCTGCAATAGCTCTGAAACTAACTTGGTCTCCGGAACAAAGAAGGCTTCTCGCGCTGCCTCTGCTGCCAGCTTTGTTTGCAGCAGCTTGGGATCTTGTTGAACAATTCGAGCAATGTCCTTCAGGTAGAGAACTCCCTTGATGTCGTCAACATCTTCTCCGACCACCGGCAGTCTTGAATATCCGGAGGAAACAAACAAGGAGAGTGCTTTTTCAAGCGTGACTTCTGCGTCGACGACCTCAACATCAACTCTCGGCACCATGATTTCGCGCACCAGGGTCTCCGAGAATTCCTCTACTGAATCGAGCAGCTCCTGTTCATACTCCTCAATCACCTCAGGAGCACGCAGTCGCAATGGTTCAGAAATCCTGGACCAGGTTGAAATTCCAGATGACAGTCGATCCGCAAGGACGATACCGATCGCGAGGCGCCCCAGGTAACGCCCCAGCAATTGCTGGGAAAACCAAACAATCGGCAGTCCTGCGGCAATAACGATTGTCCACATCCGATTAGGGCTTGCCAGAATCAGTCCTACAGAGCCCGCGATAAAAATTAGGAATCGTGCTATTGAAAGCGAGCCAGCTCTTGAGTCTTGCTGGATTTCGAGTTGTGTTTGCGCGGTGGCTAGAACAAGGGTTGTAATAAATACCGCTAAAAGGACAGCCGTTTCAAGCAGACCGACCACTGTTAAACCCTTCTAGCAAAGTCTTCTGCAGTTTGAACATCTCTCGCTCTTCGTCTGGTTCGGCGTGGTCAAACCCAAGCAAGTGCAGAATTCCGTGTGTAAGTAGCAGGTGAATTTCATCCATCATTGAGTGACTGGCAGCATCAGCCTGAATTTTTGCCACCTGCGGACAAATGACAACATCGCCCAGGACCCCCTCGGGCATTGGCCCATCTTCTGCACCGGGACGCAGTTCATCCATGGGGAAGCTCAGCACATCAGTTGGACCTGGCTCATCCATCCACTGAATGTGTAAATCCGTCATCGGCTGCTCATTTACAAAAATGATTCCTAAATCCACCATTGGATGAAGCTTGAGCTGCTCAATCACATATTCAGCTACTGCCCTGACGGACTTTAGATCTACTTCTAAATCGCTTTCATTGTTGATCTCGATTGTCACTTCTGACCGGCCTTTTCGTAGGCATCGACAATTCTCGTCACCAGTTCGTGGCGAACAACATCTTTACTGGAAAGCCTTGCTATGTGAAGATCCTTGACATCCTTGAGAATCTTGGTTGCCACGTCCAGTCCTGATTTGCCAGTTGGCAAATCAACCTGGGTGGCATCTCCCGTCACCACCATCTTTGATCCAAATCCCAGCCTGGTGAGAAACATTTT
The DNA here is from genome assembly GCA_049242305.1 of Aquiluna sp. Classification (GTDB taxonomy): domain Bacteria; phylum Actinomycetota; class Actinomycetes; order Actinomycetales; family Microbacteriaceae; genus Aquiluna. The sequence continues at coordinate 14,497 of JBMLPC010000013.1, read as the reverse complement.
CATCTGTTCAGCGGTGGTGTTCTGAGCCTCATCCAAAATGATGAAACTGTCATTCAAAGTTCTTCCGCGCATGTATGCCAACGGTGCAACCTCAATAACTCCGGATTCCATCAACTTTGTGGTTGCCTCTGGTTCCAACATTTCCTGCAGGGCATCAAAAAGTGGTCGAAGATAGGGATCAATTTTTTCACTCAAAGTGCCAGGGAGAAACCCAAGGCGCTCACCTGCCTCAACGGCCGGACGCGTCAAAATGATTCTTGAAACCTGCTTGTTATAGAGAGCAGCGACTGCCTTGGCTACAGCCAGATAGGTCTTACCTGTTCCCGCTGGACCAATCCCAAAGGTGATTGTGTGTTTATCAATTGCATCTAAGTAGGTCTTCTGCCCAACAGTTTTGGCTCTCACGACTTTGTTAGGCGTCTTAATCGCACCCTCGGCCAGGATTTTGGCGGGGTCGCTGCTGTCAGCAACAATCTTTGCCGTCTCGGAAATCATGCGATCATCAAGGGTTATACCCTGCTTGATGAGTTCCGCTAGTTGAAGCAAAGTCTGCTTGATCTGATCAAGCTCCGACTTGTCCCCCTCCAGACTGAACTGATGACCGCGGTTGTGAATCGATGCATTAGGGAACAACTGCTCCAATTTTCGAAGCAATCGATCCTGACTTCCCAGTAACTCAACAAGCGGCACAGGGGGAATCTCAAAACTGAGTTTGGGCACTAAACCGCCCGACCAGACAAGATGTGGGCATGAGTGTGGAAGACCGTTTGTCCTTCTTTTTCCCCGGAGTTGAACTGCAGCCTAAATTGCCCGTCCGTGAATTTGGCCGCTACTTCCCTGATTAGAGAAAACATTTCCGTTAGTTCTTTGTCTTCCGTAAGGGAGGAAATAGTCGGGGTGTGGTTCTTAGGGACAACAAGGATGTGGACTTTAGCCAATGGATTGATGTCTCGAAAAGCTATTGCCATTTCATTTTGCGCGAGAATTTCCGTGCCGAACTTGCCAGCGACTATGTTGCAGAAAATGCAGTCCACGAAACCTCCTCCTCAATCCTAGGCAATTACCAGATTTGGAGCTTAGTCAAAATTGCTGCCATCGCGGCTGGGCCAGCGGTTGAAGTGCGCAAAATGGAATCACCCAGTCTTCTGGGCTCAAATCCTGCGCCGCTTAGCTGCTCCAGCTCCGCAGCTGAAATTCCACCTTCTGGTCCAACCACTATGGTCAGCTCCTCCACATCCACCGGAAGATTGGCAATCGACAACGTGGCACGAGGATCAAGAATGATTCCGAACCCTCGGGGTCTCAGGGCCTTGGTGGTCGTTAGAGCGCTCACTTTTGGCAAGAAAGTTTGTTGACTCTGTTTCATGGCTGATATGGCGATCTCTTGCCATCTCAGCCGGCTCTTTTCCTCTTTGCCGCTCCAATTCACAATCGCTAACTCCGATTGCCAGGGCGTAATCGAACTGACCCCGAGTTCAACGCTTGCTTGAACTGCCTGCTCGTCCCTGTCTCCTTTGGCAAGAGCCTGAACAAGATGAATGGAAGGAAAGCTTCTTTGCTGTTGCTGCATTGATAGAACTTTGAGCTCACCCGTCTTGGGTTCAAGAACCTGGCAGACGAACACGTTTCCTTTTCCATCTGTGACGGAAATCTCTTCAAGATTGCGGATGCGAAGGCTTTTGAAGTGTTCCAGTTCAGACTTGGCGATATTGGTTGACGACTGAATGAAACCGGGATCATAGAACCAGTGCATTAGAAGCGTCCTCGAGAGCGCCTGGTTGCCAATTTAGGTTTCTCATCCACTACAAGCTCTCGGAGCTTCTTGAAGAGATCCTTTTGCTTTGAATCAAGCCTTTGTGGAGTTAGTACTCGAACTTGAATTCGCAGATCGCCTCGACCTTTTCCGCGCAGTCGATGCGAGCCCAGTCCCTTCAAAGTGATCAAATCACCGTGCTGAGCGCCAGCCTCAATTTTTATTTTGGTCGGACCATCCAGGGTTTCGATTTCAACCTCAGTACCAAGCGCAGCATCAGTAACTGGCACCTCAAGTACTGCCACCAGGTCATCTGCTTCACGCCCGAAGATTGGATGCGGCTCCACTGCAATTTCGAGGTAAATGTCACCTGATTGCCCGCCAGCAAAACCGACCTCACCTTGACCCGGCAAGTGCAGACGCATTCCATCGCTCACTCCAGCAGGAATTTCGAGCTCCAGTTCACGCTTTGCTCGAACTCTGCCCTGTCCGCGACAGTCCGGGCACGGGTTTGGAACTGTTTGACCACTACCTCGACAGACATTGCAGGTTGTGGTGGTTACCATCACGCCCATGAAAGATTGAACCTGGCGCTGAATCTGACCACTGCCTCGACAAACATCGCAAGTCTTAATTGATGTTCCCGCCTTCACACCGGAATTCGAACAGGTCTCGCAACCAATTGCGGTATCAATTGTCAGCAACTTAGTAGCACCAAAAATCGCCTCTGCCAGGCCTAGCTGAACGTGGAGCAAAGCATCTTCACCTCGCTGTGAACGAGATCTGGGCCCTCGTTGAGGTGAGCCAAAGAAGCTTTCAAATATGTCACCAAAGCCGAATCCATTGCCACCCTGGTCATACTGCGCTCTGGATTGCGAATCAGATAGAACTTCGTATGCGTGCGTTACGAGCTTGAATCGCTCTTGAGCATCAGGCGAAGGATTGACATCCGGATGCAGCTCGCGAGCAAGCTTGCGATAGGCCTTTTTGATTTGATCCTGAGTGGCATTTCTATCCACCCCTAGAACTTCGTAATGGTCGCTCAAGAATTACTCTCCAGCATTTTTGTTAGATACCTTGCCACCGCTCTTACGGAGGAAATGTTTGCTGAATAGTCCATCCTGGTAGGTCCGAGCACACCAAGTTTTGCAACCTCTGTGCCACGAGATTCATAACCAGTGGCAACTAATGAAGTCTTAGACAGCCCTTCGACTCCTAGCTCGGAGCCAATGCGAAGCCCTACGCCGTGCTGATCTGATCGCAACTCATCCAACAGTTTGAGCAGAACTACTTGCTCTTCAATGGCTTCTAGGACCCTGGACAGCTCGCCCGAGAACTCCTCGTCACGCTTGGCAAGATTTGCCGCCCCGCTCACCACCAATTTCTCTTGGCGATTTGCCTGCACCAGGGAAAGCAGAGCATCAAGCACGCGCTCCACAAAAACCCGTCGTTGTGGGGAGAACTCCCCTGCTAGTTTGCTTAGCTTGGACTGCACCGAAGATAGTTGACTGCCCGCAAGCATTCCATTGAGTCGACCCCTAATTTCTTGAATCAGCTCATCATCTACTGGTGTTTCGCTTTCCACCTGCAACTGCTGAATTCTGCCCGAGTCTGCAATCAGCATCAGCAGTGAGCGATTTTCACTCAGTGGAATAAGTTCGATGTGCCTCACTGATGACTTTCCCAGAGAAGGGTATTGAACAACTGCCATTGCATTAGTCAGTTGAGCTAACGACCTAGCGGTTCGCTCAACAACATCATCAAGGTCATTTGCTTCACTGAGAAAGCTTTCAATCGCTGCTCGCTCAGCATTTGAAAGCGGCTTTACCTCGCTGAGCCGATCAACAAAAAGACGGTAGCCCTTTTCCGTGGGTATTCGACCGGAAGATGTATGAGGGGCGGTGATCAGCTGCTCTTCTTCCAAAAGCGCCATGTCATTTCTAATGGTGGCGGCTGAAACTCCAAGTGGGTGACGATCTAAGAGCGCTTTAGAGCCAACGGGTTGGTTCGAAGATATGAAGTCTTGAACAATTGCACGAAGCACCTCAAGCGAACGCTCAGGAATCATTGGCACTCACCTACCTAGAGTGCCAATTCTAGACAATCTGTGCAGCTATTGGAGAAAATCAACTACCAGTCTGTCAATCAAAAGACGGCCGGCGTCAGTTGGCACAATCCGATTCCCCTGCAGACTCAAGGTTCCAACAGCCAACTGGTTGGCAATCTTCTGTGCATCAATCCCGAGTTCTTTTGGCAATTCTCTTGCAATTCCAAATTTGGTGCGAAGGCCGAGCATTAGTTCTTCCTCGAGCTGCTGGCGCTTGGTGAGCTTTTCAATTCCAGCAGCTGGCGCTCCCTCTTCGAGAGCCTGCTGATAGCGGGATGGGTGCTTTTGGTTCCAGAACCGGTTTCCATCTATATGAGAATGTGCTCCTGGACCAAACCCCCACCAATTCTTGGACTGCCAATAGGCCAGATTGTGTTTTGCTACTTCGCCAAAGTTCGAAATCTCGTACCACTGCAGACCCGCCTCCTTAAACTCTTCCGCTGCCCAGAGATACTTGTCAGCATTGAGGTCTTCATCCACCGCAGCTAATTCGCCGCGACTAATCTTGCGAGCGAGTTTGGTTCCATCTTCAACAATCAGAGAGTATGCAGAAATGTGGTTTGTCTGAAGCCCAAGTGCTCGCCTAACAGTTTCTTTCCAGGATTCCAGACTCTCTCCGGGTGCTCCAAAAATCAGATCAACTGAAGTCAGAAAACCCAGCTCCTTTGCGCTTCGCACCGCGGACTCGATCAGATCGGCATTGTGCTGTCGATCAAGCACCCCCAGCACCGCTTGGTCATAGCTTTGAACGCCAATGGAGATTCTGTTTACCCCGGCTTCGCGCAAACCCAGCAATAAGTCCCGATTGGTTGACTCTGGATTTGCCTCAAGAGTCACCTCGCAGTCAGCTGCCAAACCAAACTCAGCTCTCAGTTGCTCCATAATCAGTCTGATTTGTCCGGCAGAAAAAAGTGAAGGTGTGCCGCCGCCGAAGAAAATTGATGAAAGTGGTGGCTGGGGCAAATTCGAGTTTGATAGGACGGACTTAGCAAAACCGATTTCTTGGATCAGTGCCAAATGAAAATCCGCCATTGCCACCCCAGGCATCTCCTGCTGGGTGTAGGTGTTGAAGTCGCAGTAGCCGCAACGAACGGTGCAAAAGGGCACGTGCACGTAGGCATGAAAGGTGTCGCTCGATTTTCTTTGTGACCGAAGCAGGTTGCTCTGCGGCCATTTCTCTCCGATTGGTAGCGGCCCAGCCACTTACTTCTTGCCGGCCTTTTCCTCGGTGCTCAAAGCAGCGATGAAGGCTTCTTGCGGGACCTCAACACGGCCCACCATCTTCATTCGCTTCTTACCCTCTTTTTGCTTCTCGAGCAGCTTGCGCTTGCGGGTGATGTCACCGCCATAACACTTCGCGAGAACATCTTTCCTGATTGCGCGAATCGTTTCACGGGCAATCACACGAGATCCAATTGCGGCTTGAATAGGAACCTCAAACTGCTGCCTTGGAATCAGCTCGCGAAGTTTGGTGGCAATGCGAACTCCGTGAGCATAGGCCTTATCTTTATGAACAATGGCCGAGAAAGCATCAACTCGCTCCCCCTGGAGCAACAGGTCCACTCGGACCAAGTCGGCCGCAGCAAAGCCATCGTCTTCATAATCAAGGGACGCATAGCCCTGAGTCTTGCTCTTGAGTTGATCAAAGAAATCAAAAACTATTTCAGCCAATGGAAGCCGATATCGCAATTGAACTCTGTCTTCACCTAAGTACTGCATGTCGATCATGGTGCCGCGCTTGGTCTGGCAAAGTTCCATGATTGTGCCTACATAATCCTTGGGTGTGAGCAGGGTGGCCTTCACCATTGGCTCCTGCACCTCTTTCACCTTGCCATCCGGGTATTCAGATGGGTTGGTCACCACCATGTGCGAGCCATCTTCTTTAGTGACGTGATAAACCACTGAAGGACTAGTCGCAATCAGACTGAGGTTGAATTCGCGCTCGAGCCTTTCTGTGATGATTTCAAGGTGAAGCAGTCCTAGAAATCCGCAACGAAAACCAAATCCCAATGCAGCGGATGTCTCTGGTTCGTAAACCAAAGAAGCATCAGAGAGTCTTAGTTTGTCTAGAGCCTCACGCAGATTCGGATAGTCACTGCCGTCAATCGGGTAAATTCCAGAGAAAACCATTGGCTTGGGTTCGGAATATCCCTTCAGTGCAGTCTTTGCTGGTGAGCGCTTGGAGGTTACAGTGTCGCCAACTTTTGATTGTCTGACATCCTTCACACCGGTAATCAAATAACCAACTTCACCCACCGATAAACCCTTACTTGGTTTTGGTTCAGGCGATATCACACCGATTTCTAATAGCTCGTGCACAGCTTTGGTCGACATCATTTGAATCTCTTCACGGGGATTCAACTTGCCATCTACCATTCGCACGTAAGTGACAACGCCGCGGTAAGAGTCGTAGACAGAATCAAAAATCATTGCGCGAGCAGGAGCATTCGCATCTCCCTGCGGTGCTGGAACTTTCTGCACAATCAGGTCCATGAGTTCTTTTACACCCTGACCCGTTTTTCCAGAAACCCGCAGGCAGTCCTCAGGTGATCCGCCAATTAAGCTAGCGAGCTCTTCTGCATACTTCTCCGGCTGCGCGGCTGGCAAATCGATTTTGTTCAATACTGGAATTATTTCCAAATCATTTTCTAGCGCTAAATAAAGATTGGCTAGAGTCTGCGCTTCAATTCCTTGAGCTGCATCAACCAGCAGCACTGCCCCCTCGCAAGCGGCCAAAGACCTCGAGACTTCATATGTGAAGTCAACGTGGCCCGGGGTATCAATCATGTTTAGCGCATACGGAGTGCCATCGACCTGCCAAGGTAAACGAACCGCTTGCGACTTGATTGTGATGCCGCGCTCGCGCTCGATGTCCATGCGGTCCAGGTATTGCTCGCGCATTTCACGATCACTGACAATGCCGGTTAGCTGCAGCATGCGATCTGCCAAGGTTGACTTGCCATGGTCGATGTGGGCAATAATGCAGAAATTGCGAATCTGCCCTGGCGGGGTCAGAGCCGGTTCTAACTGCTTAGCGGGTGTGGACAAGCTACCTCGTGGGCTTTATGGATCGGTCAATTCTCTCAGATGGTTGCTGCTCTTGGCGCCCCCTGCTAGAGTTTTAGCTTGTTTCGGGGTTTCCCCAAAATCTTCATAAGAAAGTAAGAAATGGCAAACATTAAGTCCCAGATCAAGCGAATTGAGACTAACCGCAAGGCCGAGGCACGCAACAAGGCTGTCCGCACCGAGTTGAAGTCCGCTGTAAGAGCAGCTCGTGAAGCTGCCGTTAGCGGTGACAAGAAGGCCGCGGAAGCCGCACTAAAGAATGCCAACCGTAAGTTGGACAAAGCTGTTAGCAAGGGTGTTCTACACAAGAACCAGGCCGCTAACCGCAAGAGCGCGATCGCCAAGAAGGTTTCAGCTCTCTAAATCAATTTTTGAAAAAGCCGGGCTTAGGCCCGGCTTTTTTAGTTTGCGCGGGCCATTGCTAAAAGAAGTCGCTCAACTGAATACTCGGGGTCCTTAGCCGCACCCTTTACATCTGCATCGGTGAGCGCTGCCAATTCAACCAGGTCGGCCAATTCAAGCTCCTGCCAACCAGCCAGTTCTTTCCTAGCCTTATCAACTTGCCAGGGCTGCATGCCAAGCGATGCGGCTGGTGCGTTGCGGTCATTGAATAATTTTGCCAATTGCCGAATTCGCATGGTGAGTGCTGCAACGAGCGCTACCGAATCAATTCCAGTGGCGAACCCATGCCGAAACAGCCTGATGGCTTCGGTTGCATTTCCGCTAAGTGCAGCATCGGCAATTTTGAAAGCATTTGTTTCGACCCTGCCGCCGAAAGTCTCTTCGACATTAGCCAAGCTAACCTTTTCAAAATTCATGGCAAGCTGCGAACAAGCTGCACCGAGTTCACCAAGGTCTGAATTAAATGCTTGCACCAGTGCTCTGATTGCAGCTGGTTCAATTGGTACCTTGGCCAGCTTGAACTCCTTAGTAACAAAATCAATTCGCTCGGAATCCTTCTTAAGATCCTCGCATGCCACAACCAGCGCACTCTTGGCTAGATCTTTTCGAATCGAGCCGCTGTGTCCAACTAGATTGCTGAGTCTCACTACTACGCTCACCGATTCAGCCGGCTGCTCTAGATATTGCTTTAGATCTTCTTTCAGGCCCTCTGCGGGGCCGTGAATGATTATCAGGCGAGGCTCACCAAAAAGTGATGGAGCGGCTAGTTCAAACAGCGCGCCAGCTCGATATTCACCGTCCGCAATTTCAGAAATTTCCAGATCTGGAAACTCATCTTTCAGACTTTGCTTTATCTGTCGAATTGCCCTGCCGGCCAGATAACTTTCCGAGCCGGTAATGAAAACTAGTGGGGCCGGCTTGGCCTCATTCCAGTTGACTACTGCGCTCACGCTGTGAGTTTACCCCCGACCCTATAGAGCAACTCCCCATCAAAACTCAAAGCGATTGGGCCGTGCTGATCAGTTCGCAGGATGGCTCCAGAGTCAATCAAAGCTAAGGCTGATCTAGTTGGATGACCGTAGGGGTTTTTGCCGACCATAAAAAGTCCGACATCAACATTCAAGCGGCGATAAAAGCTGGTCGATTGGTCGGCGGAACCGTGGTGGGCAACCTTAACCACCAGCTCGCGCTGCGCCAGCTGCTGCAACAGAGCTGGATGCTTTTTAAGAAGCCGCTTTTGACCTGCCTCCCCCAGGTCGCCCAGCGTGAGCAAAGCAAACTCGCCAAAATCAAAAATCATTGTTACCGATGCATCATTACTATCGCTTGCTTCATTGGCGCTCGGTGAAGGAGATATAACGAGCCAACGGATGTCTCCGAGCATGCCCTGCATGCCCTCATGGGCCTGGGTTACTTCAGCACCCTGCTGCTTCGCTAGTTGCAAACTCTCATCCACAATCGACCTGCTGTCTTTGAAAGGGCTAACTAGCAAACTTCCCTGTAAGCGATTAATCACGCCCGGTAGTCCAGCCACGTGGTCAGCATCGAAGTGAGTAAGCACCAGTAAATCAATTACCGCTACCCCGGCATCGGTCAGGCAACCATCAACCAGAGCGGGGTCTCTGCCGGTGTCGATTAGTGCAACGGAGTCTCTGCTTCGAACCAGTAGCGCATCCCCCTGGCCAACATCGCAGACATATATTTCCCACTCCCCGGCGAAGGTCTTATGTCTAACCAAGTCAGTAGTAATCCAACCCCCGCAGATCAAGAGGGTGGCAAAGATTGCTAGCTTGCTGGCTGATTGCCACTTTTCACTTTTGAAATAGACCGTCAGTAGTCCAGCAAACAGAGTTGCTGCGGCTATTCCCCAGACCCCGGGGAGGAAATGCAGTCGAACAAATGGCAGTTGTGAGAGCTGCTGGGAAATAAAGACAATCCACTGCGCACCAATTGACGCCAGCCAACTAAACAGCATTGCTGCAATTGGCAACGGCTGCGCAAGCAAAACACTAATCAGTCCCAGGATAGTGATTGGTGCAACGGCCACTTCAACCAGCAGATTTGCTACTACCGAATAAAGCGGTAGCGAGGGTTGCAAATAGAGAATGATCGGAAGTGTGTAGACTTGCGCCGCACAGGTTGCTGCAACGGCAGCCGCCAGATACTTGGGCAACTTGGATTCAAGTTTTTGATAAATCAGCGGCGAAAGGCCGACTAACCCAGCGGTTGCAAATGCCGACAAACCAAATCCGACATCGACCGCAAGTCCTGGATCGATAATCAAGAGAAGCAGAACTGCACTGGCGAGCGAGTAAATCGGATTTGTCCCCCGGCCAAGCCAAAGGCTCAGCATGACAAACAGTGCCATGGTGGCGGCTCTAATTACTGAAGATTCAGGACCCACCAACAAGACATAGCCACCCATAACCAAAAGCGCAAAAGCGAATCGAAAGTTCCGAGAAAGCCCAATTGCTGCACCAAGAAAATAAATTGCGCCAAGCACAATAGCCAGGTTTGCGCCGGAGACCGCCACCAGGTGCGTCAACGACAAATCACGCATTTGGTTAGCGAGCTCGTCATTGACCAGATCTCGCTCGCCAATTGTTAGACCAGCAACCAGCGCCTCGGACTCATCGCTAAGACCAGTCAGAACAGAAAGGAAGCTGGACCTGATTGATTCCATTGAGTCAATCCTCGGATAGCTTTCTTTGATGCCGGATTCTGCTCCGGCTGGCGCAACCAGCCACAGCAATAGCCAGTAACCGGCTGCCAGGAAGAGAATCAAAGCGACAGCTGATCGCGAATCTTGGCGAACAGCTTGGGTCCAATTCCGCTAACTTCAGTTAGCTCTTCGATTGCACGAAAGCCACCGATTTGCTCTCGATGCTGAATTATCCGCTCACTCAGCGCTGGACCAATTCCAGGCAGTTCATCGAGCTCGGCAGCGCTGGCTTGATTGACTGAAATCTTGCCATTGCCGCTGGCCTGGTCAGCAGTTGATAAAACCAGCAGCTGTTCACCATCGGTGAGAGTTCTAGCGAGATTAACGCTTGCCGGCTGAGCTTCCTTAGTTAGACCACCGGCGGCAGAAATGGCATCGGCAGTCTTAGCTCCAATCGGTAATTCATAAAGGCCGGGATTGACAACTTCCCCAACCACATGAACATAGATTGCAGATTCAAACTGAAGCGGTTCAAAAACACTGGCCTGCTGAGGCTGTTCGGTATTGCTGCTTGAAAGGGAGTAACCAACCACTGCTAGTGCAAGTAGAGCAACTAGGAATATCTGCCAGCGCTTTGCTAGGGATTGCTGGCGAAACCAATCGAATATCTGATCCATTGGTAAAGACTGCAGCTGGCCAGGTTGGCTAGCTGGCTTCTTATCAAGATTGTGGAGAGCTGGCTACTTTGTGGCTATGTTGACAAGCTTGGGCGCTCGAACAATAACATTCATGGGTTCTTTGCCGTCCAGGATTCTTTGAACAGAAGCTGAAGCAAGTGCCAGCTCACGCAGTTCCTGCTCTGAAATAGAGACTGAAACCTCAAACTTGTCTCGCAGCTTGCCATCAACCTGAACAATCGCGGTGATGCTCTCCTGCACCAGCAATCCCTTTTCAACTTCCCGGAAGGTCGCAAGTGCAACGCTTGGCTGGTGACCCAGCTGCTGCCACATTTCTTCCGCAGTGTATGGAGCGAACAAACTAATTGCCTTGGCAAGCTCTTCGGCGCCCTCCCTGACAGCCGGATCACCTGCACCTGGGCCGGAGTCAATTGCCTTTCGAAGAGCGTTGGTTAGCTCCATGCACTTGGCAACACCGACATTGAATTTGAATCCTTCGATGGCTTCGGTAAAGGCCGCAAGGAAGGAATGGGTTGCTCTTCGCACCTCAACCGAACCACTCTTTGCATCCGCACTGGGGTCGCTGCTGACATCCTTGGCGATGCGCCAAGCTCGGGCCAAAAACTTTCCAGAAGCAGCCGGTGAAACATCGGCCCAGTCAATGTCATCCTCAGGCGGTCCAGCAAACGCCATGGTCAAGCGAACCGCGTCTACCCCGTGCTCATCGAGCTGTTCACTCAGTCGCACCAGATTTCCACGAGACTTGCTCATGGCCGAGCCGTTCATCAAAACCATTCCCTGATTCAGCAGTCGACTAAATGGCTCTTCGAAGTCAACCATCTTCATGTCAAACAGAACCTTGGTGAAAAAACGCGAGTAGAGCAGATGCAAGATGGCGTGAGTCACACCACCGACATACTGATCCACCGGTGCCCACTGCTTAGCCTGCGCTTGATCAAATGCGTGCTGGTCACTGTTTGGGCTTAGGAACCTCAGGAAATACCAAGAGGAGTCAACGAAGGTGTCCATGGTGTCAGAGTCGCGCTTTGCCGCTCCGCCACAGCTCGGGCACGCAACATTCAACCAATCATTCGCTGCCCCCAGTGGAGAGGTTCCCTTTGGCTGCAGATCCAGTCCTGCGCTGTCTGGCAGTTCAACTGGCAACTGCGATTCCGGAACAGGCACTTCGCCACACTTTTCACAGTGGACAATTGGAATCGGAGTCCCCCAATAGCGCTGACGAGAAATCAGCCAATCCCGCAGGCGGTAATTCTTGGCTCTTTCTCCTAAGTTTCTCTGCTGCAAAATCTCAATGGCTTTTTCAATTGCTTCGTTTTTGCGCAATCCTGTAAGTGGCCCGGAGTTGATAACCACCCCATCACCAGCGGTAGCAATCTTGGTCACCGAAGGATCTTCTTCGCCAGTGTCGACCACGGTCAGCACCGGTAAATTCATCGCGGTAGCAAATGCCATGTCGCGTTCGTCGTGCGCCGGGACCGCCATAATGGCACCCGTGCCGTAGTCAGCCAAAACATAATCTGATGCCCAAATTGGAATCTGCTCACCGGATAGTGGATTGATTGCATAGCGACCAAGGAAGACGCCGGTCTTTTCGCGATCTGTCGCTAGGCGATCGATGTCAGAGGTTTGTTTGGTCTTTTCAAAATATGAGAAAAACTCCATGCGAACAGCTGGTTCTGCCTCAGCCGCTAGTTCGCTAGCAAGATCTGAGTCGGCTGCCACCACCATAAAGGTTGCGCCATACAAAGTGTCAGGGCGAGTTGTGAAGACAGTTACCGGCTCTTTCCTGCCGACAATTTCAAACTTGACGTTCGCACCAAAGGAGCGTCCAATCCAGTTGCGCTGCATGGTTAGCACCTTGGCAGGCCACTTACCCTCGAGAGTGTCGAGGTCATCCAATAAACGATCTGCATAGTCAGTGACTTTGAAGTACCATTGGGTTAGAGCTTTCTTTGTGACCTGGGTGTCACACCTTTCACAAAGACCCTGCACCACCTGCTCGTTGGCTAGAACTGTCTGGCAGCTCGGACACCAGTTCACATTGCTGTTTTTTCGATATGCCAGGCCACGCTTGTAGAACTGCAGAAACAACCACTGGTTCCAGCGGTAATAGATAGGGTCGCAGGTTTGCAAAACTCGATCCCAGTCAAAACTGCAGGCGTAGCGCCGCATGGATGATTTTTGCTGGTCAATGTTTTCGTATGTCCACTTTCGTGGATCTAGGCCACGCTTGATAGCGGCGTTTTCGGCTGGCAATCCAAAAGCATCCCAGCCGATCGGATGCATGACGTTGAAACCTTTTTGAATCCAGTAGCGCGCAATCACATCGCCTAGTGCGTAAGCCTCAGCGTGCCCCATGTGCAGATCGCCCGAAGGGTAGGGAAACATGTCGAGAACATATTTCTTAGGTCGCTGATCATCAGGCCTAGCGGAATCGAATGGCTTGATGGAGTCCCAAACGGGCAGCCACTTATCCTGCAGCGCTGAAAGGCTAAATTCTTCTGACAATTGACCCTCTAAGAAAACAACTCGTACAGGTTACCAACGCACCCGAGCGCCCAGGACATCGGCCAGTGCCAGCGCCTTCAGCTGAATCTCCTCGTGCTCGCTGGCCGGTTGAGAATCAGCGGTAATCCCCCCGCCAACCCCAATTGAAACGCTTTGGCCTTCAAAGACTGCGGTTCTGATCACCATCGCCAGCTCCATATCGCCATTGGCTGCAATAAAGCCAAGCGCTCCCGAATAAACCTCTCTGGCTGAGCTCTCCAGGTTTTGCAGAATTTCCATTGCCGATTTCTTGGGAGCTCCGGTCATCGAACCGCCAGGAAAAAGTGCCTTCAGGGCATCGATGGAGGTCTTGTCCTCCAGCAGTTGCCCAGAGACGTCGCTCACCAGCTGGTGAACGGTGGAGAAGCTCCTCACGGCCAGCAGCGAGTCAACATTGACAGAACTTGCATCGCAGACCATCGAGAGATCATTGCGAATCAAATCAACAATCATCAAATTCTCAGCTCGCTCTTTGGGGTCTTCCCCCAGCTGATTCATCAGCTCCATGTCTTGCTTGGCATCGGCAGATCTTTTTCTGGTTCCCTTGATTGGAGATGAAACCACTTTGCCTGAATGAACGGAAATAAAAAGCTCTGGCGAGATTGAGGCAATTGTCTTCTCACCCACGCGAACAAAGCTGCTGTAAGGAGCTGGGTGCTGTTTTCTTAGTCTCAAAAAGAAGCTCAGCGGATCGCCCGTGAACTCCCCGCGCAATCTAGTTGTCAAACAAAGCTGATAAGCATCACCAGCTGCAATGCTTGCTTGAGCGAGCTTGATTTTCTCTATGTATTCTTCAGTTGAATCATCTGCCACTAGTTCAGCTACGGTTGCCGCCGGATAATTCAGCTCATGGGCTGCCATCCCGCCACCGGTGAGGGCAATCCTTAGCAGGGCTGCCCGGTGCCAATCATCAAATTCTTTTCTACTCTCTGTGTCGGCCAAGAAGTAAATGATTTTGCTGTCATGGTCATAAACCAAAGCGCGATCAACTCTTAGAAATGATGTAGCCGACATATCACCGGGAGTTGATGAGTAATGAATTGCCCCGACCACTCCAGGTCTAAAGGTAAACGGAAGGTCGGCCTGCTGTTCCTGCGGTTTGGGTAGGTCCTGGGTTGGTATGCCAACCCCAATAATTGAGTGACGATTGGTCGGATGGTTTTCGCGGTCTAACCAAAAAGCTCCGGGTTGATTGGCGTAGAGCGTGATGAAGGTGTCGGTGATAGCCGTCCAGCCATTTAGCTTTTCCCAATACAGTGGCA
>JBMLPC010000012.1:0-13014 GCA_049242305.1 Aquiluna sp. | reverse complement strand
TTTTCAAAGAGGCCTTCGCGATGGAGCAGGATGACAACGTCGGCATCCTGCTCCAGCGATCCGGACTCACGGAGCTGTGAAAGCTCCGGCCTTTTGTCCTTGGTCTGTTCCGCCTGTCGATTTAGCTGCGACAGTGCTACAACCGGGACGCCGAGCTCTTTTGATAGCAGCTTCAGTGCACGGGAGAACTCGCTCACCTCTTGCTGCCTGGACTCGACCTTCTTACCACTCGTCATCAGCTGGATGTAGTCGATCACAACCATCTTCAGCTGAACCTGCTGCGCGAGACGACGGCACTTAGCTCTGATTTCCACCAGCGACATGTTTGGACTGTCGTCGATGTAAAGAGGTGCGTCGTTGATCTTTCCTCTTACCGCAGCAAGCTTCGCCCAATCACCTTCGGTGAGTGTTCCCTTACGCATGCTCTGCAAATAAATTCCGCTCTCTGCAGAAAGCATGCGCATGGCAATTTCTGAGCGACCCATTTCGAGTGAGAAGAAGATTGTGGCTTGGTTGTGTTTGATTGCTGCGTTACGCGCAATGTCAAGAGCAAAGGTTGACTTACCAACCGAAGGACGAGCAGCAACGATAACCAACTGCCCTGAGTGAAGACCGTGTGTGTAGGTGTCGAGGTTTGTGAAACCAGTTGGAATACCAGTTAGATCACCACCGCGATTTTGTGCAGCTTCGATGTCACGAATTGCAAAGTCAATGGATTCGCTCAGTCCAACGTAATCATCTTTAGCAGTTTGACTTACGACGGCGAAGACTTCAGATTGGGCTTGGTTAACCAGATCTTCAACTTCTCCCTGGCTTTCATAACCAGACTGAGCAATTCTTGTTCCGGCATCAATTAGTCTGCGAAGAATTGCTTTGTCAGCAACAATCTTTGCGTAGTAGCCGGCGTTGGCTGCGGTTGGAACAAAACTTGAAAGTGAGTGCAGGTAATCAGCGCCACCGGCTTTTAGTAAATTGCCTTGCTTGTTTAAATAATCAGTAACTGCAATTACGTCAGTCGGTTCACCGCGACCAAACAAATAAATGATTGCGTTAAAAATAAGTTCGTGTTTTGGTGCGTAGAAATCAGATCCAGTAACAACTTCCAGAACATCTGCAATTGCTTCTTGAGATAAAAGCATTCCACCGAGGGCCGATTGTTCTGCTTCAATGTTGTGCGGGATTACCCTGGCATCACCCATGGGTACCGGTGCCAACATCGACATTCTTTGCCCTCCAAACGCTCAGAACCTGTATAGCTTGGGACTACGACATCTAAGATTCAAATTAGCCTGTGGAAAACTGTGGATAACTCTGTGTAAACACGCCGTCTTCGGTTGTGGATAACCTGTGGATAACCCAGAAAACTTCCCCAAAACCCTGTAAATACAAGGGTTTTCTTGTGAATAAAAATTCGTGGAAAACTTTCAAGCCTCGGCTGAGGGTTGTGGATAACTAGGACAAAGTAGCAAAAAGGCCGACACGCCCAGGGGCGAATCGGCCTATTGCCTACCTCTAATTACTTGGCGCTGACCACCTGGATGGTGGCCTTGGCCACAATCTCACCGGTTAGGCGGATGGTCACGTCATAGCGACCGATGGTGCGGATGGTGGTTCCAAGCTCAATCTTGCGCTTGTCTAGCTCGCCGTAGCCAAGTGCTGCAACAGCAGCTGCTACATCAGCGGTCTTCACGGCACCGAATAGGCGGCCGTTGATACCTGAGCGCATAGTGATCTTGATCGGAGCCTGCTCCAGCTTCGCCTTTAGGGCCTTAGCTTCGTCTTCGCTGGCAATTGCACGAGCGTTGCGAGCTGCGCGGATTGAAGCAACCTGCTTCTCGCCACCCTTGCTCCAGGCAACAGCTAGTCCGTTTGGGATGAGGTAGTTACGTGCGTAACCGTCCTTCACCTCAACAACATCGCCAGCACTTCCAAGACCGGAGACTTCATTAGTCAGAATTAGTTTTGACATTTATTTCTCCCTAGCGTCCTGCGCCTGCGTATGGCAGAAGTGCCATCTCACGTGCGTTCTTGATTGCCTTAGCGATCTTGCGCTGATCCTGCACAGTTGCACCAGTGATGCGACGAGCGCGGATCTTGCCACGATCTGAAATGAATTTGCGAAGTGTTGCGACGTCTTTGTAGTCGATTACTTCAATCTTGATTGTTTTAACCGGTGCAAGTTTTGCGTACTTTGAAGACATCATCTTCTTGCGACGGTCTTGTCCTTTTCCTGCCATTTTTCTTTCTCTCCTAAGTCTTTAGAACGGTGCTTCGTCCACTGCAGTCTCTGCTGGGTTTGCCCAAGCATCGGCTGGATTGTTGGCTGCTGGCTTCTCGCCTGCCCATGGTGATTCGATTGCAGCTTCGCGGGCTCTGCGGGTAACCGCAGCAGTTGCGTAGCGAAGGCTTGGACCAATCTCATCAATCTCAAGCTCGAGTGAAGCGCGTGCTTCACCCTGCGCTGTTTGATATGCGGATGGGGCTTTTAGGCGGCCGGTAACAACAACACGTGATCCCTTGGTTAGAGATTGTGCGATGTTCTCAGCAGCTTCGCGCCAAGCGGTGCAGCGAACCCAAACAGTGTCGCCATCTACCCATTCATTAGTTGTGCGGTTGAAGGTGCGAGGAGTTGAACCTACTCGAACAGAAACAACTGCAATTCCGTTTTGGGTGTAGCGAAGTTCTGGATCGTCGGCAAGGTTGCCAACAATCGTTACGTTAACTTCGCCGGCCATTATTTGGTCCTAGCTGGACGCTTGCCGCCTGGACGTGGAGCACGTGGTGCTCTGGCGTCTGGAACAAACTCAATTGGGTTGATGCTGAAGACTGCGTCTTCCAGCTTCAATACCTTGGTTCTTAGAACGCTCTCAGAAAGCTTTAGCTGGCGGTCAAGCTCAACAACTGCCTCGTAACCAGAGGTTACGTTGACAACCGCGTAGAGACCTTCTGCGTGCTTTTTGATTTCGTATGTCATCTTGCGACGACCCCAGACGTCAACCTTGTCTACAGTTCCGCCACCAGTGGTGATGACTTTTAGGTAGTTGGTCAGGCTGGTTGTGATTGATTTCTCGTCATATGATGGGTCAAAAATCACCATCAGTTCATAGCTATGCATAGCTAACCCACCTCCTTCGGACTAAACGGTCACGGCCTTTCCGTGACAGGAGGGTAAATGCATGGTTGCCCAGGGCAACCGCACTACTCTAACGGGCTTGCCACCAGCTAAGCAAGCGGTTTTTAGCGGCTTCCGGGCCTATCTCGCCCTCATCCAGCCTCACCTCTAATAGATAGTCATAGGCAAGACCGACTTCTCTGGATGGTCCAATTCCAAGAATTTCCATGATCTGATTGCCATCAAGTTCTGGTCGAATTGAATCAAGTTCCTCTTGCTCTCTTAGCTGAGCGATTCTTTGTTCTAGATCGTCATAGGCATGAGCGAGTCGCTCTGCCTTTTTCTGATTTCTGGTTGTGACGTCGCTTCTGGTGAGAATGTGCAGGCGATCTAGTTCTTCACCGGCGTCTCTGACATATCTTCTTACCGCACTGTCCGTCCACTGCGAATCGGAGTAGCCAAAGAAGCGAAGGTGAAGCTCAATTAGTTTGGCAACTGAGTCAACCTGATCATTTGAGAATCGCAATTCAGTAAGTCGCTTCTTAGCGAGCTTTGCTCCCACTACATCGTGATGATAGAAGGTGACCAGCTTGCCATCAAGTTTTCTGGTGGCAGGTTTTCCGATGTCATGCAGCAGCGCTGCTAAGCGCACAACAATATCTTTTTCTAGCTGGTAGTTCTTTTCGTAATCGATTGCTTGCATTAAGACTGTGAGGGTGTGCTGATAGACATCTTTGTGTCTCATATGCTCATCTGTTTCAAGCTTTAGCGCTGTGAGCTCAGGAAGAATAATTGATGCAAGTCCTGAGTCAACTAGCAGCTCCAGCCCAATGATTGGATTGTCGGTGAGTAGAAGTTTTGTTAGTTCATCTCGAATGCGCTCGGCAGAAATAATTCTTATGCGGTCTTTTAGTTCAACCATGGCATCAAAGGCTGCTGGTTCAATTGAAAGATTTAGCTGAGAAGAAAACCTCGCTGCGCGAAGCATGCGAAGCGGGTCATCTGAGAAACTAATTTCTGCAGCTGATGGTGTTCGAAGAGTCTTTAGTTGCAGATCTCTTAGTCCTTCGTGAGGATCAACAAACACTCGCTCCGGTAGGCGCAGCGCCATTGAGTTGATTGTGAAGTCGCGGCGCTTCAGGTCGTCTTCTAGGTTGTCACCGAATTCAACGGTTGGTTTTCTAGTTTTTGGATCATAGGAATCTGCGCGATAGGTGGTGATTTCTACTCGCTCACCATTTATCTCGGCAGCAATGGTTCCGAACTCTCTTCCAACATCCCAGGTCGCATCGGCCAGTGGTTTGACAACCTTCAGAATGTCATCGGGATGAGCATTGGTGGTGAAGTCGATGTCTTTGGTTTGCTTTCCTAGCAGTGCGTCTCTGACCGGACCACCAACCAGTGCCAACTCATAACCGGCTTTGGAGAATGCGGCAGCGAGTGTTTCGACCACTGGCTGCTGGGTGTTTTCAGCTAGCTGCGCTAGCGCTTTCGCCACCTCTTGCATGGGATTAGCTTGCCATAGGCCCCCAAGTAGAGTTGGGGTATGACTCCGGTTCGAATCAGAACCCAAACTGAGATTTCCGCTGGCGGACTAGTGATCTCAGCGGATGACCCTTCCATGGTTGCTCTGATTAGCCATCGCAACCGCGGTGGTGGGGAGGACTGGGTGATTCCCAAGGGCCACCAAGAAAAAGGTGAGGACCTGCAACAAACCGCCCTGCGTGAAGTTCAGGAAGAAACCGGCATTCAAGCTGAGATCATCAAGAAGATTGGTGAGATTACCTATTCATTCAGGCTGGGGCCAGTAAGAATCAAAAAGACAGTTCACCACTTTCTGATGAAGCAGATTGGTGGTTCGCTCACTCACGAGGAAGATCCGGAGGGCGAAGTTCTGAAAGCCGCCTGGTTTCCCATCAGCAAACTAGAAGAAGTTTTAGCGCATGAGAATGAGCGCAAGGTTGCCATGCGAGCTGTGGACATGATGCCATGAAGAAGTTAGCTCTTGCGCTGCTGTTTTTACTGATCCCCTTGCCTGCGAGCGCCGACCCTGAAGTTGTTCCAGGATCCCAAATCAATCTGGTGGCAAGAGATGCCAGGATTCCAATCACTGTTTCGAATCCTGATCTTCAGCCAATCGAAGTCGTACTAAAGGCGGAGAGCACCAGCTTTCGGCTGGAGGTTTTAGAGGATGTCACTGTTTTATTGCCAGCCCAGAGCAGCGAGATTGTTGAGGTGCCGGTGAGGGCAATTGCCAATGGGCCGGTGCAGCTAAGGGTGTGGCTTGAGGTAAATGGTGAAAAAGTTTCTCAGGATCAGCTCATAACTATCAACGTCAACTACGACGTGGAGCTATTTTTACTTGTGACATTTGGAGTTGTGATGTTTGCTCTGGTGATAGTTGGTGTTGCCAGAACAACATTGAAGCTGAGACGGAGAAGCGTTGACTGAACATAATCCTTCGGTGACTCGCTCCTCGGTGATTATGGCGAGTGGCACAATCGTCTCTCGCATCTTGGGATTTGCTAGAGCTGTTTTATTGGCGGTAGCGATTGGTGTTACCACCGATGCCGCTGACGCATTTGGTGTTGCCAATCAATTGCCAAACAGCGTCTATGCAATCATCGTTGGTGGTGTTTTGAATGCGGTGATGGTGCCACAGCTGGTGAAGGCAAGAAGTAATTCAGATGGTGGCAAGGGTTATGTTGATCGCTTTGTAACGCTTGCGATCACCGTCTTTTTCTCTGTCACAGTTTTGTTCACCATTGCGGCTCCGCTGCTGGTTCGTATCTACACCTCTGGCTGGAGCGAGCAGCAGTTAGCGCTCGCTACCGCCTTTGCCTACTGGTGCCTGCCGCAGCTGTTCTTCTATGGTCTTTACTCGATTCTGGGTGAGGTGCTGAATTCCAGAAAGGCCTTTGGGCCCTTTATGTGGGCGCCGGTACTCAACAATGTTGTATCGCTAATTGGTCTTGCCTTATTCATTTTTATCTTTGCAGCTGATCCAAACGGCACAAGGCCAATCAGTGAGTGGGGTGCTGATCAGATTGCACTGCTTGCGGGATCGGCAACTGCCGGTGTTGCAGCGCAAGCTCTAATTCTTTTGCTGAGCTGGCGAAGAATTGGACTGAAGCTAAATCTCAATTTCCAATTCCGCGGATTTGGTCTGAGACCCGCACTAAAGGCAGCCTCCTGGTCACTGGCGATGGTCTTGGTGACGCAGGTTGGTGGAATTGTTCAAACTGCTGTTGCATCAACCGCCGCTGTTGATCGCGGTAGCGGTGAAGCGGTTGCGTCGGTTGCAGCGGCTGCAATTGCCTGGCTAATTTTTATGCTGCCCCATTCGGTTGTGACGGTTTCAATTGCAACCGCCTACTTCACCCGAATGAGCGAGCATCACCAGTCGGGAGAAATTGAAAAGTTCAAGGTTGATCTCACGACCGCACTGAGAGTGATTGCGATGGTTAGTGTTATTGCGAGCGTATTACTAATTGTTCTGAGCTATCCGATTGCAAGAGTGTTTGCTTCTGAGTATTCATCAGCGGTTGCGCTGGGTAATGTGATTGCAGCATTCATGATTGGGCTTTTGCCTTTCAGCTTTGTCTACATGATGCAAAGAGGGTTCTTTGCGCTTGAAGACACCAGAACTCCTTTTATATTTACCTCCATTCAAATTGCAATTCACATCGCAGGTTCCATCACTCTTGGTTTTGTAATACCGAAGGAGTTGCTGGTTGTTTCAATTGCACTTCTAACTGCACTATCTGTTTCTGTGCAGGGTGTTATTGCCTATTCGCTATTGAGAAAAAAGATTGGTGGCTTAACCGGTTACGGCATTAGCAAATCTGTTTGGAAGTTTGTGGTTGCTGCGCTGCCAGCAACCGCGGTAGCGGTTGGAATAATTTGGATGCTGGGTGGAGTGGGCGAGCGCTCATATGCGATGAGCGGAATTCTTCCCTCGGTCTTGGTATCGCTACTGGTTGGATCACTTTCCGGCATGACTTATTTGCTGATGCTGGTTTTCCTCAGGGCGGCCGAGCTGAATGAATTAACCAGAGCTTTACGCGATAGATTAGGCAGAAATAAGGCCAACTAACTAGGCTGGGGCTGAAATAAATAGATAGTTGTCTATGTTTCAGCTACTGAAGGAAATGTAAATGCGAGAAGTCATCATCATTGGTTCCGGCCCTGCCGGCTATACCGCCGCCATCTATGCTGCGAGAGCTCAGCTCAACCCACTGATGATTGCCTCCAGTGTCGAGCCAGGTGGCGAGCTGATGAAGACCACCGAGGTTGAGAACTTCCCTGGTTTCCCTGATGGACTGATGGGTCCGGATCTGATGGCCAACTTCCAGGCTCAAGCTGAGCGCTTTGGAACAGAGATCTTGTTTGACGACGTGGTTGAGGTTGATCTCAAGGGCGAGATAAAGAAGGTGAAGACCGGTGGTGGCCAGGAGTTTGAGGCAAAAGCTGTAATCATCGCAACCGGTGCTGCCTATCGAGAGCTGGGACTGCCCAAGGAAAAAGAACTATCCGGCCACGGCGTGAGCTGGTGTGCAACCTGTGATGGTTTCTTCTTCAGAGACAAGACCATTGCCGTTGTAGGTGGTGGCGACTCCGCTATGGAGGAAGCCAACTTCCTAACCAAGTTTGCGTCCAAGGTATACGTCATCCACCGTCGGGAAAGTCTGAAGGCCTCGAAGATTATGCAGCAGAGAAGCTTTGACAACCCAAAGATTGAGTTCATCTGGAACTCTGCTGTGGCTGAGCTGCAAGGGGATGCCAAGCTAACTGGCGTTGTGCTGGAGGACACTCAGACCGGGGAAAAGAAGGACCTTGCCCTGGATGGCCTATTTATTGCAATTGGAAATGACCCGAGGGTCTGGCTGGTTGAGAATCAGGTAGAGCTAACACCGGAGCGCTTTATCAAGGTTGAGGGTAGATCCTCTAAGACCTCGCTACCAGGGGTTTTTGCCTGTGGCGATGTGATCGACCCAACCTACCGACAAGCGATCACGGCGGCTGGCTCAGGCTGTGTAGCGGCACTGGATGCCGAGCACTACCTCAGTTCGAAATAGGAGTAGTTATGCCAATCGACACCACAACCGACAAGTTCGAAGCGGATGTCCTAAAGAGTGACAAGCCAGTAATCGTTGATTTCTGGGCAGAGTGGTGTGGTCCGTGCCGAATGATTTCACCGGTCCTCGCTGAGCTTGCCGAAGAATACCGAGACAAGATCGTTGTTGCGAAGGTGAATGTGGACTTCGAGCCAGACCTAGCTGAGAAATACAACGTGACCGGGATTCCGCTACTGGGAGTTTTCAAAAACGGTGAGATGGTCAAGCAGCTGGTTGGTGCAAGACCAAAGGCCGCCATCGTCGCTGAGCTTGCCGAGTTTCTGAGCTAGAAAGCAAATAAGAGCTAGACTTTGCGCTAAACCCAAAGGAGCGCAAATGGCTCAGTCGCGCCTGGAGCAAGGTTTCGATCTTTTCAAAGATGCCTATGCCCAAAGGGCCGAGAATCTCTCGGTCAGTGAAGTTCGCGCGCTATTTGCAACTGTCTCCAGACCCGAAGTTGTCTCCCTGGCTGGTGGGATGCCGGATGTTTCGGCACTGGATAACGAACTAATTAGAACCGCCTTTGAATCTCTAATGAAAAACCGCTCACAGTTTGCTCTGCAGTATGGGCCAGGCCAGGGCGATGCCAAACTGAGAGAACAGATTTTGGAAATCATGGCACTGGAGGGAATCCAGGGGTCAGTTGAGAATTTGATGATCACTACCGGCAGCCAGCACGCGCTGGAATTGATTGCTGATTTGTTTTTAGATCAGGGCGATGTCGCACTGGTTGAATCTCCCAGCTATGTCGGGGCTGTTGGAATCTTCAGACACAAAGAAGCGCACATCGAACACGTTTATACCGACAGCGATGGCATCTCACCAGAGGCAGTGGCGGAAGCAGCAGACCGATTGATTGCCGATGGTAAGAAGGTGAAGCTGCTGTATTTGGTTCCTAACTTTGCAAACCCATCTGGCGTTACCTTGTCGGAAGAGCGCCGCGACAAACTGATTGCGGTTTGTAAAGGGCGTGGCATTTTGATTGTTGAAGACAATCCATATGGTCTTCTCTACTTTGATGGAAAGCCTCCGCAGGCACTGCGGGCAAGGGATGCTGACAGCGTTGTATACCTAGGATCGTTTTCAAAGATCCTCTCCCCTGGGCTAAGGGTTGGTTATGTGCTTGCACCACCTGCCATCAGAGAGAAGTTGATTTTGGCAAATGAGTCTGCTGTTTTATCGCCAGCAACTTTTGCTCAGATGCTTATCTCTGAATACCTATCTATCTGTGATTGGCAAAAACAAATTGCCGATTACCGCGGTCTTTACAAAACCAAGCGCGATGCTGCGATCTGGGCGCTGAATGAATATCTGCCGGGCGTAGAAACAACGAAACCAGCCGGTGGATTCTTTTTGTGGGTGAGTTTGCCTGAGGGCATCAACGGTAAAGAGATGCTGCCAATCGCAGTTGAAGAACTGGTTGCCTACACCCCCGGCACTGCGTTCTATGGCGATGGCAGAGGAAAAGAATTTATTCGAGTTTGCTTCTCACACCCAACCGCAGACAACGTCAAGGTTGGAATCCAAAGACTTGCTAAGGCAATAGAGCGCTCGCGCTAATTACTTCTTCTGAATCTCGTCAGCAATTCGTCTTAGGTCTGCAACCGATCCGAACTCGATTGTGATCTGGCCCTTCTTCCGGCCAATTGCAATCTTGACTCTGGTGTTCAGGTAATCGGAAAGTTGATCAGCGAGCTCTGAAAGCATTTCAGTTTTGGTGCCAGCTTTGATTTTTGGCTTCTTGGTCTTCACGCCACCCGATGCAATTAGTTCTTCGAGTCCGCGAACCGAAAGACCTTCACGAATAACTCTGCTTGCGAGTTCGCGCATGGTGTCATCATCAGCTGCTGATAGAAGTGCTCTGGCATGACCGGCGGTGAGTGCACCACCCACCAACTTTGATTGCACATCCAGTGGCAAGCGCAGCAGGCGCATGGTATTGGTGATCTGAGGTCGAGAGCGCCCTAGACGATCAGCCAGTTGATCTTGTGTAATGCCAAAGTCTTCCAGCAATTGCTTATAAGCACTGGCCTCTTCAATTGGGTTTAGGTCAGCACGGTGAAGGTTTTCAAGCAGTGCATCGCGCAGCATGTTGTCATCGGTGGTGTCGCGAATCACGGCAGGGATAGCGGTGAGGCCGGCTTCCTTGGATGCGCGAAGTCTTCGCTCACCCATGATGAGTTCGAAGTCGTCACCCTTTGGTCTGACCACGATTGGCTGCAGAACACCAAACTCTTTGATTGAGTGAATGAGTTCAGCCAGCGCTTCTTCTTCAAAAACTTTTCTTGGCTGTTGCGCATTGGGAATTATGCGACTGAGTTCCAAATAAGCAAGCTTTGCTCCCGGCACCGCGACCATGCCAGCTGAATCCGAAGAGAAGAAAACATCAACTGCATCTCGCTGCCCACCCGGAATTAGTGATCCAATTCCACGTCCAAGGCCCCCGCGTCTTTTGTCATCTGACATTTCTAGACTCCTCGCTGTGCTAGTTCGATTGCTGCTTCTTGATAGGCAAGTGATCCTGCGTTCTTCGCATCATATTTGATGGCGGTTTGTCCAAAGCTTGGCGCCTCTGAAATTCGCACTGATCTTGGAATCACCGCTTGCAAAGTTTGCTTCGGGAAAAAGTTTCTTACTTCGTATGCGACATCGGAGCTGAGTTTGGTTCTGCTGTCATACATTGTCAAAAGAATTGAGCTGATTACGAGCGAGGGATTTAGTGCTTGCTTGATTCGCTCAATATTCGAGATCAGCTGAGTAACTCCCTCCAGGGCGTAGTACTCACACTGAATTGGAACCATCACCTCGGTTGCGGCAACTAGGGCGTTGACAGTCAAAAGACCTAGTGATGGGGGTGAATCAATAAAGACGTAGTCCTGCGGATGGCTCAGGAGGTACTTATTTAGTGCTTCTGCCAGGATTCGCTCTCTGTTAACCGTATTAACGAGGTCAATTTCGGCTCCAGCCAGGTCAATTGTGGCGGGCAGGCACTGGATGTTGGGGTGTTCTGAAGAGACCACAACAGCTTGGGTCATCGGGATCTCACCCACCATGACCTCATAGCTGGATGGGGTTCCGGCGGTGTGAGCGACCCCGAGGGCCGTAGAGGCATTTCCCTGGGGATCCAGGTCAATTACCAATACCCGCATGCCCTTTTGGGCTAGGGCGGTGGCCAGATTGACGGCTGTGGTGGTTTTGCCAACCCCGCCCTTCTGGTTGGAAATGGTGATAATCCTAGTTTTGGCTGGAGGGGTCAAAACAGCTGCCGCAACCCGCTTGGCCCGTTCGCTGTTGACCTTGAGCTCGTGAAGGATGGGGGTCGCACCCTGCTCAATCGTCATTGTCATCCCCCAATGTTTCACGTGAAACATTCGTCAAATTCTCGTTATTCAGGCCCTGCCAGCCAATCGGGGTTGGGCTGACCTCTTCACGATTATTGGGGTATCCCATGCCGGAAACGACGGTTGGCTTAGTGACGGCAGACTCGTCGGCGGGCTGATTCATGTTTTCTATCATTTCAGGAAAGTTCGAACAACCGTTGCTGTTTCGGGGGCTTTTCCGGAACCCAAGATTAGGACCTCTGGGGCTGAATAGCCAAATTTGGCCAAAATCTTGGCAGATTCTTCGATTTCCTGCTGGGCCTTAGATCCCTTTAGGGCGATGACCGTGCCCTTGGGGGCATCTTTGATTAGGGGGGTCATCATCTTAAGAAGCTTGTCGAGGGCAGCTACCGCCCTGGCCGTGGCGAAGTCAAAATCGGACCTTTTGACCTCTTCGGCTCTGGCCCTCAAAACCTCAATGTTGGGGATCTTCAAATCCTGCACGACCGCCTTGAGCCAGTTGGCTCTTCTCTCCATGGGCTCCACCAGGGTGAAGTGGGCGTTGGGTTGAGCAATCGCCATTGGGATTCCAGGAAGTCCTGCCCCAGATCCAACATCGACCACTCTGCTGCCGTCGGGGATTAGCTCAGCCAGGAGTCCTGAGTTGATGACATGCCTTGACCAAATCTTGGAGAGCTCCCTTGGTCCGAGTAGACCAAAGGTTTCGGAGTCCTGAGCGAGCCGATTGGTGAATCGTCTGGCTAGCTCAATCTGATTGCCAAAAAGCTCGACGGCGTAGGGGGGTTCTTTTTCTAATTCAGCTTCGAAGTCACTTGGCATGTTTCACGTGAAACATTAAGGCTTGCTGACGACAATGTGTCGATCGCGACCTTGACCCTCAGACTCTGATACCAGCCCAGCTTCTGCCACCATGTCGTGGACAAGCTTGCGGTCGTAAGAGCTCATGGGCTTCAGGTGTTCTGGTTTTTCGCTTTCGTTAACCTTCTTAACGACTCGCTCTACCAGCTTTCTAAGCTGTTCGGTCTTGGCTTCTCTAGAGCCTCCGATGTCGAGGATCAGTCGGCTTGGCTCGCCGGTCTTGTTCTGAACGGCTAGGCGAGTGATCTCCTGGATAGCCTGGGCGACCTCTGGGTCGGCAACCTTTCCTAGGTTGGACTCCCCTTCGCTGGCTACGGTTAGGTAGACGCGGTCATTGCGGAACTCAATCTCAAGGTCGCCATCTAGGTCGGCGGAGTCTAGGAATTCTTCGAGGAAGTCGGCTGCGACTTCGCCCTCTTTTTCAAGCAGATTTTCTTCGGTCATTTCTTCTTCTTTTTCTTGGCACGATTCTTGCTTACTGGCTGCTGGCGCTGAGGCGATGCTTCACCTGTTTCCTCTTCGGTCTCATCTG
Source organism: Aquiluna sp. (assembly GCA_049242305.1). Lineage (GTDB taxonomy): Bacteria > Actinomycetota > Actinomycetes > Actinomycetales > Microbacteriaceae > Aquiluna. The sequence goes on along the minus strand of JBMLPC010000012.1, from coordinate 54 downwards.
CTGAAACCGGGGCTGGGGTCTCTTCGACCAGCTTGCCCTTCTTGCGAAGTCTTT
>JBMLPC010000011.1:0-5251 GCA_049242305.1 Aquiluna sp. | reverse complement strand
GGGATAAACATTGGCAACTAAGTTTTCTGGTTCCTGATAGCCCTTTGCAATTAGCTTTTCTTTGGCGAGTGCGTGGAAGGGTGGATAGTACTGATCCAATTCTTTTGTACCGGTGTCTGTCCAGACTCGATGAGTCACACCAGTCGGAAGCATGCCAACAAGTTTTTCCACCATCACCTCTTTACCAAATGGCCAGTGAGTTGAAAAACAAATTGCAGTGCCGAAAACGTTTGGTCGCTCTGCCATCGCATAAAGCGAAATTAATCCACCCATCGATGCTCCCATGACGGCTGTGCGCGATGGCGAGTGTTCAATTTCATATCTTTCCAGGGCAAATGGCAAGATTGCATCGGCAATTAGTGAGACATAGCTGTCGCCAAAGCTTTCTGTTCCCGTTGTCTTGTATTCGGCCGGGAAGATATCCCAAAACTCAGGATGCCCCTCGGAAATCTTTTGCGGAGATAACTCACGAATTCTTGTTTCGTCACTTAATCCCCACACCGCAATCACAAGCGGAAGTTCTCCCCGGACCTCGTCCCTGAGTGCAGTTAGCACCTCCCAGGTCTTGCCCGTGTAGCTGTCTTTTTCGTCAAAAATGTTTCGGCCGTCATGCATGACAACGACTGGTGTTTTTGGGTTGAGTGTTGGTGGAGACCAGATGTCAACCGTGTGCTTATCAAACTCAAAACGCTTTAGTGAGCCACCAGCTAGTTTGTTTTTTAGGATCTTGCGCTCTCGGAAAAACATAAAGAGAGGAAATGTGAAAGCAGCGGCAGTAATGCCGGATGCCAGAAAATAAAGCCAAACATTTTTCATACCGAGCCGTTTAGCCTCGGCCAACATGAATGCAACCGTTGCCAAAATAACAATCAAGAGGTCGAGAGATAGGACCCAGTCGACCGCTGAACCAAACCAACTGGCCAGGTAGTTGGCTTGCTCAAAGACAGCCAGAGCATTGAAAATCCAGGCAGTAATCAGCCCAGAAATCGATAGAAATAGGTAAATCCAGCTTCTTTGCAGGTGTTTTTTGACCATTCAGGAATTTTTGCACATCTTCTGGTTATCTACTCAAGGTAAATCTCAGTAAGGATCAAATGCGCCGCCTCGGCCAGCTAATCGTCAACCATTCAAAAATCGTCCTATTCGGCTTTGTTGGTCTAATTGCCCTCTCCACCATCTGGGGCTTTCAGGTCTTTGGCAACCTAAAGGGCGGAGGGTATGACAATCCAAATTCAGATTCGGCTGTAGTCAATGACTTGCTGGAGAGCGAATTCGCGGTAGATCCAGCAGAACTAATCGTTTTGGTTGATTTGCCATCAGACGCCGATGAGCTTGATTCACAAATGAAACCAGTTCATCTGGACCTGGTGATGGATCTAACCGATGAGATTGCTGATATTGAAGGTGTTGACTCAGCAGTCAACTACTACATGCTTGGTTCCCCACCGCAACTCAAGAGTGAAGATGGAAAATTAATTTATTTGCTGGTCGATCTGGATAATTCCATTTCACAAGCCCCTGTTGTAAAAGAAATAGTTGATACCTATACCGGTGAGTATCGCGACGCGCAGGTTCACGTTTCTGGCTTCGGTGCAGTCACCAAAGCAATTAACGAGCAAATCGAAAGCGACATTATTCGCGCCGAAATAGTTGCGGTCCCGATAGTCATCATTCTTTTACTATTTGTATTTGGCTCGCTTGTTGCCGCTGGCCTACCGCTGTTTGTTGGTGGTCTGGCAATTCTCGGATCCTTCTTTGTGATTTGGGCCGCTAGCCAGTTCACGGATGTTTCTATTTTTGCCCTGAATCTCATTACAGGCTTAGGCCTCGGCCTTGGAATTGATTACAGCTTGCTGGTGGTGAATAGGTTCCGCGAAGAGCGGGCGGCGGGAAATGATGTTCGAACATCAGTGATCAACACCGTCGCATCAGCTGGTAAGACAGTAGTTTTCTCAGGTTTGACCGTTGCGCTGGTTTTGGTCTCAATGGCTTTCTTCCCGCAGTACTTCCTGCAGTCCTTTGCCCTAGCTGGAGTTTCGGTTGTAACACTTGCCGTGATTGGTGCAGCACTTGCAATCCCTGCCATGCTGAATCTGCTGGGGGACCGCGTAAACAAACTGCGCGTCATCAAGCGCGACCTAACACCGAAAGACTCGGGGGTCTGGGAGAAGATCGCTCGTTTCACGATGCGCAGACCTCTGCCAATTTTGTTCGTAAGCGTTTTGTTCCTGTCGGGGCTGTTCTCCCTCTCCAGTCAGGTGGTATTTGGCCAGGTGGATGACCGGGTCCTTCCAAAAGACAACCCCGCGCACGTAGCTAGCGACCTGCTTCGCGAACGCTTCGAGGGAAGAGAATCCTCACCCATTGAAATCTTGGTGAAGGGTGATGATGCTGCAATAAATGAATTCATTGACGAGGTTCAACAGCAGGACAACATCGTGCGGGTTGGCATTGTTCCAACTGAAGAATCAACTGACTGGGTTCGTATTAACGCAATCACAGACGTTGAAACCAGAAGCCCAGACGGCATGGAAGTGGTAATCAATCTTCGTTCTCTAGAGTCTGATTTGGATCAGGTGTTGATTGGAGGCGGAGCAGCCTTCTACACAGACTCGCAGCAGGGAATCGAAGGAGCTTTACCCATCGCTGCCATTTGGGTCTTGATCACAACTTTCCTAATCCTGTTCCTGTTCACTGGCAGTGTGCTGATTCCAATCAAGGCAATCTTGCTCAATGTGTTATCACTCGGGGCAACGCTCGGTTTGGTCTCGTGGATATTCCAAAACGGTGAGTTGCAGTGGCTATTGGGCGAGTACTCCGTCACTGGCACCATAGATACCTCATCGGTAGTCATGATTGCGCTGGTTGCCTTTGGACTTTCAATGGATTACGAATTGTTCTTGCTCAGCCGCATCAAAGAGCAGCACGACGCCGGTTACAACACCGTCAATTCAGTAGCGCTTGGTTTGCAAAGATCAGGTCGCATCATCACTGCAGCTGCGTTGATTCTGGCCGTGACCTTCGGAGCCTTCGCCTCCAGCGGGGTGTCCATCATGAAGATGCTGGGGCTAGGTATTGCCTTTGCAATCCTGCTAGATGCAACTGTTGTTCGAGCCCTGCTGGTGCCGGCAATCATGCGCCTATTGGGATCTGCTAACTGGTGGGCACCGAAGTGGCTAAAGCGAATTCACCAAAAAATCGGGCTGAGCCACTGATACCCTTTCCAGCATGCTGCTTTCAGATGGTGATATCAGAAAACAACTCGATGCTGGTCGCATCAAGCTAAATCCGCTCAACCTAGATTTGCTGCAGCCAAGCAGCATCGATGTCAGGTTAGATCGCTTCTTCAGGCTTTTCGATAACCACAAATACCCATACATCGATCCGCGCGAGCAGCAGGATGAACTAACTCGATTTGTTGAGGTTGGCTCCGACGAAGCATTTATTTTGCACCCCGGTGAATTTGTGCTCGGATCAACTTTTGAATATGTATCTCTGCCAAATGACATTGCAGCCAGGCTCGAAGGCAAGAGCTCGCTGGGAAGACTGGGCCTGCTAACCCACTCCACCGCCGGCTTTGTTGATCCAGGCTTCGAGGGTCACGTCACCCTAGAACTGTCTAACGTGGCAACTTTGCCAATCAAACTTTGGCCAGGAATGAAGATTGGCCAGCTTTGCTTCTTCCAGCTCTCTTCGCCCAGTGAGAATCCATACGGCAGCGAGAAGTATGGTTCTAGGTATCAGGGCCAGCGTGGTCCAACGGCTTCACGCTCACACCTTCGCTTCCACATCACCGATGTTGGAAACGAACCACTCAATCAGTAATTACTTGTGGGTTTGGGTTGACTCTTGCCAGCAGCAATATTCCAGCCACCAGTACAACCATCAAACCAAGAATTCCCCAAACGGTTGCCTGAGCGTTATTAATTCCCATTGAAAGCGCAACCGAGATCGCACTTGTCCAAAGCAGAGGGCTAAGGAAGCTGACCGCTCTACCAGTGGTCATGTATAGACCCATCACTTCACCCTCACGCCCAGGCGGAGTGAATTTAGCAACAAATGTTCGCGAAGCGGCTTGCGCAGGACCGACAAAGAGTGTTAGAGCAAGACCACCAACCCAATAGGTGATTGGGCCAAGCGAAGCGAATGCAAATACACCAAAGCCAGCTACCGTTAGGCCAAGCAGCGATCCCATAATCACTCGCTTGCCACCGATCTTGTCATCCAGCACACCACCAATGGCAGCCCCGATACCTGCCATCACGTTGGCAGCAATTCCAAACAGAATTACCTCAGCGAGCTCGAATCCAAACGCGAGCGAACCAAGTGCTCCTCCAAACGCAAAGACACCAGCTAAACCATCACGATAGATTGCACTGGCAATCAAGAACTTTAGAGTTTCTGGTGCTTGCTTATACAAAGACTTAAGTTGAGCCCAGAGCTTGAAGTAGCTTTCAATAATGTTTTCTTTGACCCGGTTTGGTTTCTCTGGAATCTCTGGCACCACCAGGAATAGCGGAATTGAGAAAACAATGAACCAAATAGCGGAGAACAAAAAGACCGAGCGAACATTGAGTGCGTCTTCTGTTGGAATTCCAAACCAAGGTGTATCGGTCTGAATGAAACCAACCAGTGAAACAAGCAGCAAAATAATTCCGCCGATGTAACCAAGTCCCCAGGCAAAACCTGAAATCTTTCCAATATTGGAAGGCGTTGTGACTTGTCTTAGCATCGCGTAGTAATTGATGAATGCAATCTCTTGCACAAAACCACCAATTGAGAAAATTATCAAACCTAGCCAGAGCATCTCGGCAGTTGGTTCAATGAAGTACAAACTTGCCATTACACCGGCCAGTAACAACGTGTTGATCAGCAGCCAGAACTTTCTGCGTCCTGCCTCATCGCTTCTTCTTCCAAACACCGGCGCTACCAGTGCAACTGCAATACCTGCCAGTGTGGCAGCAAGACCCAGTGCTCTAGAGGTGTCTTCCTCTGGCCCAAAGGCGGCGCTGGTTATGTAGATCGGGAAGATAAAGGTGGAGAAGATGGTGGGGAAAGGCTGCTCGGCCCAATCCCAGAGTGCCCAGGCGAATGTCCCGCGGGGCTTTTTCTCAACTGCGCTGTTGGTCATGGCACAAAAGTAGTCCTATATGGCCAAGAAAGTGCTAACTAGCCGGTGGCTAGTTGGTAAATAGACAATCTTGAGCCATTCACACTCAACTTTCAGGAATAACCCCTTGACAGCCAGGTT
>JBMLPC010000010.1:0-4424 GCA_049242305.1 Aquiluna sp. | reverse complement strand
TCATAGATTCAGGCGACCAGCTCTCAAAACGGCTTCTTTTGGCCTATGTGGTCCTGTTGGCCCTGTCGATGTCTTTGATCCCCTTCACCATCGACCCCTACCTCCCAGCCTTTCCTGCCATTGGCACGTTTTTTGGGGTGACGAACGGTGTGGTGCAGGCCTCCTTCACCGGTGTCACGCTTGGTCTGGCCATTGGCCAGTTGGTGCTGGGACCGCTCTCCGATGCCTTTGGCAGAAGACCCCTGATGATTTTGACAATTGCCGGGTATGTGGTTGCCATCGCACTGGCGTTTTTAGCTCCGAGCATCGAACTGTTTATAGCAGCAAGATTCTTGATGGGATTCTTCTCCGCTGGTGCAGATGTAATTGGACGAGCGATTATTCGGGATCTCTATCGCGGACAGGCCATGCAGCGCTTGCTGGCAAAAACTTATCTAATTCAATCCATTTCACCAATTGCTGGTCCGATTGTTGGTTCGCAGCTGAGCGAAGCGTTTGGCTGGCAGTCAATACTTTTAGTATTTGGTCTGATCTCGCTGGTTCTACTGCTGCTATTGAATTTCTTACTGTTTGAAACATTGCCAGTTGCTAAGAGAAGATCCAGTACACCTATTGGCTTAGCACGCGGATACGTCAACGTTATGCGGGATCGAGTTCTGATTGGCTTGATGTTTTATGCGGCCATGCAACTAAGTGCTCTGTTTTTGTATTTGAATTTCACTCCGTTTGTTTACCAGCAGTCGTTTGGTATTTCTCAAACTGATTATGGTTTTTGGTTAGCACTCAATGGGGCTGCCTCCTACATCGGTGTCCAGGTTGGTTCCTACCTTTCAAGAGTTATCAAGGGGCAATACTTGTTGGCAGCTACTGCCCTAATTGGGGTCGGGGTTGGCATCGGCCTTTATCTCAATGCTGGAGGAGAGTTTTGGATCACGCAGCTGATGTTCTTTATAGAGCTGTTTATTTTTGGCGCTGCCATCACGATCATCCCAACCATTGCCCTCTATAACCACGGGTCCGAGGCTGGCACGGCCTCCTCTTTGATGGGTGTATTTAACTTCACCTTTACCACGGTTTTGTCCTTCTTCTATTTCCTGATTAGTTCGGCTGACACGGCCGATCTCGGGGTAGTTATTGGAACTCTGTTTGGTCTGTCGCTAGTGTCTCTAATTGTGATTAGTCGTCCATGGTTGATTCCAGACCTGAGGAAACCCGATGTCGTTTAGGGCATGGCAAGAAAAGGACGTTGCCGAGATTGTGAAGCTCTGTAATGCTCACGACTCTGCCATTGACCCTGAATTTGAAGACTCCAGTGAAGAAGAAATTAGAGAAGAGCTAACTGGCTTCTTTGATGAGGTATTTGCGGAAGTTTACGAAGAAGACGGAAAAATCACTGACCTAGTTACCGCCCAGGTTGATCACAAGCGAAAAAGGGTTGAAATCGATGTGTTTGGACTGCCTTCCAAGCACGACTATGACCGCAGCATGCGCCACGCTCTTGATTGGATCAAGCAGAATCATCCGGAGTACGAGGTCAGATCTCACTGCAATGACAAGGACCTCAAACTAAAGAAGGCTTTGAAGGACGCCGGTCTGCACCTAGTTCGCAAGTACTGGACCATGCGCAATCATCAGCCAGATCGCAAGTATCCGAAGCTTCCTCAAAATGTAAAGATTCGCCAGGCTGACTTTGAAAACGAGAAGGCAACCTGGCACTTCCTGCTGATGGACTCTTTCTCTGACCACTATGGCTTTCAGAAGAAAACTTTTCACGACTGGCTTAGCAAGCAAGAAGAAGCGGTTTTGCAAGATGAAAATGGCGTTTTCTTTCTGGAGGAAAACGGGCTGCCGGTTGGCTTTGTAGTTTGCACCAACCACCGCGCAGAAAATCAGGGTGGTTTCATTGACAAGCTGGGAGTGAGAAAGAACTTCCGCGGTCGCGGCTATGGCGAGCTGCTATTGAAGTGGGGATGCGCCTATTCGGTTGAGCGCGGCTTCAAAGACGTAGCTCTTGGAGTAGACACCGGTAATGAAACTGGGGCAGTGGCGCTCTATGAAAAGTCGGGCTTTCGGCCAGCCAATGTTTGGCTAGCTTTTTCTGATTCTGAATAACGGCTTTCCCTGCGATAAAAAAGCCCCAAGCAAGACCAAAATTCCACCAACCGGTTCATACCAGTGCAGCGGTTCACCAAGTAACAAAATTCCCCAGACAGTTGCAATCACTGGGTTCGTATAAGTCACAGTCATTGCAAAAGTGCTGCCGGCCTCAGCAACAATTTGGTGGAAGAGCCAATAGGCAACACCGCTACCCAAAACACCCAGCAGTAAAAGCGCCCCAACGGTTTCGAGTCTTGGAGCTGCTACAAAAAGTGGACCGGTGAAAATGTAGAAAGGCAATAGTGTCAGTGCACTTGTGAGGACCTGCACAGTTGCAGCTGATGTTGCTGGAAGTTCCATCGGGGTGACGAATTTACGAATATATGGACCACCAAGCCCGTAGGAAATACTGGCAAGAATCAATGCGACGATTGCAATCGGATCGTTGTCGCCAAATCCCTGCCAAACCCCGAGCGTTATCGCAACTCCAACGATTCCAATCAGCAGACCCATTACCGCCGTTGAGGATTGACGTTGGGCTCGGAAAAGGGTCAGGATCGAAAGCAGCGTGAAGAGCGGGGTAGTGGCGTTGATGATTGCTGCCAGAATGCTGGTGGTGCTTTGCTGAGCAAATGCATACAGCGAAAAGGGCAGCGCCGACATCAGTAGTCCCGCGACCCAAAGGTGAAGCCACTGCTTCAGCTGGCTGGGAAATCGAACCTTTAGAAAAACCATGATGAGCGCCATGGCGGCAGCACCCAGCGCTGTTCGCCAGAAAGCTACGCCGAGGGCAGTAGTTAGCTCAAGCGAGAGCTCAATAAATAGGAAGCTGGAGCCCCAGATTAGGGCTAGGGGTATGAACTTAACTATCCAGCTCGGCACAAACCAAACCTAGTCGGTCTGGATTTCGCTGCGGTCTTGTGACCAGCGAGTGTGGAAGGTTCCAGCCTGATCCACTCTCTTATATGTGTGGGCACCAAAGAAATCGCGCTGACCCTGGACCAGTGCCGCTGGCAAACGCTCAGCTCGTAGCCCGTCGTAGTAGCTGAGCGATGATGAAAAAGCGGGTGCCGGTATGCCGCTGAGTGCAGCCATTGCAACCACTTCACGCCAGGCAGCAACCGATGCATCGATTGCTTTTAGGAAGTAATCATCAAATAGCAGCGAGAGTAGGTTTGGATTTTTGCGATAGGCATCGGTGATTCGGTTTAGGAACTGTGCGCGAATGATGCAGCCACCGCGCCAGATTCTTGCCACTTCGCCCAGGTTGATGTCCCAACCGAACTCTTTAGCACCAGCTCTAATTGCATCAAAGCCTTGTGCGTAAGCGATGATCTTGGAAGCGTAGAGCGCCTTGCGGACTGATTCAATGAAAGCTGCTTTGTCAGTTACGTTCCAGCTCTGATTGTTGGCCGGAAGTGCAGGCTTACCCTCTCGTTGTTCAGTTTGGGAAGACAGAGATCTTGCAAAGACAGCTTCGGCAATTCCAGAAACAGGTACGCCGAGGTTTAGCGCGGTCTGCACGGTCCAGACACCCGTTCCTTTACTACCCGCCGCATCAACCACGATGTCAACAAAGGGCTTGCCAGTTTTGGCATCGGTTTGCCTAAGGACTTCGGCGGTGATTTCTATTAGGTAGCTCTCCAGCTCACCCTTGTTCCACTCGGTAAAAATGTCTGCAATTTCCTTTGGTGAAAAACCACCACTTTGTCTGAGCAGGTCATAACTCTCAGCAATCAGCTGCATGTCGGCGTATTCGATGCCGTTGTGTATCATCTTGACAAAATGGCCAGCACCATCGGAACCAATGTGAGTTACACATGGCTCACCCTCTGCAATTGCTGCAATCGATTCAAGAATTGGTCCAAGTGTTTTATAAGCCTCTTTGGTTCCACCGGGCATGATTGATGGACCCTTCAGAGCACCTTCCTCGCCACCAGAAATTCCAGCGCCAACAAAGTGAATGCCTTTTGCTGAAACTTCTTTTTCTCGCCGAATGGTGTCGGTGTAGAGAGCATTTCCACCATCAACGATGATGTCCCCTGCTTCAAATCGCTCGGAAAGCTGCTGAATTACTGCGTCTGTTCCAGCGCCTGCCTGGACCATGATGATCGCGGTTCTTGGTTTACTCAAACTGGCAACGAATGCATCAATGCTTTCGCTGGCTAGAAAGTTTGCTTCCGGGTGCTCTGTAGTTAGCAGCTGAGTCTTATCAAATGAGCGATTATAAATAGCAACGCGGTTACCTGCCCTGGAGGCTAGGTTGCGGGCGAGATTGGATCCCATGACGGCCAGACCGACTACGCCAATATTTGCTTTTTCGGACA
>JBMLPC010000009.1:0-13967 GCA_049242305.1 Aquiluna sp. | reverse complement strand
CCCATCTGGAACGCAACGTGAATCAGAACCACTCCCCAGTGGTTGTCATAGAGGAATCTTCTATCCCCTACCAAATCACCAAGGGCCAGATACATCTTGAATACCGGAATGAAGACCAGCTGCGGAGGAAGTAGATTTCCGGCGGTAAACAAAAGCAGCATCGCGACATTGAACTTGAAGGAATACCTTGTCACCACAAAAGCAATCAGCGAACCAAACAGCAGCGTCAGAAAGACAGCTGGAATGGTGATCAGAGCGGAATTCAAGAAGTAGGTGGGCAATTCCATTCGGCTGATTGCCTCTTCGTAATTGAATAGACCCAATTCCTCAGGAGCCGACAGAACACCATTTTTCATAATCTCTGTGTATGGGCGGAATGAAGACCACAGCGTCCAGAGAATCGGGAAAATCCAGATGATTGCAAAAATTCCAATAAAGATGGAAATCAGTCGGTCTTTTACATCCTGCGCGTAAAGCTTCCTCTTTCGCTTTTTCTCTGTCGAAATCGTCACTTGACATCCTCCTTGAACTGCTGCTGGAGGTAGGCAATGATCGGAACGATTGAGAGCAAGAAGAGAATCACCGCGTAGGCTGCCCCCTTCATGGAAGCTCCTTCACCGGCAATGCTTTCGAAGACCAAAACACCAAGAATTGGTAGTCCCCCTCGTCCGCCATAGATGATGTAGACCATGTCAAAGGCCCTGAGGGATTCGATGATGGTAATCACGAGCACGATGATGTTGACAGGGCGCATGGCTGGGAAAATGACCTTGCGGAATGTCTGCCACTCGGTAGCGCCATCGATAGTGGCAGCTTCCCGAAGGGATGCATCTATCGCCTTTAGCCCTGCCAAGTAAAGAAGCATGATGTAGCCGATGTGGCGCCAGGACGCCATAACCATGATGACCCAGACGTTGTACTGATCATCTCCAAAGAATGAAATTGCCTGGGCCGTGGGAAGTCCCAGTAGCCCATTCACAAACCCATCGGGTCTAAGTAAAAAGTTCCAGATAATACCTGTAACGGCCAATGACAGAACGACAGGTAAATAGAAGGCCGACTGGTAGAACTTGTGTCCTCTAATCTCGCGATCTATTTGATACGCAAGCAATACTCCCAGAGGCGTTGCGATAAAGAAGAACCAAAGTAGCCAGATCGTATTGACCCGAAGGGCGTCATAGAAGATTGGGGTGTTGAAGAAGATGTTCTCGTAATTTGCAAGGCCCGCCCACTGAATATCCTCTATCCGGATACCGGTCCAGTAGGTGAAAGATAAATACATCGTGGCAATCGCAGGGAACCAAACGAGTGCGATGTGAAGAAAAGTCGGGATTCCAATAAAGAATCCGAGTGTGACTTTGTCAGATTTTGAAAAGAAACGACGGCGCCGAGGTTTACTCAGCGCCGTCGTCTCAGTTGTCATGCCTTTTAGCTTAAGCCAGTGGAGGCAGTGCGTCCCACTGTGACTGTAGAGACTCCAGCATCGCGTTGGTGCTGGATGGGTCTCTGAACCAACCCTGGAATGCGGGGCCAACGATTGGACCAGCGAAGTCTGGGCGAGTGTCACGGTCGAGGAACTGAGTGATGTACTTAGCCTCGTTCATAACTGCCAGCTGCTGAGTCTGGAATGCGTCGTAGGTTGAGGTGTCCTGTCCCTTGTTAGCAGAGGTCATTGGAACACCGGTGTCTAGCATTGCCTGAACACCTTCCATGTCACCTGCGAACTTGATTAGGTCCTTACCACCTGCAGTGTTAGCACCGTTAGCAGCAACACAGAAACCATCGATTGGTGCATCGATTGTGTCGCGTGCGTGGTCTGGGTTAATTTCTGGGAACGGAACGATCCATAGGTCGTCGTAGTCTTCCTGGCTCTGCTCCTTGAAGTTTCCACCGAACCAAGATCCCATGAAGAAGAATCCAGCCTGCTTCTGAAGAAGCAGCTGCATTGCGCCATCCCACTCAAGGTCAAGCACGTTGGTGTTCTGGTATGGAAGTAGCTTCTCCCAGTGAGCAAATACATCCTTGACTCGTGCGTCGGTCCACTTTTCGCGTCCACCTAGTAGGTCAACGTGGAACTGGTATCCGTTGATACGTGCGTTCAGAATGTCAAAGGTACCCATTGCTTCCCAGCCACCCTTGTCTCCGGCAGCTAGACCAATTAGGCCCTTACCCTTTAGCTCTTCAAGAGCCATCATGAAGTCATCCCAGTTGTAGATGTCCTCTGGGTTCATTCCAACCTCAGCCATCATTGACTTACGGAAGTGAAGACCCCATGGGTACCAGCTCTGAGGAACGAAGTACTGCTTGCCGTCTAGACCGGTGGAAGCAATCTTGTAGCTCTCGTTGTACTGGCTTCCGATCTCTTCCCATACGTCAGATACGTCTACTAGTAGACCCTGAGCTGCAAAGAACTGCATACGGAATCCTGCCATCCACTGGAAGCAGTCATCTGGAGTTCCCTGTAGGTACTGAGAAAGGTTGTTCTGGAAAGCGTTTGATTCTGTTGCGTTGTAGGTAACTTCGTTACCAGTCTTCGCGGTGTAAGCAGCAACAAGTGCCTGTAGCTGCTTGGTAGGTGACTCGTCAACGGTGCGAGCACCGAAAGCGATTGGACCTGAGCTTGCTGATTCACCAGGGGCACATCCGGCCAACATGGTTGCTCCAGCAATTCCGAGACCACCAGCGGCCGCACCCTTAAGAATTAGGCGACGGTCCATCTCGCGGTTCGAGATATTGTTCAGCATTGAACCTCCTATTTTGGACTCTTGGGACCAGACTAAACCCGCCAATCCGCCAAACTACGCTGATTTCATAACAAAATAATCACAAACGAACAAATTAGAACAAACTCGGACATTCGTGATTAGCCCGCAGAGCCTAGACTCCCCTCATGCCCAGTAAACACACGGATGTGGTGGTAGTCGGAGGTGGCCACAACGGCCTAGTGGCCGCTGCCTACCTGGCCAAGGCCGGTAAAAAGGTCCTGCTGCTCGAAAGACTGGACTACTTCGGTGGCGCCGCCACCTCAATCGAAGCCTTCCCTGGCATCCAGGCTCGGCTCTCCAGATACTCCTATTTAGTAAGCCTGCTACCAAAGCAAATCATTGATGATCTGGGGCTTGAGATTGAACTGGCTCCCAGAAGGTATTCCTCTTATACGCCAAATCCAAACGGTCAGGGTGGTCTGCTCATAGACAGAAACGACACCGAGAGAACAAAGGCAAGCTTTGCTTCAGTGCAGAGCTCTGACTTTGAAAATTGGAGTGAGTTCTACTCAAGAACAACAGAGCTCGCACAGAAACTCTTTCCATCTGTCACTTCCCCTCTCAAGAGAAGGTCAGAGGTAATTGCAGAACTTGGAGAGCTTGCTGAATTTATTGAAAAGCCAATCGGAGAACTGATTGAGCGAGATTTCAAGTCTGATCTTGTTCGTGGTGTAGTTCTAACCGATGCACTAATTGGAACTTTTGCCCCAAATGTTGATGATTCGATGCAAGCGAGTAAATGTTTTCTCTATCACGTGATCGGTGGAGAAACAGGTGACTGGAATATTCCGGTTGGTGGAATGGGTGCAGTAACTGCATCAATGAAGGCTGCTGCCGAAAGATTCGGCGCTGAGCTTATTTCAAATGCTGAAGTTACTTCTCTCTCGCAAGATGGAAAAGTAAGTTATCAGGTAAATAGCGAAGTAGTTGAAGTTCAAGCTGATTATGTTTTAGCAAATCTTGCTAGACCAGAACTTGCAAAGCTACTTGGTAAGAGCGAACCAAGAGCAGAGGGTGCTCAAGTTAAAGTAAACATGTTGCTCAAGCACCTACCGAGGCTCAAAGAAGATCTTGATCCGGTAGCAGCATTTGGTGGAACTTTCCACATCAATGAAAATTATTCGCAACTTCAAACAGCGTTTGAGCAGGCAAGTCGAGGAGAGATTCCAAACCCACTGCCCTGTGAGATTTATTGTCACTCACTCACTGACCCGAGCATTCTCTCCCCTGAGCTCAGAGAAGCAGGAGTGCAGACTCTTACCGTGTTTGCCCTTCACACTCCCCACTCATTGGTAGCCAACGCAGATAACGATGAAATGCGAAAGAAGTTCCAGCGGGCAGTCATTGAATCCTTGAATTCGGTCCTGGCTGAGGACATCCAAGAGCTATTGCTGCTTGATGGCAACGGCGATCCCTGCATTGAAACCAAGACCACCAAGGACTTAGAGGATGCTCTGCGCCTGCCAGGTGGCAACATCTTCCACGAACCCTTGAGTTGGCCCTTTGCTGAGGACTTCGAAAGCCTGAGCACCCCGGCTGAAAAGTGGGGCGTGGCAACGGGTTATGAGCGGATCTACTTCTGCGGATCCAGCGCCAGACGGGGCGGAGCCGTTAGCGGTATCGCCGGTCACAACGCCGCGATGGCAGTGCTGGAAAGTTAGACCCTAGCTTCAGTCAAAAGTTCATTCACCATCGGAACAACTTTGGTGGCATAGAGCTCAATTGACTTCATGGTCTTGCTGTGTGGCATTGGGCCATTGGCATACTTCAAATCAAATCTTGATGCACCAAGTGAGCTGATTGCGTAAGCAATCTTTCTGGCAACTGTTTCAGGTGATCCGACATACAAAGATCCACCGTTTACTTCAGAGATGTAATGCATCTTGGTGGTTGGTCCCCAACCACGTTCTCTTCCAATTCTTCCGAAGGCAGTTTCGTAGTGTGGCCACTGCTCTTCAATTGCTTGCTCATCGGTTTCTGCAATGTGACCTGGTGAGTGAATAGAAATCGGAAGTTGAGGCTGCCCGGCTTTATCTAGTGCTTCACGGTAAAGGTTTGCGTATGGTGCGAATCTTGCAGGATCGCCACCAATGATTGCAAGTGCCATTGGAATTCCAAGTCTTGCTGCACGCAACACTGACTCTGGCGATCCACCAACACCAACACGAAGCGGAATTCTTCCACGCTCAGTTTTTGGATAAACCTGCTGGTTGGTTAGAGATGCTCTAGTTGATCCGCTCCAGGTGACGGCATTCTCATCCAGCAGCTTCACCAGCAGCTCAAGTTTCTCTTCAAACAAAATGTGATAGTCGTTCAGGTCATAACCAAAGAGTGGAAAAGATTCGATGAAAGATCCGCGGCCAGCTGTTATCTCTGCTCGACCGTTAGAGAGTGCATCGATAGTTGCAAAGCGCTGATAGACACGAACAGGATCCTCAGATGACAAAACAGTGACACCAGTACCGAGTCGAATGTTTTTGGTGACGGTTGCAATTCCTGCTAAGACAGTGTCAGGGGCAGATACCGCGTAATCATCGCGGTGGTGCTCACCAATGTTGAAACCGGCAAGACCGAGTTCATCGGCAAGCTTTGCTTGTTCGACAACGTCCCTGATTACTTCGCCAGCAGATTTGAGTGCACCCTTGTCGTCTAGGGAAATGTCACCAAAGGTGTCTAGGCCAAATTCGATTTGCGTCATGAAAGCAGTCTAGGGGGTCTTGACTAATTTTCCAAACTGGCTGCCAGCTGCCCACAAGCACCGTCTATTTCCTTGCCTCTGGTGTCGCGCAAAGTGGTTGGAATGCCGTTGTTTTCAAGGATCTTCAGGAAAGACTTAGTCTGCTCCGGGGTGGAAGCTGTCCAAACAGAACCCGGGGTTGGGTTTAGGGGAATGGGGTTCACGTGAACCCAGCCTTTCCCTCTGGCATTTAGCTTCTTAGCCATTAGTTCTGCACGCCAGTTGTGATCGTTCATGTCTTTGATTAGCGCGTATTCGATGGAGACTCTTCTGCCAGTTTTGTCGAAGTAGGCCTTGGCGGCATCCAGTGCCTCATCAACTTTCCACTTGGTGTTAACCGGAACCAATTCGTCTCTGAGTTCATCGTCTGGTGCATGCAGTGAGAGGGCGAACGTGATTGGAAGATCTTCTTCTGCAAGTTTTTCAATTGCTGGCACAAGGCCAACAGTTGAGACGGTTATGTTTCTCGCTGACATGCCAAGTCCGTTTGGTTGCTCAGCCAGCATTGTTCTGATTGCCTGCATCACAGGGTTGTAGTTGGCGAGTGGTTCACCCATGCCCATGAAAACAATGTTGTTCACTCTTTCATCAGAGTGTTTTTTCGCTCCAAGCTCTCCAGCTTGAATTGCAGCGTTAGCTCTAACAATCTGATCAATGATTTCCGCAGCTGAAAGATTTCTAGTTAGTCCTGCTTGGCCTGTTGCACAAAAAGGACAGTTCATGCCGCAACCTGCTTGAGATGAAATGCAAAGAGTAATTCTGTTTGGATAGCGCATCAAAACTGATTCGACTAGCGCTCCATCAAATAGTTTCCAGAGAAACTTGATTGTCTTACCATCATCGGTGCGAAGCCTTCTGACTTCAGTAAGAAGATTAGGAAGAACTTTCTGAACAAGCTCCTCTTTGCCACTCTTTGGAAGATCGCTCATTTGCTCAGGGTCTGAGGTGTAGTGAGTGAAGTAGTGGGTGGAAATCTGGCTTGCTCTAAAACCCGGGATGCCTAGCTCTTCGAATTGTTTCTTGCGCTCAGGTGGGGTGAGGTCGGCAAGGTGAACAGGCGGCTTGCCTCTTCTTTTATCGGTGAATTGAAGCAGTGGCTTGCCAGATTCATCCTTGGCCTGCGTCCAGCCCTCGGTCTTTGGCCTTACTTGCTTTTCCACAAAGAAAGCTTAGTTATCGGTCTTTGGCGGCTCTTGCTTTTTACCGGTGAAGAACTTGTAGGGGTCTTTCAACATCTTGCTGACGATGCCTACCGGGGTTGATTCAAAGCCACCAGGAGTGACTCCCTTTGCGGCAATCCTGAGTTCGCGAGCTGATTTGTGGGTGGTGGCACCGCACATCGCACACTTCGACCCGTATTCGATCTTGCCCACATAGATGATTTCTCTGGGCTTATCAGAGTGGCAGAACCCGCAGATTTCTGGTTTGTCCGCCATAGGAACCTAGAGTCCTAACTCGTCCTGCATTTGGCGAAGCTTGTAAATGGTTGCGCTCTCATCCAGTTCAACATCGTCATAGGTGACCAGGTGATCAATTGGTAGGTCGCGCTTGGCAACTGCATTCTGCAGTAGTCCAATTGGAACCAGGTTGTCGCGTTTGGCGTCTTCAACGATGTCGGCAACGCCTCTCGCTGAGTAGCCACCAATGCCATCAAACTTCTCGCCCTGCTTGTGTGGCTTCTTGGTGGATGCAATCACTTCGGTCATGCGTGAGTCGGTGGCAAGTGATTCGTAGCCATCAACCAACATCTTGGCAACAGTCATTGGTGCCTCCACCGATGCCAGGTGATATGGACGGTAGAGAGCAAAGTAAGGGCCAGGTCCCATCGAGAGATAGCTCATCTCTTCTGCCACGTAGGGAGCTTCAGTCTTGATAACAACAAAGACACCAGGAGCGACATCGCCGGTGCAGTAATCAACCACACCAACCTCGTCCAGCACTCCGCCTTCGCTCTTGGGCTTGAAAACATCTTGCAAAGTTGTTCTGGTGGCAGCTGGTCCAATCATTCCGCGCTTGGTTAGCTTCAACCCGGTTGCATTGGCAAGCGCTGCCATTTCAATCATGGTCTTTGAGCCATCGGTGAAGGACGCCAGCATCTTTGGATTCATGTGCTTCTTGGCTGCACGCTCTGCCACGGTGTCGGGGTTTGAGTGAGGCTCAAACGGGTTGTTCTTACCCTTACCAGCCATGATGATTTCAAAAGAAAGATCTCTTGCAAAATCAACCAGTTCTTTAGCTTCGGTTGGCTCATCACCATTACAGACCGAGTAGAGCACTCCGTGCTCTTTGGCGGTCTTGTGCAGGATTGGGCCAACCGTGACATCTGCTTCAACGTTCAGGGTTGCTACGTGCTTGGAAGCTGAGAGAGATTTGTAGATGATGTCTGCACCAATTGCAGCAACACCGGTTGCCTCCACCACAACATCAACATCCAGCTGCGGAACGATATCGGCATTGGTGGTTCCAGCAGGTTGTCCTGCCTTGATCAGGTGGTTCAGCTCAGCTGGGTCGGAAGAAATGATTGGCTGCGGGTGACCTAGATCATGGAATGCCTGGTTGATGCGATCTGGTGCAATGTCGGCAACTGCTGCAACCTCTAGCCCCAAGCGGTGTGCTTGAGCGGCAAAGCCACGGCCCATTTGCCCAGCACCAACCAGTGCGATGCGGAATGGTCTTCCGTTCTTTGTTGCTAGCTCCTGCAGCTTGAGGCGGTATTGCATTTAGTCTCTCCTGGTTATTTCAATCTGAGTGCCGATTTTTACTTCTGGCAAATCGACCTTGGCGATTGAGACATCGCCTGGCAAATCGGCAACAGTGTTGCCGTTGGCTTTTAGGTTGAGGTGGCCGAGGTTGTAGAGGTTGTCGTTAGCAACTGATCCGATCGAGAGAATTTCA
The DNA here is from genome assembly GCA_049242305.1 of Aquiluna sp. Classification (GTDB taxonomy): domain Bacteria; phylum Actinomycetota; class Actinomycetes; order Actinomycetales; family Microbacteriaceae; genus Aquiluna. The sequence continues at coordinate 5,570 of JBMLPC010000009.1, read as the reverse complement.
AACTCGTGGCCGTCAATTGAAACGAAATCTCCCTCTTTGACTTGCCCTTCTGCATGCTCCAGCTTGTGGATGATACAGAAGGTGCGCAGCTCCTCCGGCGCACTCTCACCAAAAAAAACCAGCATCCCCTCAGCAATAAAGCTGGGAACTAGCTCGCCAATCTCAGTGACAGAGCTCTTATAAAGCACTGTCATGTTTCTCCTTAAGCTGGGTTGATGTTGTCAAGCTTCACACCGGTGACCAATAGGTCTTCGGTGATAAACATTGCAAGAGGACCAGCAGGGGAAGTTGCGTGGATATCAACGGTTGGAACCTTCTTCATCGGGTAAACACCGATTCTGGCTGTTCCACCGCAGTCAATCACTGCCACTGCGATCTCTTCAAACTTCTTTGACGAGGCAAAGCCATCAAATGCGATTCCCCCGGTTAGGTCAGCGATCTTTTGTGCCAGGGGGTGAATACCGCCACCGGTCACTGAATAGATGTAGGGACGTGCATCGGTTGGCTTGATGGTTAGTGGACCACCCCAGCCGCCTGGGCCCTTGTCGATCTTTACTGCCTTGTACTCTGCCATTTTGCTCTCCTTTGAACTAATAAATGCCCTGATTAGTAATCAGAGGATGGGCCGAATTTCGACCCATCCTCTGATAACCCCCGAAAGGATGTTTTTGTTTCTTAGCTGTATAGGCCGAAGCTAGCTACGTAAGCGATTACGACAGATAGCGGTCCGGTGATAAGGCGGGAGAACAGCACTGCTGGTACACCAACCTCTACAGTCTCAGGCTCTGCTTCTCCAAGGGCTAGACCCACTGGAATGAAGTCACAACCAACCTGTGGGTTGATTGCGAATAGAGCTGGTAGTGCCATCTGTGGAGGGATAGTTCCCTTACCAATCTCAACACCGAGCAGGGTTCCAACAACCTGTGCAATAACAGCACCTGGGCCTAGCAGCGGGGAGAGAACAGGAATAGCACAGACAACAGAAACGATCAAAAGACCGACAATGCTGCCAGCGAGACCCTTAATACCTTGAGCAATCAAGTCACCAACACCGGTTACTAGAACTAGACCGATGATGAAGGAAATGAATGCCATGAAAGGCAGGATGTTACGGATGATTGTGTCGATGGTGTCACGACCTGCTTGGTACAAGGTACCAACCACGCCACCTACACCGCGACCAATGGTTACTAATACTTTGTTTAGTCCGTCCATTATGCGTTCGCCTTCCTAGCTAGCATCCTGGCTGTGATCCACTCGGTCACAATTCCACGGATGAAGATAACTACTAGACCAACTAGCAGGTAACGAAGAGCTAGGTCACCAAGACCCAGTCCTAGCGTCGTGATACCAGCAGCGATACCTAGGTAAACGAAAAGCTCACCTGGGTTTGCGTGTGGGAACAGACCTGTAATTGGGTGAACGTAAGACACTGCGGAGTCATAGAACGCAGGCTTGAAACGCTCAGGTAGGAAACGACCCATGGTGTAAGCCATTGGGTTCGTTAGGAAGAATACTGCCAAGAATGGCAATACCATGTAGCGCACTGGGTACCACTGAAGACCAGGCTGAGCAGCTTTGCGGCCCAGGTTCTCAATCTTGTCGGTACCAATGATTCGGACGAGAGCGTTAACTGCAGTTAACAAAACAACTAGGGTTGGAAGAATTCCGCCCATAAGGCTAAAGAAAACTTCACCACCCTTGTTGAAGATACCGATGAAGTATTCAGCTCCACCAGCAATCGCTCCCCATACGCCTGTCGGTTCGGCAACCGTTTCAGCGTTGGTGAATATATTCATCAACCCTCCTTTGGATCGAACACAGTCGACGTCGACCGTGCTGTTCGTTACGCTAGCCCAGAAACTCCCAGCCAATTAGAGGCTGGATAGTCACGTTTGTGCATTCTGGTCCAGTAGTGTCTTGGCCGCCATTTTGGTAGCCTCCACCACCTTTTTCTTTGAATTTTCAAGGCCTTTGCCCTCAGCCAGGTCAGTGAGTTTGTGCCCAACCAGCTCATTGAACGGTTTTGCGTTTGCGAAAACGGTCAGGCCGGTCAGGATCTTGGCACCGGTGACCACGCCGTCCTTTTGAGCCAGGGCCACGAAAGCCCTTCCACCTCTATATCTAAATCCACCCATGCCAACCGTGGTGGTGGTGCCGGGGGTCCTGATTTCCTTCAGGGCATCAGCAAATCTTTGAGACTGCTTTACTGCCATGTATAGCTGAAACACCCACATCACAGCGATCAGCAGCAGAATCCAAATTAGTACTTCCATTTCAAACCAACTCTCCTAGCTTTTTGCTCTCGGCAGCTTCCAGCAGTTTCATTGCACAGTTAGAGGATGTCACAAGTTCAGAAATCAAACCGCCCCTAAGTGCGGCCAGAATACCCTCTGTTTTTTCATCGCCGGCTGCGACACCAACCACTCTTCTGATTCTGGCTAGCTCATTTAAATCCAGCCCGACGGTTCTAGAGTCCAGTCTGGAATTGATGCTCTTGCCGTCTCGGTCAAAAAAGCGGCCAGCTAAATCCCCAGCCCACTTGGTAAAAAACTCTGGGTTTTCTTTTTCATTGATGCCGGCTGACTCAAGGATGTGAAGCGAGCTGTTTGCTCCCTTTGATCCAATTCCAACAAATGCAACATCGGCATTTTTGGCTGATTCAATTACTGAGGCAACGCTTGGCTCTTTCATTAGCGCAACCTTGATGTCAGGGGATTGCACAATCGTTGGTGCATGCAGCACCTCATAATCGGCGTTGAACTTCTCAGCCAGTGAACGAATAAGCGTTTCTCCTGAGTAGGCAGCAGGAATCTGTGTCATGCCACCCATTAGTGGGATAAAGGTTACGTCCTGTCTGTTTTCTGGTTCCAGTGCTTCAACCATTGCCTGAATCGATCTTCCCCACGAAACAGCAACACGAACTCTTGGCTTGAGGTGATTCAAGAAGCTCTGCACGGCAAGCTGTCCAACTGCGGTGTAATCAGAGGTGGTTCTTGGAACCTTAGCCACCAGCGCAGCCCTTAGTCCAAATCGAGATATCAGCATCTCTTCAATCTGTGTCTCGCGCTTGGTGGCTTCATTAATTTTGATTTCAACTACGCCACGCTTTTTAGCAACCGAGAGGATGCGGGAGATGTTGGAGCGGGAGGTCATCAGAGCGCGCGCGATCTGGTCTTGTGACATGTTTTGCTCGTAATACATACGAGCTACCTTCACAATCAGTGCTCGATCTCTAGCTGTTGCCACCCAGAACCTCCCCCAGTTCCTTTTCAAATGTCTTCACAACTAGCGCTGCATCGCCAGGATCAGCAATCCGGTGGTCGACCACCAACGTAAAGCTGATCTTGACCTTGCCCTTCTTATCCTTGATGGCCCCAATGTTGAAGCCGGATGACTGCGGGGCAAAGAGCAAGGTGTTGGCCTGCTCCACTCCAAACTCACTGAGATCCGTGATGGAGGTGGTGGAGCCAGCGAGATTCCCTAGTGGAATCTTCTTCTGTCTGGCCAGAGCTAATACCTGCTTGGCCTTCTCTTCCCAGGCAGCATCCTTGATGCCATCAACTGCAAAGACGGGGGTGACAAAACCAAGGTCTGTCTTCACAAGCGCTGCAATCCGAGTCTGAGCGGCAACAAAACTGCCAGCTTGGTATTGCTGGTTGAGCTGTGGGTGCTTTGCCAATGTTCTAACCCAGGCTCTGGCAAGAACAACGAATCGATCATCGAAGTTTTTGGGAAGACTCTTTTTGACCTTGATGCTGCCACTAATGGAAAACTGCGGAATTTGAAGAGAGGTTTCAACTACCGATGCGATGAGAGCTCTAGCTTTATCAACCTTCGCAGAGTTGACGCCAAGGTCTGACTGCTTGATGATTCCAGCTGGAGATGCTGGCTTTACTTTTGCTAGATCAATGCCCTGCTCTTTGGCTATCTTGCGAGCTCCCGGCATCGCCAGAACCTCGGTTGCCGCAACTGGTGTTACCTCAACAATCTGTTCGATAACAGGCTCAACGACTGGTGTTGGGGTTGGTGCTGCAGCCGGCTGAGGTGTTGCAACTGGTTCGGCGGGGGCAAACATGCCTGCCAGCAGATCTTCGCCTTCGGTTTCTAGAACTAACAGCGGCGCTCCAACTTCGAGAACTTGGCCGGGACCTGCAACAACCTCAATAACTGTGCCGGAGTGATCAGACTCGACCTCCATGTCTGTCTTATCGGTGCCAACCACTGCCACAACATCACCAGCATTAACTGTTTGACCAACGGCTACGGTAATTTCAACCACTTCACCCTCGGTCATGGTCATGCTCATCTTTGGCATAACAACCGGTGTCTTTGGCATTAGACGCCCCTCATTAGATCTTCAGCCGCTCCAACGATTTCTGGAAGTTGCGGGACAACAGACTTTTCAAGTTGCGGCGCATAAGGAATTGGAACATCCATTCCACAAAGTCGCTTGACCGGTTCAGTTAGTGAATAGATAGCTGGGCCCTCTGCAATTCTGGCAGCGATTTCTGCAACAAATCCAACGTGCTTTGGAGCTTCCTGCACCAACAGCACTCTGCCGGTTTGAGAAATTGAATTGTTGATTGGGCCCATGTCTAGCGGTGAAAGAGTTCTTGGGTCAATCACGGTTGCTTCGATTCCCTTTTCAGACAAAATTGCCGCTGCCTCCAAAGACCTGGAAACCATGACACCGGTTGCAACGATGGTTAGGTCTTTGCCTTCGCGCAGGACCTTGGAAACTCCAATTGGTGTCCTATACATCTCTTCTGGCACGTGACCGGAAGTCTTGTAAAGAAGCTTGTGCTCTAAAACAATCACTGGGTTTGGGTCATCAATTGCAGAAAGAAGGAGCCCCTTGGCCTCCAGTGGAGAACTTGGCAAGACAACCTTTAGACCAGGAACATGGGCAAACCACGCCTCCAGGCTCTGCGAATGCTGAGCTGCTGCACCGGTGCCTGAACCAGATGGTGCTCTTAGCACCATGGGAACTGATAGCTCGCCACCTAACATGAAGTGAATCTTGGCGGCCTGGTTGACAATCTGATCCATGGCGTGAGCGGTGAAGTCGGAGAACTGAATTTCAACAATCGGCTTCATGCCAACTAGCGCTGCACCAACAGCCGCGCCAACGATTCCCATTTCCGAGATGGGCGTATCGCGAACTCGCTCCTCGCCAAAGCGGTGGTAGAGGTCGCCGGAAACTCCAAAAGCACCACCGTATACGCCGATGTCCTCACCAAGCATGAATACGCTTGGGTCTTTTTCCATTGACTGACCGATTGCTTCGCGGATTGCTTCGGCGTAGGTAATGATGCGCTCGCTCATTAGTTCACCGCCCTAAACACCGAGGTGATTAGCTCGGCAGGATCTGAGTCGGGTGCAGCGGAAGCTTCGGTGATGGCGTTTCTGATTTCATTGCGGACGTTTTCAGTAATCTGCTCGGTCTGTTCTTTGGTCAGAATGCCTTTTTCAATCAGCAGGGTTTCAAACTTGCCAACAGGATCTTTGGTTTTCCAAAAGTCAATTTCTTCTTTGGTGCGGTAGAGGTTCTTATCGCTCTTGGAGTG
>JBMLPC010000008.1:0-5933 GCA_049242305.1 Aquiluna sp. | reverse complement strand
TCTGAGAAGTGCAAGCGAACTAAATCTCTTTAGAGAAGTCCTTTAGCCAGCCTCGGAGTTCAGTGCCAATGTCATCGCGATCAACTGCCATCCGAAGAGTTGCCTTTATAAAATCAAGCTTGTCGCCTGTGTCATAGCGGCGGCCACGGAAGATTACTCCTCGCACGCCACCCGCCACTGATGGGTGAGCAGCGGCATATTGCAGTGCATCGGTGAGCTGAATTTCACCGTTTCTGCCTTCTGGCGTATTTTCTAAAATCTCAAATATTTCTGGTCTGAGCACATACCTGCCGATCACAGCTAGGTTTGAGGGGGCCTCTTTTTCAGAAGGTTTTTCAATCAGCTGATTGATTTTCACAGAATCACCAGCCTGCTCCGATACCTTGGCGCAGCCGTAGAGGTGAATCTGATTCATCGGAACTTCCATTAGGGCAACTACGTTGTCGCCGGTTTCCTCGTGCAGCTTTAGCATCTGGGGGAGGATTGGGTCTCTTGCATCAATGACATCATCACCCAGTAGGACTGCAAAGCTGTGTTCACCAACGTGGCTCTTGGCTCTGAGCACTGCGTGGCCAAGACCTTTCGGATCACCCTGTCTGGTGTAGTGAATGTCTGCGAGCTGGGTGCTTTCTTGAACTGAGAAGAGCCTTTTCTTGTCACCTTTTTCTGAAAGAACTTGCTCTAGTTCGGCAACTCGGTCAAAGTGATTTTCAAGCGCATTTTTGTTTCTTCCCGTAATCATGAGTAAATCCTGAAGACCAGCTGAAACTGCTTCTTCAACCACGAACTGAATTACAGGTTTGTCGACAATCGGGAGCATTTCCTTCGGCAGAGCTTTAGTAGCGGGTAAGAACCGTGTCCCCAGACCTGCTGCCGGAATTACTGCCTTTTTCACGGCATATTTTGACGATTGTGACATGGCTAAAGTTTAGACTCGTAAGCCAGGGTTTGATTAGAAACCGGGTTCAAGGAGGGAATTAGCATGAAGAGAATCAGTGCTTTCTTGCTGGCAGTTCTGCTAGTAATTCCCACGCAGGCCAGTGCCAATGTTGTTGAGCCTGCTTATGATGCCGTGAATCTCTCGCATGCTTGGAGTCTTGGCTATAAAGGCGCTGGTGCAACGGTTGCAATTATTGACCAGGGCTTAAACCTCGATCACCCTTACTTCAAAGACAAAGTGATTGATGGTTACTGCTTTGTCGAAGCAACTTCTTCACTGCGCTGCCCCAACGGCACCAGAGAACAGTCTGGTCCCGCCGCGGCATCGCAGAGAAAAATCGGAAGCATTTTCCTAACTGACGAAGATCACGGCAACATGGTTGCTGGCTTGGTGGCTGGAAATCCAACGGCTGAAGCGCCTGGCGGTGTTGCACCAGATGCCAAGATTTTGATGGCAAATGTTGATTTGACTTTGAATGGAATTCTGGCTGCGCTTCGCTACATTAAGGAAAGAAGAGAGGCGCTGAACATAGTTGCTCTCTCGATGTCCTGGGGCGGCTACTTCACTGAAATTCCAAGAAGTTGGCTTCAGTGTGACACAAACCCTCAGCTTGCTGAACTTGCGACCTTGCTAACGGATCTTCGCAAAGCGGGGGTAATCCCATTTGCATCAGCTGGTAACACGCCTACTTTGGAAGTTGCAACCTCAGTCTTCCCATCTTGCTTGAAAGATGTAGTTGCTGTTGCTTCCGTTAACAACAAGAACGAGATCAGTTGGTATGTAACGATGTCCAGCAAGGTTGAGCTCTTGGCCCCTGACTATGCCAGAAGTGCGAACACCTTTAGCTACATTCAGTCATCCGGAACTTCTGCAGCAGCCCCAGTGGTCGCGGGTTCGTTTGCGATTTTGCGTCAGGCTTTCCCGACCAGAACCCCGGAGCAGATTCTCAGCGTCATGAAATCAACCGGCACAAAGATTAGTGACGTAATTCGCAAAAATATTCCAATGGTCGACATGAAGTCAGCCGTTACTGCGCTGCAAGCCGGCACCGTGACACCGCAACCTGGTCAGACGCTGAACGTCGGTACCTTCAACGGAAAGATAGTGGTCTATGCCCGCGGCTATACAGGCTCAACCATTAGTTGGAAGATTGCTGGTCGTTGGCAGAAAGTGACAGTGACTCAAGATTTCCAGGCATTTGATCGCCTAACCCGAGCGGTTGGGGTAGATGTCACGGTTGACATTTACGTCAATGGCTCCGCGGTGCCAGCGTTTTCAAAGACAGTGCGAACTCGCTAACTAGCGACCGAATACAAAAAGCATCAGTTGCCGAACGCCACCGAGCAATCGAATTCTTCTAATGCCAAAAGCGAGTCTGACCAGCGGCGCTAATGGGCCGAAAACTCTCTCAAAAACTGCTGCTCGTGCTTTGCGATCAATGGCCGTTCCCCAGCGCTCACCGGAGCTGTCAGATGGGTGAGTGGCTGCAAAGATGGGTGCGAACTCGCATCTTGCACCAGCCCTGATTAGGTCGCTAATGAATATGTATTCATCACCAAGGTATAAATCAGCTCCCGCACCGAATCTTTCATCAAATTTGATTTCCAGCTGCTTCACTCGCGAAACATTGATCATCATTTCATAGGTGGCAGCACGCGCTGAGTTAAAGAGGGTCAGCTTGTTTTCACTTGTCGGATATTGCTTTCTGGGTTTGCCAGTCTCATCATTGGCTGCCAGTAACAGCAACACCAGTTCTGGGTTTGCTTCAAACTTTTTAACGGCTTTCTCAAGCTCTGAAGGATGAAAAACTACGTCGTCGTCGCCAAAAATCAACAGGTCGGTCATTGCGCTCAAGATTGCTTGGTTTCGGCTTTTAGCAACGCCCTTGCCAGCAACTTCAATCAATGTCGCCTCTTTTGGAGCGCTGAAATCAACTTGATTGGGGTTTTGAACCAGCACTAGATATTCATAGGCATTGCTAGGAAAGCGTATGTTTGACACCCGCTCCGCCAGTGTTGAAAACCCAATGGTGAGCTTCATTAGAAGCTATTCGCCTTCGCTCTCGCAAACCTCATCAAGGCTGAAGAAATCGAGGAGAAAGTTGTGTTCATCAGTCTTAGTCCTAGGAAAAAGACGATTGTGCTGGAAAGTGAAACCACGCCTTCGATGCTGAAGATAACCAGCAAGACCATCAGAGCGACTATGAAGAAACTACCCAGCAAAGTTACGAACTCTGCTGACTTGATGCGGCTTCCCAATCGCTCGGCCGGTGTTACGTTTTCTTTGGCTCTTCTTTTTTCAACAAATTCCCGCTGCGTTTTGAGTTGAAAAGCAAAGGATCTGCCCATCACTTGAAGGAGTATCAAGATGATGAGGAAAGTAATTCCTCCCATTATTTGATTGAGGATAAATAGGAAAGCTGCAATCACAAAGGCCTGCAGCATGAAGCTGAGGACATTGACAAGCTCCAGGGCCATTGCCCATTCCCAACTTTCACCCTGGGCAGTCTTTTCTCGCTTGTCAGCGCCAAAGGCCTTGTCAAAGAAACGAACGCGGTAGGTTTTTTGAATGTAGTTCGCTACACGAGTTGCGACAAACAGCAAACCAAAGATAACTAAATTGACGATTATTTCGCCCAGACCTTTATTGGCACCATTCACCACGAGATCCGTGAATAGTTTTGCGACCAGTAGTTCGGTGACTGGAATTGCCGCTGCAATCAGAATCAGAAGAATCAGCGGATAGCGGTATTTAGCTGGAACCAGTAGCCGAGCCGATTGCCACAGCTCCTGGGCTAATTTCTTCATTTCTCAAATCTAGCGACTGCTTGGCGGACGTGCCCAATGACCTGCTGCTTCTTATCCTGTGAGACCTTGATATCTCTGATTAGGTTGTCCAAATTCATCTTGGTTAGGTCTAGATCAATGGGCTGAGGATTCATGACCTCGACGCCTGCCCCCAGCGCATAGTCCTCATACTTGATGCCAGTTCCATGCACGTTGTCTTCAAAGCCCTTGAAGGTAACAAGTCCGCAGGGAATGCCATACGACTGACAAACAATCATGACGTGCATAGCAGAGGTGATTACTTTGTCGTATTGGGCAAGCGTGCTGACAAACAACTCAATGTCTTTCGGTCTTGACATCATCACTGAGAGCTCATCAACATGTGATGGCAACTGAACGGGAATGGCCGAGTGAGAAAAGTGGCGAACGAATGCAGTCTTGCCGTTGGTTGCACCGCGTTTGACCGGCATAATCTCGCTCATAATCAGGCCTGGATCGCCGTGCGATTCAATGAGCTTTCCACCGGCTGCTTGCAGAGCCTTAGCGCTGTGTGGTCCGCGAAGCGAGACGTAGTCGGCCTTTGGGTGAAGATTTAGATCATCTGATGAAATACCGGTTCCCAACACCACTGAGTTTCCGCGGATAAATCTTCCGATGGAGCCAAGCCCAACGATGTGTTTTTTCAGGCTGGGGTCAGTTGGGGCTTGGTGGATTACTCCACTGCTGCTGTAGTGAGAGAGCACTAACGGTGATAGCCAATCTCCAAAGTTGCCGGGGTATGGGTACACCCACCACATCAGAGAAATCTTCTTAGAATCTCGCTCTGCGTAGTGCAAAAATGCCTCAGCGGATTCAATGGTTGAAGACTCCAGATAGTTAGGCAAATACTTCAGAGAGAAATCAGATTTCAGACTCTCAAACTCAGCCCGATTACCGTGCTTGGCCTCAAACAAAATCTTGCCAAGGTGTCTTCCGCGAATTGGATCAATTCCCTTGGCATTTTCTTTGGTGAGCGCATTCGTGACACCTGTGGTGTCAGCAATTCGGCGCAGAGAATTGCGAAGATTTCTTGGCAGGATGCTTTCCAGCTGCTTTGCCTTGGCAAGCAGTTTCCCTCTGGTGCTTTGAGATTTCTTGGTGCCGTGCTGAACTACTTTGTTTTTGAACTCAGCGACGTTGCCGGAAGAGCCAAAACTAAAAAATGGTGGGCGCTGACCGGTTTCCAGTACTGCCCTCTCACGCAAAATCTCAGTGGTTGGAATCATCTGGAAAGTCAGGTTTCTGGCATTTGCCCGCCATGCTTCCTCTAGGAAGTAATCGTCGGTTGCCTTGAGCGTTGCCTTCTGCTCAAGCGCGTAGGCATCCTCAATCAGTTTTCTAGCTTGCGGGGTGGTGTTAATGCCCCAGAAGCTGGGCTCCCAGAAGCGAGTGCGGTGGGAGTAGCCAATTTGCATGGGCGAACCAAAGGATCTTTGGAAACCGATCAGGTCTGCGGTGGAATTAGAAATGTAATCGGGAAGGTGAGAGATCCGGCAGTCAACGTCAATCCAAAACACCATCTTGTCCGGGTGTTTGTGGCAGATGTCTCTTATGAAGCCAATCTTTTTTCTGGTGACATCTGCCCAGTCTTCACCGGCTTTTTTCTCTACTTGCAGAAGTTCGTGAGCAATTCCAAGACCGGTTAGCTGCTCTCGCAGCTCTTTGGCGTGATTGCCGTAATACTCGTCCGGGGTATAGAACGAACAGATAACTACGTCGCGATTACTCATTTAGAGAAATTTACCATCGCTTTATTTGCGGCCTCTGATAAGCCCCACCCAAAAGCCAATTCCCCAGGAATAGTGCATGGTTGGTAGCACAACAATCAGCCACAGCCTGACTGCCCAGCTCAGTGTGGTCTGGCCGGATGAATAGAAAGCAATGGCCAAGAGGTATAGATATAGAGGAAAGGCTAGAAGGCTCGAAAGCACCAGCAGCGGGGGAATCCAGTAGCGGAACCTCGAGTTTCCGATGTCATCTCGAGTCAGTGCGCCTCGCCAGATGCCAGTTTTGAAGAACTGTTTTGCCAATGACACCCAGTCTCGTCTTGGGTAGTAGCCAACTTCCAGTCGGGGATCAAACCAAACCTGGTAGCCAGTTTTTCTGATTCTCTGGTTCAGTTCCCAATCCTGCGCTCTCACCCAGGTTTCGGAAAAGCCGCCAAGTTC
>JBMLPC010000007.1:0-4951 GCA_049242305.1 Aquiluna sp. | reverse complement strand
TGGGGATCCGAGTTGCCATCGTTGACGACCACGAGGCCATCAGGCTCGGTTTTAGTAACTACTGCGTGCAACAAAATGTTGATTTAGTGGGCTCTGCGGCAACTGTCGATGAATTGCTTAGGCAAATTGAAGGAAAAGACTGCGCCGTAGTGGTTACTGACTTGAGTCTCTCTGATGGCTCCACGGTCACCGAGAATGTTTCTCGATTGGTAGCGGCTGGACCAGCTGTTCTTATTTTTTCAATCGCTGATAAGCCCTCTCTAATGCGGGCAGCTGTTCGAGCAGGTGCGACGGCAATCGTGCCAAAGAGTCAACCAATGGAATTTCTATTCCAAGCAATCGAATTGGCGAGTCAAGGTGCCATTATCAATAACGCCGAGACGAGCGCCACGATTGATTCTGACGCTTCGTTCAAGGAAGCCTCTTTGTCTGCTCGCGAAAGGGAAGTGCTATCGCTTTATGCCTCCGGGATGAGTCTGAAGCAGGTCGCCTACCAACTTCAAATCAAGCAAAGCTCGGCCAAGGAACACATTGATCGGGTGAGAGTGAAGTACGCCAAGCTTGGGCGTCAAGCCGCTACTAAGGTCGATTTGTTCAAGCGGGCGGTGGAAGACGGGATTATCTCGGGGGACATGCTCTAGTGCAGCTTGCATCTATTGCCTCAAATCGCCTGGAAGAGCTAATTCGCAGAATTAGTGGATTTGTTCATTTATTGGTCGCAGTTGAAGTAGTTGTAAATGGATTTGGCCAAGTACAGGCAGTAAATGGGCTAAATACTGTCTTGTTTGTTGCATACATTGTAATCGCTTTTATAACTCTTTTATCGCTTTGGTTTGGTAGCGGAAGAATGATTTCCTTAATTTATGGGCTTGTAGTTCTCCTTATAACTGCATGTATGCCTTTGACAGAGATTGCAAAGTTCAATTTCACTGCCGATGGCCGGCCTTGGATATGGTGGGCAATTGGTTTTGCGGCAATTTTGGTCGCAGTGTTTACCAAAACTTGGCAGTGGACTGTTTATGTTGCGGCAATAAGCGTTATTTGGTTTACGGGGCAGGTCTATTTATTTGGTGAGGAGCGAGTGCTGCAGGCGAGTCTCGACTCGGCTTTCTTTATCGTCTATTGCTTTGCAGTAATGGCACTCGTTTCGCTGGTTCGCGAAGGTGCTGCTGAAGTAGACATGGCCAACGGAGAAGCAATTCAAAGCTCCTTGCAGCAAGCAAAAACTGAGGCAATAGAAAGGGAGCGACAGCGAGTCGATGCTTTAGTGCACGATCAGGTTCTGCACACTCTGCTTCTAGCTGCTAGGGCGCAACGTCCGGATGAAATTCGCGCTGCTGGAGTGTCTGCGGCCACTGCCATTCGTTCGCTTGAGCAAGCGCAATCAGACCAAGATAAGAGTGAACTGGTTACAACGGCCGGTCTTTTTAGAGCGCTAGAAAATGCCGCGGCGAAACTCGATCCCCGCGTCAAAGTTGAAATCTCTGGCAGCAACTTGGATACGTTGGCGCCTGAAGTGGCACAGGCAATTACTGAAGCGACTCTGCAAGCGCTCGATAACTCCATCCAGCACTCAAAGGCCCAGGCGATTTCTCTACTGTTGGCATCTGATGGAAAGGGAGTCAAATTTGTCGTAAGAGATGATGGTGCTGGATTCCGACCTGACCGAGTCTCTAAAGATCGAATAGGAATAAGCACTTCAATTTTGTTTCGAATGGATTCTGTTCGCGGTGTGGCGGAAATTGAAAGCGCCCCTGGCAAGGGAACGACCGTGACTCTGAGGTGGCCGAATGATTAGGCTTAACCGCTCCTCATTGGCAATTATCGCTGTGGTTTTCGGCTTCTATCACGGCCTTCTTGGAATGTTTAGTCTTCCTGAGTATGAGAATCAGACTTTTGCTGTCGCAGCCATTGCAATTTACTTCTTTACCCTGGTGGTGCTAACACTCGACAAGCGTGGTATTCGCATGCACGTTGCATCGGCTCTATTGGCTGTCATATCAACCATTGCTGTTTCACAATTGATTTATGCCGCTTTGGATGGGGTTCGAGAAGGCAGCTATACGACTTGGCACGTTGGGGCTCTCAGCACGCTGCTTGCAATCGTTGCCATTAGGCAATTTCCAGTAATTGCTTGGATTGGATTTCTAGCCCTTACAGTCCAGCTTTTTGCTTGGGGCGGTTTTCAGGTTGCATTCAATACAGGCTTAATTGGTGGTCTCGTCTTAGTTGCGGTTGCCCAAGCCGCCTACTGGGCAATAGTTTCAAGTGCCAATGCGGCGGTTGAATTTAGAATTCGAGCTGTCCAAACCGACTCTGCGGTTGCCGCAGCATCAGCAGCACGAGCTGAAAAGGTGAAGCGTCTTCAGGAAACCCTGAACACTGCGCTGCCACTACTGGAAAAAATCAAAGAGCAGGGTGGGGAGCTGAGTAGCAACGATCGCACAGAGGCAGCGTTGCTGGAGGCACAACTTAGAGATCAAATTCGAGGTCGCGCTCTTCTTTCACCCGCTGTGGTTCGTGCCACCCGAGCGGCCCGCGCACGAGGTGTTGAAGTTCAGCTACTGGATGATGGTGGCTTGGATGAGTTGGCAGAATCAGAGAGAGAAAAATACCTAGCTGAAGTCAGCGAGCGACTCGATCAGGTCACAGCTGGCAAGGTGGTAATTCGCGCATCAATTGGGGATGGCTGGCGGGTGACGATGGCGGCTATCCAAAAAGATTCGGACCGTCCAGACCTGTTTATTCGTTTATAAAAAAAGGCGACCGAAGTCGCCTTATTTCCCCTGAAAGATTCCGCAACCCTTCTTCGCGTTTCGAATCTCACTCATAGCCAAGCACTTTCAAGGACTTTCTGTGACCAACGGTTGCGATTTTTTGGTGGCACTTTGGGGGACAACTAGCGGCGTAGCTCGCCTTCCCACTCGGTCCCAAGTTGGCCGCGAAGACCAACCCGACCTCGCTGCCAAGCAGACTTCTTCTGGCTTGTGGCACGCTCTTCGCTGTTGAGAAGTGAGTGGATCACGGCAATTGCTGCGGCCTCTTCATCGGGCGTAGCCCCTTGCACCTTGACCAGTCTTGCCAGTTCCTCTGTAGTGAGCTTTTTCATTACAGCGGAATGTTTCCATGCTTTTTAGGGGGCAGGCTGGCCCGCTTGGACTTAAGTGCTCTTAGGGACTTGGCGATCGCTGATCTAGTAGCGGCCGGTTCGATGATTCCATCAAGTTCTCCGCGCTCTGCAGCGAGGAAGGGACTTGCCACGTTATAGGTGTATTCCTTTGCCAGTCGGTCTCGCACCTTGGCAATGTCTTCGCCCTTTTCTTCCGCCTGTTTGATTTGGTCGCGGAACAAAATATTCACGGCTCCCTGGCCACCCATCACTGCAATCTCAGCGGTTGGCCAAGCCAGGTTTATGTCAGCTCCAAGCTGCTTTGACCCCATAACGATGTAAGCGCCGCCGTAGGCCTTGCGAGTGATGACTGTAATTAGAGGGACAGTTGCTTCGGCATACGCATACAGCAGCTTTGCGCCACGTCTAATTACTCCTGCCCACTCCTGATCCGTGCCAGGCAGGTAGCCAGGGACATCGACCAGGGTAATGATTGGTATTGAAAATGCATCGCAGAACCTAACGAACCTGGCAGCTTTCTCTCCAGCGTCAATGTTGAGGGTTCCAGCCATCTGCAGTGGTTGGCTTGCCACGACGCCAACCGATTGACCATCGATTCTCGCAAAGCCAATGATGATGTTTGGCGCGAAGAGCGGCTGAATTTCTAAGAATTCCCCGTCATCAACCACTGCCTCAATGACTGTGTGCATGTCATAGGGCTGATTTGGGCTGTCCGGAATCAGGGTATTTAGCTTGAGCTCTGACTCAGTGATTTCCATCTCAGTATCAGATTGGAAGCGAATTGGATCGGAAAGATTGTTCTCTGGAAGGTAGCCAACCAAAGCCTGCACAAAATCAATCGCATCTTCTTCGTCAGAAGCGAGGTAGTGCGCCACTCCAGAAGTCTCATTGTGAGCTCGCGCTCCACCGAGTTCTTCCATTCCAACATCTTCGCCAGTCACAGTTTTGATGACGTCTGGCCCAGTAACAAACATGTTGGATGTCTTATCAACCATGATGACAAAATCTGTGAGTGCGGGGGAGTAGACCGCTCCACCAGCAGCTGGCCCCATGATGATTGAGATTTGCGGGATTACACCTGATGCGTGGGTATTGAGACGGAAAATTTCACCGTACTTACCAAGCGCAATAACACCCTCTTGAATACGGGCGCCACCTGAGTCAAGAATTCCAATTAGGGGAACACCGTTTTTGATTGCGTGTTCCATGATTTTGATTATCTTGTTGCCGGCTGCCTCACCAAGTGAGCCACCAAATATTGTGAAGTCTTGCGAGTAGACGGCAACTTGCCGACCATGAATTGTGCCAAAACCGGTTACGACTGAATCGCCGTAGGGGCGCTTAGCATCCATGCCAAATGCATTGGAGCGATGTCTAACAAACTCATCGACTTCTACGAAGGAACCAGAATCGAGCAACATGGCGATGCGCTCGCGAGCAGTCTTCTTACCTTTGGCGTGCTGTTTCTCAATTGCTGCCTCACCGGCTGCATGAACTGCTTCGTGATAGCGGTGCTTGAGATCCTCGAGTTTGCCGGCAGTGGTGCTTAGATCTGATTTGTCGCTCATGGTCTCCTCACTCGCCCTCCTACTTTATTGGGACTGAATGGCAAGAAATTGCAGAGTTGCCACAAAGAGAATGGAAAATCGTTGCGGAAATCTACAACTGGGCCTTTTCCAATAGGGTTTTGCCATGGAACTTCCCAAGGCTAGAGCGGTTTTGCCGCAGCTGCGCTTTGTTGAATCAATTGACTCCACCAACCTCAGTCTCCAGCGGGAGTACGCGTCTCTGCCCGACTTCTCGGCTCTGGCGGCAGCGGAA
>JBMLPC010000006.1:0-5687 GCA_049242305.1 Aquiluna sp. | reverse complement strand
ACCATCGCTTTATTTGCGGCCTCTGATAAGCCCCACCCAAAAGCCAATTCCCCACGAAAAGTGCATGGTTGGCAGCACAACAATCAGCCAAAGCCTCACTGCCCATCTCAGCGTGGTCTGGCCAGCTGAGTAGAAGGCAATCGCTAGTAGGTACAGATATAGAGGAAAGCCGAGGAAGCTGGCAGCTACCAGCAGAGGCGGAATCCAATAGCGAAAGCGCGAATTTGAAATATCGTCTCTAGTGAGCGCTCCGCGCCAGATGCCGGTTTTGAAAAACTGTCTTGCTAGTGATGGCCAGTCTCTTCGTGGGTAATAACCAACTTCCAGTCTTGGATCAAACCAAACCTGGTAGCCAGCTTTTTTGATTCTTTGGTTGAGTTCCCAGTCCTGCGCCCTCACCCAGGTTTCAGAAAATCCACCGAGTTCAATCAAGACGCTCTTTCGATAGCAGCCGAGATAGACGGAGTCAGCAACGCCAGCTGCTCCACCAACGTGATAGCTGCCACCGCCAAGTCCAATTCGATTGTTATAGCCAAAGGCAACGGCACTTTGAAAACTACTGGTTCCCTTGGCGAGCATGCGTCCGCCAACATTGGCAGCGCCGGTGTCATTCAAAATCTTTACGGCCAGCAGCGCATAGCCTTCCGGCAGTTCGGAGTGCGCATCTACACGAATGATTACTTCGTATCGGCTTTCAGCAATTGCAAGATTCAAGCTGGTGGAAGTAAGGCCGGTGGGAGAGTGAACCAGTCGGAGATTGCTGTGACGGCTGGCAAGTTCTTGAGCAACTTGATTGGTCTTATCTGTTGATGGACCAAGGGCGAGAATCAGTTCCGAGAGTCCTGGTGTCTGCTGTTTGAGGACCGAGTTGACGGCGGTCTCGAGATACTTTTCTTCGTTGAGCACTGGCATCACAAACGACACCTGTCTTAGCTCAGTCATTGTCAATGGTTCTTCCAAGAGCCAACACTCGCCAGCCAGCTGCTTGCCAGGCTGCCACGTCCAAGACATTTCTTCCGTCAATCACGGTTGCACTTGTTACCTTTGCCTTGGCGGCTGCGGGGTTTAGTTGTTTGTACTCATCCCACTCGGTTCCCAGAATTACCAGCTCAGCACCGGTGAGTGCCGCAAGGGTGTCAGCTTGTGGTGAAAGGTTTGAATCAGTAAGTCCATGCAGAGCCTTCGGATCGGTAACTGTAACAACAGCTCCCGCCTTAGCAAGCGACCTGGCAATCTCAAGCGCGGGAGACTCCCTGAGATCATCGCTGTTGGGTTTGAATGAAATACCCAATACCGTAATCTTCTTGCCGCTTAGGTTTCCAAGCTCTTGCTCAGCCAGCTCAACAACTCTTTGTCGTCTGCGCTCATTGATGCCATCTATTTCTTTCAGGAAGCTAAGTGCTTGACCAACTCCCAGCTCTTCAGCCCTGGCAATAAAACCCCTGATGTCTTTTGGAAGACAGCCGCCACCAAAGCCAATGCCCGAGCGAAGGAATTTGTTTCCAATTCGTTCGTCATAACCAATTGCTTTGCTGAGCGCTACCGCATCAGCGCCAACCACCTCGGCAACTTCTGCCATGGCGTTGATGAAGCTGACCTTGGTTGCCAAGAATGCATTGGCAGCAACCTTTACCAGCTCGGCGGTTGGAACATCTAGTTCAACCACTGGCGAGCCAGCTTGGATGAGTTTTTCATAGGCAACCAGTAGCGGGAAGGAGTCTTCTTTCTGCCAATAGCCGATTACGATGCGATCTGGCTTGAGCGAGTCCTCTAGTGCGGTGCCCTCTCTTAGAAACTCTGGGTTCCAAATCAGCCTCGGCTCAAAACCGACAGCGGCTTGAAGGTTGTCTTTCAGGCTCTGGGCAGTGCCAACCGGGACGGTTGACTTGCCAACCACCACAGCTGCATTAGATAGGTATGGAGCTAGGTCTTCGATTGCAGCGTATAGATAAGAGGTATTGGCCGAACCGTCTGGGCTTTGTGGGGTTCCAACGCAGAGGAAATGCAAGTCGGCGCTCGCAGAGTTCTCATCGTGGGAGGTCTGGAACTGAACCTTGCCTTCTTTGATTACCTCTTTTAGGGCATCCGACAGACCTGGTTCAAAGAATGGAATCTGGCCATTTCTTAGGCTTTCGACCTTGGCCTGGTCTTTATCGATTCCAATCACGCTGTGACCAAGCTTGGCCATAGCAACCGCGTGGGTGGCGCCTAAATAGCCAAGTCCGATAACCGAAATCTTCATTTGGGGGCAGTCTACCGAGGCAATTGCCCGTAACAAGTAGGGAGTCCGCCCGTATATTGGTCTCGATGGCTGAAAAAGAAGAGTTCCGCGAAGATCCGCTCGAGCAGCTCCTGGACGAGGAGACTGACGAGGAGTTTGGCCTACCCGAATTCAAAGAGCACTTCGCCGACACCCTCACCCCGGCAGTTCTAAAGGACTGGACCGCGGCTGACTTTGCCAGCATCTATGTTCGTTTCCGTCCACACCTAGAGCGTCACGCTCGTCGTTTTTTGGTCAACCCTTCCCAGGTCGAGGAAGTGGTGCAGGATGCATTCCTATATCTAATGACCACACTCCCTGAGCTCGACAGCGAGCTTGGAGTATTGAAGTTTTTGAAGTGGAAGGTGCGCCTGCTTTGCCTCGATGTAATCCGTATCAACTCACGCGCAAGCTTCGCTCCACTTGAAGACCAGCCAGAAATGGCAGCAAATTCTCCTGAGCTATCGCAGTCGATGGAGCGTGCTGATGATGCAGCGATTGTTGCACTAGCACTTGCCAAGTTGCAGCCAAGGCACCGTGAAGTTTTGATTGCTTCAATCTATGAAGAGAAGGCAACCGATGTTGTTGCAGCTCAAATGGGTCTGAGCGAAAACGCAACCAGACAGCTTTTGTTCCGTGCACGGTCTGCTTTCAAGAAGGCACTGATCGGAGAAGCCGACACCGCGGGACTCTCGGTTGGTCAGATTCTTTCGCTCGCTGCCAGAAAGGCTGCAGCAGAGAGCGGCAAGTATATTTCTGCAGCAGGTGCATTCCTACTTGTTCTTGCAATTTCTGTTGGCATCATTCCAAACCTTGCACAGCCAGTAGCGCCGGTAGCTGAACCAACCCAGTCGCAGCCCGCTGAAGAGCCCGAGGTTTTGGTTGAAGAGGGAGCAACTGAAGAAGAAGTCGTTGTTGAGGTGCCAGTCCAGGTGGTTGTTCCAGTGGAGCAGGTGGCAGCGCCAGTAGCTGAAACCGTCGCTGCACCAGAGCCAATCTTTAGCGAGTTCTCACTCTCTTCGATTCTTGCTACAGATGTTTCACAGGCTGGTTACTACACCAACTCTTACGCATCCTCCGACTTCCTCTCTGCTGGATTCAGAGCAAGCTCAATTGAGATCTTTGGTGGTACTGGTATTTCTGCCTTCTTGGATATCGACTTTGCTAACCGCTCGGTTTACAACGTGGTGTTCCAGATGTGGGTGGACGGCAAGCGCTATTACGCAGTTGCTGAGAATGCATCCGCTGTCACCAACTCAGTGGTTGGTGGCTATGAAGTTATTCATCGCTCATCAGAGTTCTGGGTAGTGGATGACAAGGGCAACGTGTTCGATCAGAGCCCACTAGCCAATGCCACCGCGGTAGTTACCTTGACCCTTGACTCCAATGGCAACCCCGTGAAGGCTGCCATGCAAGTTCAAAAAGCCAGCTGATTAGACTTTCCTGTTATGCAGGAACTCATGCAGCGTTTAGGGAAGAAATGCGAAGCAGACTCACCGTTGCAGGCCTAGTAATTGCGTTGCTACTGGGGACTTCAATCGTCGGGGTCTCGTCCGAGGCAGCTATTCGCTTCAAAAACTGCACCGAGCTAAACAAAGCACATAAGTTCGGCGTCTCAGGTTCAAAAAGTTGGTCCCGACTCACCTCGAACCGCGGGGACGGCCCCGTCGAGCAGCCGAAGTTTTCCTCCTCAATCTATAAAGCCAACGTGAAACTCGATTCCGATAAGGACGGAGCAATTTGCGAGGTTGTAAACAAGGGTCTTCTGGACGGTTCAAAGCCTCAGCACGGCGCTAGCTGTAACTATGGGATTTTTGCTGAAGTGGGCTACACCAAAAATGGTCGCTTGACATATTTGACCTGCTCCACAGACGGCAAATGGGTCGAGCGATTGGACGGCCCAGCAATCAATCAGAAAACAGGACTCCCGATTCGAAAAACTATTCCAGAGCGGTCTAGATTCATAGAATTTCCAACATTGTTCTGGCCGGCGTATGAAGTTGGATACACAGGAAAAACAAAAATAAGCGAGCCAAGTCAATTTTTGAATGTAGAACCGTGCCGAATCCCAGATGGGGACCCGCGACTCACTCACTTCAGCTCGGGATTTCCAATTCACCCTGATCGCGCAAAGCTAACGGAACCCCTGAAGGTGGTTTTTGCTGCAGTTGATTTTTCTGATCTACCTGCAACGACGAGCCCGAGGCTTGATTACAAAGATGTAACTGGAATGCTCGAGAGCTTTTGGGGCAAGACTTCTACCAGACCAGTGGAATTTGAATTCGTATTTCCTCAACAGTACGTCCGCATGTCTAGGTCGTTTTCGGAATACGACTTGATTGCTGACTATTTCCAAGGGGGCTTCACGCCACAAAAGCAGGAAAAGTATTGGTCTTACACGCAGGCAGCGATTGATGCTGTAGATCCGCAGATTGACTTCACAGGCGCTGATGTTGTTGTGATTGCTGGTCCACCCAACTACCCGGACAACACGGTATTCGTTGCTGACAGTCAAAGAATTTGGAGAACCAACGAGGGCAGCGTAAGAAACAACCTGATCAGGGGCACTGATCTTCCAAGAGATCTTTGGAACTGGACCCATGAGTTTGGACACTCTTTAGGCCTCACTGACATTAGAAATACTGTTGATGTCGGAAATCAGAAGAACGACGGTATGGGGGCATTTGACCTAATGGCCTCGCCGGTTGCACCTGAGATTCTCGTCTGGCATCGCTTTCTCCTTGGAGTACTCGGTGATAGGCAAATTCACTGCATCACGGACCAAACGGACTCCACGCATTTACTGCGGCCTGTGGCGATGACAACTGAAGAACTCAAGGGCATCGTGATTCCCACAGGAAAGTACACAGGCATTGTTGTCGAGTCGCGACGAAACATGGGCTACGACATTTCACTCGGCAGAGAATCCGAGGGGGTTATGGTCTATAAATTAGACACAACGATTCCTTATCGGTACTCGCCAGTAAAAATCGTTTCTCCAGCAAGAAGTCGGGACAGACAAATGGAATTTGATTCAATTCTCAAGCCAGGGGAATCGGTTTCCATACAAGGTTGGACAATTAGGGTTCTAGAATCAGGTGCCTTTGGAGATGTGGTTCAAGTTATCAAGCAATAGCTCCGTGGATGGCTATGCTCAAAACCATGAGCAACTCAGACCTTATGCGCCTCGCTCTGGATGCAGCAAAACAATCAGGTGATGACGTGCCAATTGGAGCAGTCATACTGGGTGCTGCCGGCAATGTTCTAGCCTCCGCTGCCAATAACCGAGCGCAAACCTCCGATCCGACCGGTCACGCTGAAATTGTTGCCATTCGAAAAGCATCTGAGCAGCTGGGCGATTGGCGCCTCACCGACTGCACGCTGATTGTCACCCTGGAGCCATGTGTGATGTGTGCCGGAGCGATTC
>JBMLPC010000005.1:0-2892 GCA_049242305.1 Aquiluna sp. | reverse complement strand
GGTTCTGGGGTTTTGGGATTCATCAGGGCTAATCTACCGAGGCACTGACAGAATTGGATTTATGTTGAGATTTTTAGTGACCTCCCTGGTCAATGCTGTCGGGCTTTTTGTGGCAACCCAACTAATTCCGCAGGTGAATGTTGTTCCCTATGGCGGAGATGGGCTGTGGGAAACCATCGGCACCTTCCTTCTGCTCGGTGGTCTGTTTGGAATTGTCAACGCTGTTATCTCGCCTGTTATTAAGGTTTTGGCCGCACCGCTTTACATCATCACCTTTGGACTGATTGCATTTGTCATCAACGGAGCGATGCTGCTACTTGTCTCCTGGCTATCAAGACAGATCGGTGTTGATGTGATCTCGATTGAGGGCTTCACCGAAGAGGGTCTATCAATTGCAAGCCTGGGCTGGGCAATTCTGGCTGCCATTGTGATGGCGCTAGCCAGCTTCGTCACCCGATTTGTTCTAAGAATCCTCAAGATCAAGTAGTTCTTTTTCTATCTGGCTAGTCAAGGCCAGTGAATAAGAGGTCTATGGGGCAAAATGGGCGCGTGAGCAATCTTTCGCCGCAACCGCTAAGTCCACTGGATGGTCGCTATCGCGCAGCTGTTGCCCCGCTCGCTGACTACTTCTCAGAAGCAGCCCTAAACAGAGCAAGAATCAAAATTGAAGTTGAGTGGCTAATTTGGCTCACCGACAAAGACCTGCTCAAGATTGCTAGACCACTAACAGATGCTGAAAAGCAGAATCTCCACAAACTGCACGAGCAGTTTGATGATTCAACTGTTAGCAAACTGCAAGAGCTTGAGAAGAAAACAAGACACGATGTAAAAGCAGTTGAATACCTGATTCGCGAAAAGCTATCTCACATTGGTAGAGGCGATCTCAACGAACTGGTTCACTTCGCCCTCACCTCTGAGGATGTAAACAACCTCAGCTATGCAATAAATATTCGCGATGGATTCGACAACGTCTGGATCCCGGCAGCTAAAGCGCTGACTGATCAGTTGCGAGCCCTATCTAGAGAGCATGCCGATGTCGCCATGCTCTCTAGAACCCACGGTCAACCCGCAACCCCAACCACGCTTGGTAAAGAGCTGGCGGTGTTTGTTCACCGCTTTGATCGCCAACTAAACCGCATCGATGCTCAGCCTCTGCTGGGTAAGTTCTCCGGCGCCACCGGCACCTTCGCAGCACACGTTGCAGTTGATGAAAATGTTGATTGGCAAAAGCAATCCGCAGGTTTCTTGGAAAGCCTCGGCATTGAACTAAACCCCTACACAACTCAGATTGAGTCGCACGACTGGCAGTCGGAACTGTTCCAGAAGGCTTCTCACTTCAACCGAATTGCACACAACCTGGCTACGGACATCTGGACCTACATTTCACTCGGTTACTTCAAGCAAACTCCGCCAGCTGGTTCAACGGGTTCATCAACAATGCCTCACAAAATCAATCCGATTCGTTTTGAAAATGCCGAGTCAAACCTTGAGCTTTCAAACGCAATCTTGGATTCACTGGCCAGCTCGCTCACCACCTCAAGACTGCAAAGAGATTTAACCGATTCGTCTGCTCAGAGAAACATTGGTGTTGGAGTTGGTCACTCACTGCTTGCCATTGAAAACATTCGCGCAGGACTGAAGGAACTAGCAGTTGCTCACTC
The DNA here is from genome assembly GCA_049242305.1 of Aquiluna sp. Taxonomy (GTDB): domain Bacteria; phylum Actinomycetota; class Actinomycetes; order Actinomycetales; family Microbacteriaceae; genus Aquiluna. The sequence goes on along the minus strand of JBMLPC010000005.1, from coordinate 1,231 downwards.
CGCCATGCTGACCGACTTGCTGGACAACTGGGAAGTATTGGCCGAGGCCATTCAGACTGTTATCAGAGCTGAGGTGGCGAAGGGCAACTCCAAGATCGAAGATCCATACGCTCAGCTGAAAGAACTGACTCGCGGCAAGCGAGTAGGTCAGGAAGAAATACTTGGTTTCATAAACAATCTAGACATTTCACAGGAAGCCAAAGACAGATTGATGCGTCTGAAACCGCAGGACTATCTGGGAATAGCGGCAAAGCTAGCTAAAGATATTTAGCGCAGCCTTGGCTTGTTCGGGTCTTGCTCGTCTGGCTTGAAACTCAAATCCAGTGTCGCAACAAAAACAATCGAAACTATAAAGGCGATAAGTGCCCCGATGATTGCATTCTCAAGGATGCGAGTTCCAAAAGCAACGATGATGCCTGTAAAGACAGCTGCCGAGAAAGAGAAGATCAGATAGCTCTTGAGATTCGCAAAACGACGCATTGGCCTAGCCTAACTTCTTTCCCTCACCGAAAGCGGCGATCCCCCAGTGCACACCTAGCAAAATGAGATAAGCACCAAAGAAGCCAACACTTGAGACAACATCTGGCGCAACCAGCAAAAACAGTGCAGCTAGCGACAGCGAGAAGAAGGCACTGATCAAAAAGTCTCTGCCACTTCGCTCGCTAAAGCCATCTTTGCTCGCCAGGTAAATCTCGATTGCTCCAACAACCAGTGCCCAGCCTGCAACGATCGTGAGGAACAGACCAAGCTGCGAGCTGGCTGGCGAGAAGGTGTCTCCGGACTGCGAAGTGGCATACCAATTAGTTGCAAATCCACCGGATTGAACAAATGCAACCAGCGCTAGCAAACCACCGATTAAGTTCACAACCGAAATGGGCAGCAGCTTCTTTTGACCGACTCTTCTTTCAACGATGAGGGTCGTGATGGAAGTTAGCAGCGCGAATGCAATGAAGACACTTAGGCCAATTACGGCTGCGTGAGATTGGCTGAATGTAATAAAGAGTCCGCCAGCGAGCGCAAAAACTGCTCGAGGGAAATGGGAGATTCGCACGAAGCTAGCTTGGCATATTTACAAAGCGTGAGTACTGACCCTGGAAGGCAACAGTCACTGTTCCGGTAGGTCCGTTTCTCTGCTTGGCAAGAATTAGGTCTGCTTCACCAGCTCTTGGGTGATCTTTTTCAAAGAGGCCTTCGCGATGGAGCAGGATGACAACGTCGGCATCCTGCTCCA
>JBMLPC010000004.1:0-28410 GCA_049242305.1 Aquiluna sp. | reverse complement strand
GCGCCTTTGAGGCCGTGTGCTTTGAGCAGGCGGCCTACCCGAAGCGACGTGGTGTTAGTAATCGGTATCCACCACGTCTACACGAATTCGCTTGCCGTCTGCCAATGCATTGACGATTGTCCTAAGTGCAGTGGCAGTCTTTCCACCTTTACCAATGACTCTTCCGAGATCATCCGGGTGAACGCGAATTTCCAAAAGATCACTCTTGCCAATTGAGCGCAGCTCAACAGCAACGTCTTCTGGGTTATCTACAATCGCGCGCACTAGGTGCTGCAAAGTTGCTGCCAACATTGCTTATTCGCTCTTAGGTTCTTCGCTAGCTTCCTCAGCTGCCACTTCGGCAACTGGTTCCGCAGCAGGCTCAGCAGCTTCAACTGGTGCTTCAGCAGCTGGTTCAGCGGCAACCTCTTCAGTCACAACTGGCTCGCTTACCTCAGCGGCTGGCTCTGACTTAGTCTCCTCGACCTTGGCCTTCTTCTCTTCCTTTGGAAGTAGAACTGACTTCTTGGCGGTGTCTACGGAAAAAGCTTGCTTAGCAACCTGAGGCTTAACGCTGTTCTTCTTCTCGCCCTTCTCGTTGGCGAGATCGCCTGTGAGACGAAGGATTGCCACTACAGGCTCGGTTGGTTGTGCACCAACAGATAGCCAGTACTGAGCACGAGTTGAATCAACTTCAATGATGGATGGGTCGGTAGTTGGTACGTAACGACCAATTTCCTCAATTACTCGACCATCTCTGTGGGTCTTTGAATCTGCTACCACGATGCGGTAGTGAGGGGTGCGCGTTTTTCCAATGCGCTTTAGGCGGATCTTTGCAGCCACTTTTCTCCTGTTTGAGTTAGGGGGCGAGTTTCCACCGTGAGCGTGGGGGCACACTCGGTAGTTTTCTCAGGTTGTTTGCTGTCTGGATAGAGGGTCGAGACAACCGTGAAATTCTGCCAGAAAAACGGCTTTGGCGCTAGTTTCCGAGCCCAAAGCTGCTGCCGGACTGCTTGGGTTGATAACTGATGCCTTGATTCTCGGCCGCTCGCTTAGCTGGGTTCCCGCTCTTCGATCCGCTCTTCTTGGCTGGTTTGGCAGCTTTCTTATTGGCAACTGGGAAAGGAGCACCAGGCATCGGTCCTCCCTTAGCCATAGTTTTCATGGCTTTGGCCGCTTGCTCGAAGCGCTGCATTAGCTGATTTACGTCCGTCACGCTGGTGCCCGAGCCCTTGGCAATTCTGATTCTCCGTGAGCCATTCAAAACTCTTGGTTGATTGCGTTCAAGCGGAGTCATTGACTGAATGATGGCCTGAGTTCGATCAACAATTTTGTCATCAAACTGTTCTAGATCATTTTTCAGCTTGCCCATCCCCGGAAGCATTCCCATGATGCCCTTTAGGCTGCCCATTTTCTTAACCTGCTGCAGCTGATCTAGGAAATCCTGAAGAGTGAACTGCTCGCTGGCAATTTTCTCCGCAATCTTCTTACTCTCAGCCTCATCAAAAGTCTTCTGCGCCTGTTCGATAAGAGTGAGGACATCGCCCAAGTCCAGGATGCGACTTGCCATACGTTCAGGGTGGAAAATTTCCAGGGCTTCAATTGATTCTCCAGTGGAGCTATAGAGAATCGGCTTTCCAGTGATAGTCGCAACCGACAAGGCCGCTCCGCCGCGAGCATCTCCATCTAACTTGGTGAGAGCAACCGCAGAAATCCCAACTCCATCTTGGAAGGCCTTGGCAACATTTACCGCGTCTTGACCAAGCATCGAGTCAATAACGAAAATAAGCTCGTCCGGTTCAACAGCATTTCTAATATCAATTGCCTGCTGCATCATTTCCTGATCGACACCGAGTCTGCCGGCGGTATCGATTATCACTACCGAATGTTGGTCTTTCTTTGCCTTTTCAATCGCCTGCCTGGCTACAGTCAGTGGATTGCCGACACCGTTACCAGGTTCTGGTGCAAATACTGGGACTGCAATCTTCTCGCCTAAAACTTTTAGTTGATCAACAGCATTGGGTCTTTGCAAATCACAAGCAACCAGTAATGGTGTTTGGCTTTCGCTCTTCAAAAGATTTGCCAGCTTGGCGGCAAAGGTCGTCTTTCCGGAGCCCTGCAAGCCAGCCAACATGATGATTGTCGGTGGGGTTTTAGAAAACTGCAGTCTCCTGGTTTCTCCGCCCAAAATCTTTATGAGTTCTGAATTGACTATTTGCACGACTTGCTGAGCAGGATTTAGTGCCTTGGAAACTTCGTCACCCAGTGCACGTTCGCGAATGTTGCCAATAAATGTCTTCACAACATCTAGCGCTACGTCTGCTTCCAGCAGTGATTTTCTGATGTCTCGCAGTGTCTCGTCTATGTCAGCTGCAGATAATCTGCCTTTTCCGCGGAGCGAACGAAAAGTCTCAGAGAGGCGCTTGGAAAGGGAGTCGAACATGTCCCCTCCTAACTAGCGACGAGCCCTGAAGCAAAGTCTTTTGGCGAAAAGAAGGCGAAATCATCGACACCTTCTCCAACTCCGACGAGCTTAATAGGAATCCCAAGCTGCTGCTGAACGGCAAAGGCAATCCCGCCCTTGGCGGTGCCATCGAGCTTGGTCAACACCACCCCGGTCACATTAGCTGCCTCAGTAAATGCCTTGGCCTGTGCGAGAGCGTTCTGGCCCATGGTTGCATCCAGCACGAGTAGAACTTCCGAAACTGGAGTCTGCTTTTGAATAGCTCGAGTTATCTTGCTCAGCTCATCCATTAGGTCTTGTTTGTTTTGCAGTCTTCCGGCGGTATCGATGATTGCGATATCGGCTTGTTCGCTGATTGCCCGTTCTACAGTCTGATAGGCAACCGCTGCTGGATCTTGACCTTGCGTTTGCGGCCTAACAATCTCAACCCCAGCTCTTTCTGCCCAAGTCGCAAGTTGATCAACGGCCGCCGCTCTAAATGTGTCAGCTGCCCCGATAATCACCTTCCAATCACCATCGCTGAGCCACTTAGCCAATTTGCCAATGGTTGTGGTCTTACCAGCACCATTAACTCCCACCACCAAAAAAACGTATGGGAAAGAGCCAGATTGCAAATTCAGCGATGAATCGTCGCGGGTTAGCTTGCTCGCTAGCAAATCACGAAGCAGAACTCGCGTCTGTTGTTCGCTGAGTTCTCCCACTTCCCGAAGTTGCTTAGCTAGATCCTGGGTAATTTCCTCGGCGGCAGCAATCCCAAAATCTGCGCGAAGCAAAGTTTCCTCGAGCTCGGCAAGATCAAACTTTTGCGGAAACAGAGATCGAATAGCTGAGGTAATGCTGCGGCTTGGTAATTGAACTTGCTCAGACTGGCTGCTTTGCTTACTTCTTCGCAGAAATGAGAACACTAGCTAGCCTTATCGAGCTTCTGCCCTACCACCTGAGTGATTCCATCTTGGCGCATGCTCACGCCGTATAGAGCATCGGCAATTTCCATTGTTCGCTTTTGGTGAGTCACAATGATCAGCTGAGAGCTCTCCCGAAGGGTCTCAATTACCGAAAGCAGGCGTCCAAGGTTGGCATCATCAAGCGCTGCCTCAACCTCATCAAGCACATAGAAGGGGCTTGGTCTTGCTTTGAAAATCGCAACGAGTAATGCAACGGCGGCTAGCGATCTTTCTCCACCAGAGAGCAGAGACATTCTTTCGATTCGCTTACCCACTGGTTTCACTGAAACTTCAACACCCGTCTCACCCGATGGGTCGTCAATCAAGGACAGCGAGCCAGCTCCACCGGGGAACAGGATCGGGAAGACTTCTTCAAAAGCACGCTTGGTGTCGGCGAAGGCTTCCTGGAAGGTAACTTCCATCTTCTCGTCCAGATCCGCAATAATTCCGCGAAGATCACTCCGAGCAGAAGTTAGATCTTCTAGTTGCTCACTCAGATACTTGTGTCGCTCCTCAAGTGCCGAGAATTCTTCCAGCGCGAGTGGATTGAACGCGCCGAGCTGATTTAGCTTGCGCTCTGCCTGGCGCAGCAAGGTTTCCAGTTCTGCCTGTGATTCGGTAATTTCTTGATACTCACTTAGCAAATCTGTAGCGCTGAAACTTAGCTCTTCCTGGCTTCGCTCACCAAGACTCTGCAGCTGTAGACGAAGCTCGTATGAGCGCATTTCGACTTCCTGCACACCCTGAGTCATGGAACTGAGCTGCCCCTCGAGTTGCTGGGCTTGTTGGCGAAGTTGCTGCAGGCGCTGCATCTTTTGACTGCGCTCCGCGTCCAGCTCTCTAACCTTGGTTCGCGCGGCCATGATCAACTGCTCAATCTTTGACAGCAACTTAGGTGAAAGTGCCAGAATGCTCTCCGCATTCAGAACTTCCTGTTTGCGCTGATTTAGAAGTTCGGCTCGAGCTGTATCAGCTGCGATAGCTTCTGCCAGGCGCTGCTCAATCAGACCCTGTTCACGGCCAACACCGCTCTTTCTCTCCTGCAGAGCACTGAGTCGAACTCGCACATCGAGTTCCTTGGTGCGGGCCGTATCAAGGGCAGACAAGGCCGATTCCCTGGCGCTTAGGTCCACATCACTAATTTCTGCATAAGAAGCTAGCTGCTGCTCAAGCGATGATTTCTTGTTAGTCAATTCCTGATTAGAGGCTTCCAGTTCGGCCAACTCGCTTTGAAGTCGACTGATTTCAATGCCAGTTGAGTCAAGCTGCGCAATAACGCGGCCCAGGCTTTCAGCTTTTTTGGCCAGTTCCGAGTCGTGCTTTTGCAGATCGCCCAGCGACTGCTCGCTTAGTTTGCTAGCTGATGAAAGCTGCAACTTGGCATCTTCTAGCCTGGAAGAAAGTTGATCAATAATCCGCGCGTAATCTTGCAATTCTGCGGAGGCTCGATCGCGCTCGGCCGCCAATTCCAACTTGGAAGGCTGCTTGTTGCTACCTCCCCTGATCAGAGAACGCGATAAGTAGTCGCCCTCTTTGGTGATAATTGGGCGATCTCCCATGCGAACGGATTCAGCCTGCTCTAGCGAGTCGGCAATCAAAAAACCATCCAGGATTTCCAGCACACCCTCAGGCGCTTCAACTAATTCTGAGGCTCTGGGTAATTCACCTGAAGATACCCGGCGTCTTGACTTTCCGCCATCGAAAACTACAAACTCTGCACGACCTAGGTTTTCACGCTTTAGATAACGCAGCGCTGCCAAGGCTTGCTCTTTACTCTCAACCAAAACTGAATCAGCAATTGTTCCGAGCGCAACTGCGATTGCTGTTTCATAGCCAGCGTCAATTGTTATTGCATCGGCTAGCAGCTCGCCCACGCCACTGAGGTTTGCTTTGCGAATGTTTTTGGCACCGTCTTCTTGTTCAAGCAAGAGCCCTAGAGCTGCGTGACGAGCTGCGAGTGAATCGCGCTCTCGCTCGGCTCGGTGCAGTTCCTCGCGCGCAGCGTCCAGTTTTCTTCTGGCCTCACGTTCTCCGGCTTGGGCATTCTCATATGCCCTGCGAAGGGCGTCGTCTGAGACCGCTTGCCCAGTTGGATCAAGAACCTGTTTCTCTTGTTCAAGCGCTGAAAGTTTTAGTCGCGCCTCAGAAATGCTGGCTCGAAGCGTGTTCTCAGCAGTCAGATTCTCCTGCTGGCGAGACTGTATGTTTTCAAGCTGTGCGGAAATTTGACTCTTCTCGGTTCGCTTGTTTTCCGCTTTCTCTCTAGCGCGATCAAGCTCGGCTTCCTGGCGAGCCAGATCAAGCGCCAGGCGTTCACGCTCCTGCTCAGCGGTAGCGAGTTCGGCGGAAACCTGCTGGAGTTGAATTTCAATTTGGGAAAGCTCTTCACCCAACACGCTTTGCTGTTGCTTTAGTTCTTCAACTTCGCTCTTGCCACTGGTGGTTGCATCGCCCACTAGAAGCGTTTTCTTTTGGCTAGCTAAATTGGTTAGGTTTCTAATTCTGGTCTCAAGTGCTTCGATCGCATAAAGATTGCTGCGCGCGGAATCCAATTCACCCGAATCAAATGACATTTCAATTTCTCGGATACCAGTTCTGGCGCTTTCCAGCTGCTGCTGAGCGTATGAGGTCTGCGCTTTGCGCTCACCTTCATCTTTGCTGACTGTGTCCAGTTGCTCGCGCAGCGCTCGAAGCTGGGTGGCAATTAGCTTGCCCTTTAATTCTCGAGCGCTGGCCGCGATTTCCTTGGCCTGCTTTGCAACTTCTGCTTGACGACCAAGTGGCTTTAGGTTTCTTCTGACCTCAGAAACCAAGTCCTGCAGTCTGGTCAGGTTGACTTGCATGGCATCGAGTTTGCGCTCAGTCTTTTCTTTTCTTCTTCGGTACTTCAAGATTCCGGCAGCTTCTTCGATGAAAGCTCTGCGCTCGGATGGGGTGGCGCGAAGGACTGTATCCAACTGTCCTTGACCAACAATTACGTGCATCTCACGACCAAGGCCGGTGTCGCTCAAAAGTTCCTGGATGTCTAATAGGCGACAAACTTCACCGTTTATCGCGTATTCACTGGCGCCATTTCTAAACAGGACGCGCGAAATCTTTACCTCGGAGTATTCAATGGGAAGAAGGCCATCGGTGTTGTCAATGACAAGTTCGACTTCAGCCCTACCCAGCGGCGCCTTGTTGGCACTGCCGGCAAAGATGACGTCTTCCATCTTTCCACCGCGAAGCGTCTTGGGTCCCTGCTCGCCCATCACCCAGGCAAGTCCGTCGACAACGTTTGATTTACCAGAGCCGTTTGGTCCAACGACGCAAGTGATTCCCGGTTCCAGCTGGAGGGTGGTGGGCTGAGCAAAGGACTTGAAGCCCTTTAGGGTGATGCTTTTTAGATACAACGCCCGTTCACCCCGCTTTCTCGTCTCCAAAGCCTACCCAAGGCTACCTCCCCTACTTGCGCATTCGAGGTTGCCAATCTGGCTTCGCTCAAACCACACTCTCAAGGGTAGATTGAATGTTTAATGAGCTTTTTCATCGGTCTCGCGCTGGCTTTGGTGGCCGGAGTTTTTGGCACGATCTTTCATCAGTCGCAGTCTGCTCAGCTGCCCTTAGGACTAATTCTTTCGCTATCGGGCGTCGCATTATTGGCAATTGAGTCAAGAGGCGCGTGGCCAAAGCGGATTGGTTTCCTTGCGGGTTTTCTACCGCTTATCTTCGTTGCCGCTCAAGACCTGACGGGCGACAAAATGATTCCAGCAAATGAGATTGGAACCATTTGGTCATTTGGTTCAGTAGGGATAGCCATCTTGATTTTGATGTGGCCAAGGATTAAAAGCTAAGCCTTCAGCTTCTGACAACGTGGACAGAAGTGGCTACCTCTATTTGACCAGGCGTCTCTTCGGATAGGCGTGCCGCAGCGCGGACAAGGCTCGTCGGTTTGACCATAGGCATTGAGCGATACTGCAAAATAACCACTCTCGCCGTTGACATTCTTATATTGCTCGTCAAACGAGGTTCCGCCCTCGGCCACAGCTTTGCGCAGCACGTCTTGAGTTATCTCAATTAGCTCGAAGGCTTTCTTCTTCGACAGGCTTTCGGCCGGTGTGTTGTAGTGCAGCTTGGCAAGCCACAGAGCCTCATCTGCATAAATGTTGCCTATTCCACTAAGCAGGTTTTGATCTAGTAGGACATTCTTGATGCCGGTTTTTCGGGTCAGCAACTTATCTATCACCGTCTTGGCATCAAAGAATGGATCCAGTAAATCGCGAGCGATGTGCGCGGCTGAGCCCGGAATGAGTGCTTCAACCCCGCTCTCTGGGCTAAACCCTGCGGGATGGCCATCGGAAGTCGGAACTAGGTCATCAAAATACAAACCACCAAACAGACGCTGATCAATAAATCTAATTTCTTTGCTGCTTCTTCCTTTGCTGACCGAAAAGATCACTCTGGTGCATTTGTCTTCGGCTTCGCCAGGCTTGCGCACCAAGATTTGACCACTCATACCAAGGTGCCCAACCAGGGCACGCTCCCGGGAAACAGGAAACCAAAAGAACTTGCCTCTTCGCACCACTTGGTTCAGCTTTGCGCCAGTTGCTTCCCTAACAAATGACTTGGGGCCACCGGCATTTTTCTTCAGCGAACGAGCATCGAGTATTTCGACATCGGCGATTGTGAAACCAAGAATGGAGCTGGCTAAACCAGAACGAACTGTTTCAACCTCGGGTAACTCAGGCATTATCGATTTGCAAGGGTTCGAAGGGCAGCCAGAGCTGCACTTGTTTCAGCCGAGCGAATCGTGGTTCCCTCTCCCTCACCAATGATTTCGCCAGCCAGCCTGCACTTGGAGTAGTAAATGCGGTTGTGTTCGGGGCCTTCAAAGATGGTTTCGTATTCTGGCTTGGCTTTTTCATCCTTTAGCTTTTCTAGCAAAGTGGTTTTTGGATCTGCCAGCTCTCGAAGTGCTATCGGATCATCCAGCAAAGGAATTACTGAGTGCTCAATGAGCTTGGCGGCTGAATCAATTCCAGAGGTCAGGTAAGCCGCGCCAATCAGTGCTTCCATTGCATCGGCGAGTATGTTAAGTCGCTGTCTGCCACCGGTGGCTATTTCACCTTTGCCAAGTAGCAAATGTTTACCTAGATCAAGATGGTTTGCTGCAGCGGCTAGTGCATTAGCCGAGACAATCGAATTCTTCAGACGTGTGAGATCGCCTTCAGAGAGGTTGGAATGCTGTTTATACACATAGCTGGCGACTACGTATCCCAAAACAGAATCACCTAGAAACTCCAGGCGTTCGTTACTTTGAGTTTGATTTTCGTAGGCGTAAGAAGAATGAGTAAGCGCAAGCTCAACTAGCTCGGGCTTTATTTCAACTCCGAGCCGCTCCAGCAGCTCGTTTGAAACCATCTTGGTTAGACGTCCGCTACCTTGCGGCCCTTGTATTCCATGTAAAGCTCAGTACCAACGGAGTCGGTAACTACCTTCGCACGGTGTGGCAGAGAGTAAACAGTGCGTCCGCCCTCAACGCTCTTTACCAAAGCAACTGGCTCAGCTTTCCACTGGGAACGGCGAGCGTGAATGTTTGCACGTGATTTACGTCGCTTAGGTACTGGCATGAGAAATCCTTATTTGTTTTGTTGGGTTTTGGCACAGGGCCTTGGACCGACTAGCAAGAATAGGGCAATCTAGCCCAAAATGCCAGTGGCTAGCTGGCCTGCGGAGGCAGGGCCGCCACTATTGGGTGATCCCCAGCGATGGCACCGACCTTGGCTGCTCCGCCAGGAGAGCCGATTTCCTTGAAAAAGTCCACGTTGACGGAGTAGTAATCGCTCCACTGCTCTGGAACATCGTCCTCGTAATAGATGGCCTCTACTGGGCAGACTGGCTCGCAGGCTCCGCAATCAACACATTCATCCGGGTGGATGTAGAGCATGCGGTCACCCTCATAAATGCAGTCAACCGGGCACTCATCGATGCAGGCCTTGTCCTTAACATCGACACAAGGAAGGGCAATTATGTAAGTCACTTGTCTAACCAACCTCTGTCAAAAGCATTTGAATAATTCTAAGGGGCTAGAAGTTGGATTTGGCCCTAGCCTCGCGGCGCTGGCGCTGCTCCTGCGGATCTGGTACCGGAACAGCGGAAATTAACTTCCTGGTGTAATCCTTTTGAGGGTTATTTAGAATCTGGTCACGATCCCCGACCTCCACCAACTCACCATGCTGCATTACGGCTATGCGGTGAGCTAGCGTGTCGACAACGGCTAGGTCGTGGCTGATGAACAAACAGGCAAATTTAAGTTTGTCCTGCAATTCCAGAAGCAAATCTAGAAAACGAGCCTGCACAGAAACATCGAGTGCGCTAGTTGGTTCGTCGGCAATCAACAGGTCAGGGTTGAGCGAGATTGCTCTAGCAATACCCACTCGCTGGCGCTGGCCACCGGAGAGTTCATGTGGATAGCGGTTTCGGTAGCTTCTCGGAAGCTCAACTGAGTCCAGTAGATCCTCGACAATTTGATTCAAGGCAGCGCCTTCAGCCTTTTTGGCAAGGAGCAGCGGCTCTCCGATGCTCTCTCCGATTGGAAGTCTTGGGTTTAGCGAGCTACCTGGATCTTGGAATACAACACCGGTTCGCTGACGAAGTCCTCGCAGCTGCTTTTGACTGGCACCTGCAATTTCTTCACCAATGAGTTTGATGCTTCCCTCGGAGACGGGCAGAAGACCGATTGCGGCACGGCCAACAGTTGTCTTGCCTGAGCCTGACTCACCAACCAAACCAAGAATTTCACCGGGATAAATCTCAAAGCTGACATTCTTGGCAGCGGTGAATGCAGGGACTTTTCCACGCTTGGGATAGACGATTGAAACATCTTTCAAGGCCAAAACTGGCTTGGCGTCCACAGCAACTTCAAAGAATCTCCTTGCACTGCGACCCAACTTAGGAACCGAAGCCAAGAGTGTTTGGGTGTAGGGGTGCTGAGGTCGATTAAAGATTTGATCCGCAGTTCCCTGCTCGACCATGTGACCGTCTTTCATGACCAAAATACGGTCTGCCAGGTCTGCCACAACACCCATGTCGTGGGTAATCAGAATCACGCCCGATTGAAGTTTCTGGTTTAGGTTTCTAAGCAGATCCAATATTTCAGCCTGCACAGTTACATCCAGCGCGGTGGTTGGCTCGTCCGCAATCAGTAGTTTTGGATCACAGCTTAGGCTTTGAGCAATCATGGCTCGCTGGCGCTGACCACCTGAAAGTTGATGCGGATAAGAATTGAATGCCTTCTCGGGGTCTGGCAATTCCACCATCGTGAGTAGCTCCAGCGCTCGCTCTTTGGCTTGCTGCTTAGTCATCTTTGGATAGTGGACTTTCAGTGCCTCCGAGATCTGGAAGCCAATTGTGTAAACAGGGTTCAGAGCTGTCATTGGCTCTTGGAAAATCACCGCAATTTCTTCTCCACGTATCTGACGAAGACGCTTCTTTTCGGCCCCAATTAGCTCTTCACCTGCCAGACGAACCGAACCGCTGGCTCGGCCATTTACTGGCAAGAGTCCCAGGAGAGACATTGCGCTGGTGCTTTTGCCGGAGCCAGACTCACCTACGACGGCTAGAACTTCGCCTGGTGAAACCGTGAAATTAATGTCGGCTGCTGCCATTACCCATTCACCATCAACCCAGAACTCAACTCCTAGGTTTTTGGTTTCAATAATTGGAGCATTCATCTATTTGCCCCCTAGAGTCATAGCTGTATGAGATTTAGGTCCCGCTTCGGAAAATATTTGACCATCGGCTTCGGTGCGATTTTGCTGCTGGCGCTCGCGCTCAGCATTGTCGAATTTGGAACCAGTGGTCTGCTGGAGAGTGTGGTGGTGGCCACCTGGCTGTGGTACAGCTGCTATCTCTTGCTCTGGCGCCCCAACGTGGAAATCACTGACCGCAGTGTTGTGCTGAACAACTTGCTTAACCGCATCGAAATTCCGCTCGGAAATATTCAAAGAATCGACACCAAGTGGGCGCTCGAAATTACTACCGAGCAAGGCAGATACGTTTCCTTCTCCGCGGTTGCTCCCGGTCGCCACTCCAGCTTCACTGCCTCCAGAGACGATGGAAGCTACCTTCCCGAAACCAGTTATGTTGCTGGCACTGTCCGCCCCGGTGATCTCGTTACTTCCGACTCCGGAGCTGTCGCCTACGAAATCAGAAGAAGGCTCGAGCAAGCCGGACTGAGTGCCGGCCAGATTAGAAAGTCGCTCAACAGTAAAAGCCTCATCCTTTGGCTCTTGTTGACAACTGCAGTTTTGATACTGCTCTTTTGAGCGGATCAGAATCATTTCTTACCTCGCTCTGAAACAAGCTTCTTAAAGTCCTGCCATGCTCCACCTTGACGTGGCAGGCGGCGTTGTCTTGGATCAAAGGCATCACGCAAGCCATCGCCAACAAAGTTAATAGCAAGGGCAATTAGGACGATAAACAAACCTGGATACCAGAACAACCAAGGTCTGGTCTTGAAGGCCTCGTTGTATTCAGAGATGATCTGTCCAAGCGAAATGTCTGGAGCGACAATTCCAAAGCCCAGGTAACTGAGTGAAGTCTCGATCAGAATTGCCGCTGACATCAACAGGGTTGCGTTTACAACAATCACTCCGATTGCGTTAGGCAGGATGTGCCTGAAGATAATTCTTGAGTTGGTGGCCCCAGCTACTCGCGCTGCATCTACGAACTCCCGCTCTCGCAGCGATAGGAATTCTGCTCGAACCAAACGAGCAAGGCCGGTCCAGGCAATTAAGCCCAGCAAAATTCCAAGGGAAACTGCGTTACCACCAAAGGTTCGACCCAGAACTGCACCTAAAACTAGGGTTGGGATGATGATGATTACATCGGTGAATCTCATCAGCAGGCTGTCTAGGCGGCCACGGAAGAATCCGGAAACGGACCCAACAATTACTCCAATAATGGTCGCAATCGAACCCACTAAAACAATTACAAGCAGTGATTGCTGAATTCCGCGCATAACTCGGGCAAAAATGTCTTTACCCAGAGTGTCCTGCCCAAATGGGTGCTCGCCGAATTGGAATGGCCAAATTGAAAGTGTTGGAGTGCCACCGGCATTGAGCACTGGATAGTTTTCATACCAGTTGTACTTCCACCAACCTTCAATCCTCAAGCCATCAACTATTAGTCGGTTAGTTTCAGGATTTACAACCAACTTTCCTGATCCACCAACAACTACGCCGACCGAGGTGAATGCCAAAAGAGCAATCAGAAACAGCACAATCAAAGAGGCAACAGCTGCCTTGTGACGGAAGAACCTTCTTCTAACAATTGTCCCAAGGGAAAGACCTTCGGTCTCTCTTTGCTCGATTGAAATCTCGCGGTTTAGCTGAATTTCGTCGCTAACAGGTTTCTTTGCCATCAGTTCACTCGAATTCTTGGGTCTAAGGCCGAATAAAGCACATCGGCAACAATGTTGAAAATAACTGCAATGGCTCCGGTGACTAGGAAGAATCCCATCACCAGATTCACATCTACCGCCTGAAGACCCTTATTGAAGAGCGCTCCCATACCCTGCCAGGCAAACACTCGCTCGGTAATGATTGCTCCACCAATCAGACCCGCAATGTCAAAGGTGATGATTGTTGCAATCGGAATCATGGCATTTCTAAAGGCGTGGCGCATAATTACCGTTCGCTCCGGCAGACCCTTAGCTCTCGCCGTGCGAATGTAATCCTGGTTTAGAACTTCCAGAAGCGAAGCACGCGAGTATCTCGTATACCCAGCTACGGAAACAATCATTAGGGCAATGGTGGGCAAAATTAGGTGACCAAAGCTGTCCAGCATTCTTAGCCACATATCTTCATCTTTTGCGATGGACGGAGTAACGGCTCCGATGGTTGAAATGAAGCCAGCCTTGAGATTGATCGCGGCTTTGTACTCATCAAAACGCAGAAGCATCTGATCCAAGATCAGCACCAAGACAGAGGCTGAACCAATGATGGCCCCGAGCCTAGAAATTTCCTTCTTGTCGTCGCCACCAAAGAACACTCCGACTACAAAGCCAACGCCACCAAGAATTGCAATTGCCGCAACTATCGACAGCGGGTTGTTTACAAAGAAGAACAGGAACTGCATTGGATACCACAGCGCGGCAACCAGAGCTGTAACAGTGACGGCAGTCCAGACGGCCTTGCGATCATCTAACCCGCGATTCAAGATTGTTATCAGGAACGCCAAACTGGCGGTCAACAAGACAACTCCAACAATTCCGAGCGATGGGCTCTTCAGCCACTGAGTCAATGAAGACAGTGTCAAAACAGCGAGGCTAAGCAGCAAGGTGATTCCAAATACACGCGTCCTGGTTTTGAGTCCTCCGCCGACTATGCCGGCAATAACGACACCCAGCCCCAGGGAAATGAGAATTGTAGTTAGCGGAGATAAAACCGGATTATCCAAGAACTGATTAAACCGGATGGCACCAAACTCCTTTAGAAGAACTGCCACCCAGAAGATTGGTAGTGAATAGAAAACAAAAGCAAAAAATGTAACTGTGTAGTCATAACCAGAGTACTGACGAAGCGCAGTCGTCATACCGATTGTGATACCAACGATGATTGAAAGAATTGTGGCTAAAGTGACGAGCTGCAACGTTGAGCCCATTGCGGTGGAAAGTGCATCCAAGACCGGTTGCTCACCCTGCGCAATTGAAATTCCAAGATCACAGCGGCCAATCAAACATCCAGCTGCTCCCCCGAGCCAGAGGAAATAGCGAAGAGCCGGTGGGACATCAAGATTGAGTCGCTCTTCAAGTGACGCAAGTTTTACCAGTGCATCTCTGGTTCCTGCTGCACGAAGATCAGCAAGTGGGTCGCCAGACATCGCCGTCAAGACATAAACAATGAATGATGCAACTAAAAGCACCACCAAAGTCGCAGCCAGGCGACGAACCACAAATCCAAGCATCTTTGCCTCTCAATTGTGCTTAGGGGCCTCCGCCCAAAGGACGGAGACCCCTTTGCACTACCTGTCTAGGTTATCCCGCGACAGGTGCCCAATCCCAGAAGTTCCAGAAGAAGTAAGGAACCAGTGGGTTCATGCTTACGCCCTCTGTGCCCTTGTCCCACCAGGTGAGACCAGGGAACTGGAAGATGGTAATTGAGTATGCGTCGTTCCAGATTTCCTTCTCAGCAGCGAGCTGAAGCTCGAACTGCTTCTCTGGGTCAAGCGCAGTGTTGAGGTCAGACAGAGCCTTGTCAACATTTGCGTTTGAGTAACCGGAGAAGTTAGAAGGCTGGCCGGTACCTAGGTACTGGTCAGATCCGGTAACTGCTAGTGAGGTTGATGCCCACGCGAAGATAACTGCATCGTGTGGGTTGATGTCAGCACCAGTGAACAGCCAGTCTGGCTCAGACTCGTCAACCACGTTGAATCCAGCAAGAGCTGCATTCGCTGCGATTAGCTCGTACTCCTGGCCACGACGAACGTTGCCTAGTGGGTACCAGAAGCCAACCTCAACTGGAGTGGTAACCCCAGCCTCAGCTAGTAGCGCCTTAGCCTGCTCAATACGAGCAGCTGCATCACCAGAGGTGTAGACGCTGGAGCCGTTGTCGGCAACCATGCGGTCATAGTTTGGTGATCCAGGGATCAATAGGTGTGAGTTACGTAGCTCAGCATTTGGGTTCAAAGGCTTGATCAGGTTCTCAAGAATCTGCTCGCGAGGAATCGAAAGCAAGAATGCCTGACGGACCTTGCGTGCCTTCTCAGCATCGCCACCGTAAGACGCAGGGTCGAATGGACCACCGTTGTCGAAGGTTAGGTCGATGTGCTCGTAAGCAGCTTCGTTACCAGTTGCGTAGCTTGCATTGGTTAGAGCTGAAACAAGTGCTAGAACGTCAGCGGTTGGCTGACCTGAAGCAATCTGAACTTCACCATTCTCAACAGCCTGTACTGCAGCGGTTGAGTCAGCGATCTCGCGAATGGTTACGCGCTCGTACTTAGGTGATGGTCCCCATGCGAATAGTGGGTTGGATACGAAAGTTACGTACTGGTCAGCAACTGCTTCCTCAACGATGTATGGACCGGAGGATAGTGACTGAAGAGCATCTGGAGTACCGGTGTTCTGGTAACCAGTGTTCCACTTCTCAGCAACTGGCTTTAGCCACTCGGTGTCACCGTTAGTAACAGCCTCGATGAACTTAGCCTTTGCGTCAGCAGCGGATAGATCTGGGTAGGCCATCTGAACGGTACCGTGTGCCGCAACACCTAGACCGAACTGAAGCTCCCAGTCCACATACTGAATGTCGTATTCAAAAGTCAGCTTGCGACCATCAATTGTTGGAAGCTTGCTTGCAAGGTCAGCGCGTGGGTTAGCGTGCTGGAAGAGGTAGTTATCGCCTTCCTTGAAGTAACCAAAGCCAGCTACCCATGAAAGAAGTAGGTCGGCTGCGTCGATAGCAACACCATCTGACCAAACAACGCCATCATTGATGGTGTATTCGACAGTTAGTGGCTCATCGCTGATCTTTGCGTAGGTACCGAATGCCTCGTTCTTAACAAGTGCTGGGTCGCCGTTGTAGTAGCTGAAACCAGAACTGGTTAGGTAAGCAGTCAGACCGTTCTTTACGTTGTTACCGGTGACAGATGCCGAGTTGTACTCGTCAGAAATGTCATTCCAGGCAACGGTGATTGAGGTTCCCTCAATGATCTCGGACTGGTATGGCAATGCACAGCCAGATAGTCCGACAGCAACTGCAGCGGTCGCTGCAACGAGGGAGATAGAGCGGAATTTCTTCATTATTCTCCTTGTATATAGCCAGCATTCAACTCGTGGCTGATTGCTGATGCCCCAAGCCTATTCCGCTAGGTCCCCTAGCGACTAATCTGGCCTCTCATTTGCGTAACATTTTGAGACCAAAACCCGAAAAGTTCCGCCCTAGAGCCGATATCCTGCAGATATGAAATCTGGACTAGCGGCCTTGGCGGCCGTCGTCCTATGGTCTAGTTTGGCCGCTCTGGCCACCCTGCTTCCCCAAATCCCACCCTTCTTAAAGACCGGGATTGGTCTGATGATTGGATCCTTGCTGGCCCTCCCGCTAGCCAAATTTGGTCTCAGGCAGTTGCGAGTCAATTGGACGACTTTGCTGCTGGGTGTTTATGGTCTGTTTGGGTATCACGCCGCCTTGTTTTTAGCCCTGCAGACTGCTCCAAGTGTTCAGGCGAATTTAGTGAATTACCTTTGGCCCCTACTGATTATTTTGCTGGCTCCAATTTTTATTAGAACGAGCAAGTTGTCTCTACGAATAATCTTCGCCGCGATAGTTGGTTTCGCAGGGGCAGCAATTGCGGTGTTGTCGGGCGGAACGGGCAATGGTGGATTCAAAATTGGTTATGTTTTTACACTTATCGCGGCAATTGTTTGGGCCACCTACTCCCTAGGGACGAAGGTCATTGACGCTTTTCCAACTGCGGCCGTTGGATTATTTGCTTTTGTGGCGGGAGCACTGGCGCTTGTTGCGCACCTTTTGTTCGAACCCGCGGTGAGCATTCAAATGTCTGACTGGCCGCTGCTTTTGATGCTTGGCATTGGACCGCTTGGGGCTGCTTTTTATTTTTGGGACTATGCGATCAAGCACGGCAATCCACAGCAAGTTGGTTTGTTGTCATTTTTGACTCCGCTTTTGTCAACGTCACTGCTGGTAGTAGTTACTGGTGCGGCCCTCTCGCCATTGCTACTGCTGTCAGCAGGACTTATCGTCGCAGGTGCTCTACTCGGGCGAGAGAGTCAAACTAAATGAGTGAATTTAGAAAACGCAGCTTGGCTGCTCCTATTTATTTACCTTCTTTACTAATAACTGGTGCAGAGGGTGCACTGCTGCCTATTTTGCCTGTGACCGCGGTTGGTTACGGACTTTCGCTGGCCGAGGCGGGTGTTGTTGCGGCCGTCTTAATGATTGGAACCTTGTTGTTTGAAGTTCCAGCTTCTAAATTGACAAATCGAATAGGTGAGCGAAACACAATGGTGCTGGGGGCTGGACTTGGAGTCGTAGCCGGAGTTTTAGCTTTTCTAAATCTTGGATACGCTGCGCTGCTACTGGCCGCACTCATCTTCGGCGCAGGTCACGCCTACTTCGGGCTGGCAAGGCACTCTGTTCTCACTGAGCTTGTGCCGGCTCAACACCGCCCAAAGTCAATGTCGCTACTGGGTGGAATGTTTCGGGGAGGAATGGCGATTGGCCCGGTAATTGGTGCTGCATTTATTTCGCTCTATGGCGTCCAATCTGGGTATTTGGCGGTAGCGCTGATGTGCCTGCTAGCTGGAATATCAGTGTTTTCCGTTCCTGCACAAAGACTCTCCGCCACCCCTTCCGGGCTTGGCGGAAATGTTTGGCAGGTTGCCAAGAAGCACTCCAAGGAGCTAATAACGCTGGGGGTTGCATCATCAATTATTAATGCGGGCCGAACAATCAGAATGGTTGGTCTGCCGCTGTTAGCAATTCAGTTATCGCTCGATCCTGCCGAGACCTCGTTTATTTTTGGAATTACGGGCTTTATCGATTTCGCACTGTTCTATCTCTCCGGAATAGTTATGGACAAGTATGGAAAGTTTTGGGCATCTGTTCCGACTCTGCTCGCCCTTGGTTTCACCTATCTGTTTTCATTCATGGTGATTGACGTCACCGCATTTTGGATAATGGCCGGAGTTACGGCACTTGCAAATGCAATGTCAGCTGGCATCAACATGATTCTTGGTGCGGATATGGCTCCAAGTGGTTCCAGAAGTGAATTCTTAGCTGCCTTTAGAATTCTTACCTCCGGTGGGGTTGCGGTCGCTCCAGCGATGATCTCCTCGCTCACAGCAATCATTGGACTTTCTAGCGCACTTGCAATTACTGGACTTTTGAACTTCGTGGGCGCTTATTTGTTCTGGAAGTACCTTCCTGTTTATGCACCTGACCGCTTAAAGAACTAAAAAGCTTTTCGCAGCCGCTTCTCGACAGACAATCATTGAGCTGACTCGAAGGCCAAAAGGATCGCGGTGCCTTGCGCACAATCTAAGGTGGCTATTTTCCCCCGCCACCCAACTATCTGCCGAAACAATCTGTAGTCGCTCTGCTGAGACGGCCGATTCCAGAAAGTTTCTAATTTCAACCTTCAGCCGACCAGCAGAGGGTTTACCCGCTCTAACTGCTCTGTCATGCCCATACAAAACTGCATAATCGGTTACGCCCTGGATGCGATGACCTGCCAGCATGGCAATGCCAACACTGCCAAATCCAATGACGGCGAGCAGAATAATTGATAAATAGGTCGCTATCAAAATGGCAATCGAGCCGCGCTCACTCATTTTGGTTCCAGCCCAGCAACCTGGACGGCAATTGCATCGTCGACTTGAATTTCAAGCCGAATCAAATCACCCTTTTCACACCTTCCGCAGTCAAATTGAAAGAGTGCTTCCTTCTGCCAGCTACTAGCCAAGGTGGCAACGGTGTCGGCTATCGCCTGATCAAGTTGACCTTCGGAGGATTTTAGGATGGCCGCCCGAAGCGCATGTCTAGCAATTGATTCAGCCGCAATCGCGTCAAAAATCATGTCGTAGAAAAGCAGCATTGGCGCCAGGGGTATTAGCAGAACGGCGACCAGGCTAGCCAGCTCCAATGGAGCAGACCCCGCACTACCGCTGAGGAAGTTCTTCTTTGGCAACTAATACCTCGGTGGTGGTGGCTGAAATTTGAACCAACCCAAGCGTTGGGTGGAAACTGTCTACGCGAGACCCAACTAGACCTGGCCGCTGTAATTGCTCAACTTCAAACCTGGCAAGCATTGGAAGTCGATCGTCAATCATTCTTCTTAGATAAGGCAACTGAGATGGAGCCTCCGGTAGCGCCGCTTTAGCTGCGGCCTCAATAGCCGCATCACGGATCAGCAAGGTGTTGTAAGCACTCATTGACAGACTTAGGACGCTCAAGGTTAAAAGCGTTGAGTAGGTGATGTTTACCAAAGCACCTAAGACTGCATTGCCCTTGGAGTTAGAAAGACACGACTCGATCGAGCGCTTCATCAAACACCCCTTGTAGGGCAGGGCCCGCGACGGCCCAAATAAGTACCACTAATCCGGCGGTCATCAAAGTGATCAGCACCCAACCGGGTACATCTCCGTTATCAGATCCGAGTAGTTTTTTCATTTCTTTCCTTTCATAGTCCAAGTTGCAGCAGAGTCAAGGATGGGTAGACAGTGAATAGCATCGTTATTGGCAGAATCAAAAAGATTGTCGGAACCAGCATTTTTGTTTCATTGCTGCCAGCTTTTTTCAGGATTAGTGCCCCGCTTAGATTGCTAGCCGATTGAACCAGTGAGTCAAGCTGCTGAGCAATCGGGGTGCCACGCTGAATTGACACAAGAATTTTCTGTGAGAGCTCAGAAAATATCGGTGAAGATAAATTTTGCCAACCACGCAACAGCTCCTCAATGTCCGCTCCCAGATCAAGATCGCTAGCGGATGCTCTGAGGATTCTTCCTATTTTTAGCTCCATGCGTTGTGAAAGCCAAGCAATCGCGACGGCTGGTGGCACACCATTTCTCAGTAGCAAAGAAAAGGCCCGAACAAAGTCAGTTGCTTGGTATTCAAAGCTCAGTGAGGGTTTTACGGCCTTGATTCTTACTAGCGCCGACAATTGAGCCAGTCGACCACCCACGACCGGCGCCGCTTGATGGGAATTCAAGATGCGATTAGCCAACATTAAAAACTCGCTCAGGCATAGGAAGTCTGCCCAGAATGGAAGTTAAGAAATACGCGAACGCGCTGAGCAGAAGGCCAAGCAACAAAATTAGTGTTCCGGTTGCGGATGAAAAGGCTTCCTTGTTGCTGGGCACTGAAAGCAGAACAAAAACAATTAGCCAGGGTGCCAGTACTGCCAGCTTTGCACTTCCTAGAACCCAGCCTTGTTTTGCTAATACTTGGCCCAGTAGCTGCTGTTCTGTTCGAATATCAGCACTGGCTCTGGCCCAAATACCCGACTCTCCTCGACCGCCGAGTTCGGATGTAATCAATAGAACAAGGGCAAGGAAGTCGCCGCTGCGGGAACCGACTTGTTGTTGAAATTTCGCTAGTGAGTCGCGCATTGGTTGCCCGCGCTCTAACTCCAAAAAGAGCTGCTGAAAATAGCGCCTAACTGCAATTGGGGCTTCCTTTGATAGGTATTCAATCTGCTCAAAGCTACTAAGTCCCGCTTCAGCACCCGATCTAAGCAAATCAAAGATCGAGGGCCAAACCTGCTCTAAGGCTCTGGTGCGGGAAGTGCCAAAAGCTCGCAAGACTTCAAGCCCTATGCCAAGGCAGAGCAAGGATATTGAAAGCGCTAGACCGGCAATGCCGGTTCCTAAATACACAAGGAATCCAACCAAAGAACATGCAGCAAGAATTACCATCAGTAGCTGATTAGCAAACATGCCAAGGCCGGCTGCGCTAGCCAACTCACGCCAAATCTTCATCAGTCACCTCAAGAATTTCTCTAACCGTTCGATTACCAGCAGCATCACGTTCGCAGTGCACCACAAGATCAATTGCCGAGGAGATGGTCAGGCGTAAGAAGCGATCGGTTATGTTTTCACCAGCCAGTAGTGGAAGTGTCAATAGTTTCTCAACTGCTCCAGCGGCGCTTCGAGCATGAATAGTTCCAAGGCCAGGTATTCCAGAGTTAAGAGCTACCAACATATCAAGTGCCTCGGCGCCTCTAACCTCACCTATAACTAAACGAGAGGGTCTCATTCGCAGGGCCTGCTTTACGAGTTCACGAAGGCTGATTTCAAAGTCGCCCTCAGGACTAGCTGGTCTAGTCTGCATGGCCACCCAGTCCGGATGGTTGATCGAGATTTCAAAGGTGTCCTCGCAAGAAACCACTCGCTCCGATTGATCCAGCTCCCCCAAAAGTGCCGTAAGCAAGGTTGTCTTTCCAGCCTGGGTTGCGCCACTTACCAATATGCTTTTCCCGGTCCTCACTGCATCCGAGAGCAACAGATACTGGTCGCTGTTTAGGGTTTCCCGTTCCGCCAAATCCTGCAGTGATAGCCGAGTCTTTGAAAACTTCCTGATGTTGACTGCCCAGTGTTGCCGCGTGATATCAGGAATGACTACGTGCAATCGAGAGCCGTCCGGTAAATCCGCATCTACATATGGCGTGAGCCGGTCCAATTTTCGTCTCGAGTGCCGAAGCAGTCTACGAACCAGATTTTGAATACTGGATTCAGAGAGATCTGCTTCAACAATCTGCTTCCCTGAGCTTCCATAGAAGTGAATTTCATTTGGCTTATTTATCCAGATTTCCTCAATGGTCGGATTATCCAGATACTGCTGAAGTGCTCCGAATCCCACCAGTTCCAACTCCAGCTGATCAAGCAGCTGCTGTTCGTGAACGACCTGGTCCGAAGATTCGGAATACTCATCAATTGCCAGTTGGACAGCCTGTTTTGGTGAAAGTCCGCGCTGACGGACCAACTCTCGAGATCGTTCAATAAGTGGGGCTATTTGCACGTCGCCCAGATTGGCAAAGGTTGTCCAGGCTTGCAGCAGGTTTTCCACAGCCCGCTCTAGCCACTAAGCTAGCTAGGTCCCAGCGGGTGTGGCGAAATTGGCAGACGCACCAGATTTAGGTTCTGGCGCCGCGAGGCGTGGGGGTTCAAGTCCCTTCACCCGCACAAACAAGGTGAAACTAATTAGTTCTTAGTTAGTTTCACCTTATTTTTTTCGTGGTCAATCACAAACTCATATGGTCCTCGACGCACCACTTCGGAGCTCTCGCCACCCTCAGACTTAATCCCAAGTTCCTTGGTTATCTGCTTGAAGAATTTGCGTTGGCTACCCAGCTTCAGCTCGGTTCCCTGATACCAAACCTTAGAGCCGCCATGAGATTTGACGGTTAGAGCTGGTGAGCCATTGACGTCGCAATCTTCAAACTTCGCTATCACTTCAGCCGAGATGTTTTTGCTCAACTCGCTCCAAAGCTCCACTTTGTAACCGTTGGACAGTGATCCCTGACCCTCGCGTAGCGGATAGAACTCTTCGACATAAACTCCGGCTAGCTCCTTCACCAGCTTTCCGCCGTATCCACCCAATTTCACTCGCAGCGTGCGATCGGCGACGTTAGTGAAGTAGGAAACAAGCAGGTTTCCTCCCCCGGCAACATAGTCGTGGAAAGTCTTTTCTTCCGCTTCGCTGAGCATGTGCACCAGTGGCATCAAAACCAGTTCATATTTACTTAGCGTCTCAAGTGAGGCATCTGCTGGCACAAAGTCAACCCTGGTTCCGTTCTCCCACATAGCTCGGTACCACTTTGCAACAGTCTCTGCATAGCTAATGTCTTGAGTCGGAAGATTTGCCTGCATCAGTGCCCAGAACTGTTCATAGTCATAGACAATTGCAACTTCTGCCTGCTCGGTTGGGTAATTGGCGACATCTGGATTTGACTTCAGCCATGCACCCAACTCGCTTACCTCGCGATAAACCCGTGTGTCCTCGCCCGCGTGCGGAACTAGTGCGGAGTGGAATCTCTCGCTACCAGCCTGCGATTGTCTCCACTGGAAATACATCACTCCCTGTGAGCCACGAGCCACAAAGCTTGCGCTGTTTCTAAATTCTTGTCCAGGTGTCTTGGCATAGTTGCGTGGCTGCCAGTTGACCGCAGAGGTGCTGTGCTCCATCAGTAACCACTGTTTTCCATCCGCAAACCCGCGGGTCACATCAGCCTGCTGCGCAAGATCAATGTGGTTGAGCAGATCGTGCTGAGCAAGGTAGTGGTCGGTAGAAACAAAATCGACCTCTTTTGCCCACTTGAAGTAGTCCATGGCATAGGTGAACTTCATGGACATGAAGTTGGTAGTAATTGGATTCTTCTGGTCATAGCGACGAATTATGTCGCGCTCCATTTTGTAAAGATCTAAAGTCGCCTCATTGGTGAAGCGCTTGAAGTCCATCTGCTGGCCAGGGTTAGGGTGGGTGCCATCAGGCGTGCGCTTCGGAACTACCAACTCGTCCCAGTTGTAATAGCGCTGGGACCAAAAATCGGTTCCCCAGGCTGAGTTAAGTTCTTCAATTGTTGAGTACTTGCTTTGAAGCCATTGAATAAAAGCAATCCTGGAGTTTTCGCAATAGCAGTAAGGAGCGTGGCAGCCGTATTCATTATTAATGTGCCACATCACCACTGCCGGGTGAGATGCATACCTTGCAGCAATCTGTTCGACCAGCGCTGAGGCTTTCTCGCGATAAACCTTGGAAACTGCGCAGTAGTGCTGCCGTCCGCCGTGTGATAGGCGAACCCCATCAAAATTCACCGGCTGAATATCCGGATGTGCCTTTACGAGCCAGGCTGGCGGTGAAGCGGTAGCGGTTGCCATGTCAACGGAAATACCACCCTCATGCAAAAGCGAGATTGCCTCATCCAGCCAGTCAAAGTGATACTCGCCATCTTTTCGCTCAATCTTGGCCCACGAGAAAATGCCCAGTGAAACCAGGTTGACCCCAGCCTTCTGCATCAATTCGATGTCTTGTTTCCAAACATCTTTTGGCCACTGCTCCGGGTTGTAGTCGCCACCGAAGTGCAGTTTTCCTAGATTGAGCATCAGCTCTCCTTTATTTCTATCAACATTGCATTTTCTGGATTCATGATTGGTGCTCTCAAGCCTGCAGTTGCTAGCGCTTCGCCGGTGAGTGTCACACCATCGAGCCATCCCACCTGAGTTCTTTGAATGAAGGTTGGCTCGCCCATTGGGAACACCGCCCTCACCTGATACTTCTTATCGCTGGCAAGACCAGGTATAACAATTGCATTAGGCCTAGATCCCTGAGCTGCGGCCAGGGTGGCGTAGGCAAAGAGTGCTTCCTTTTTGTCTTGTGAAACAACCCCTTGAACGAAGGTGCTGTCATCGATCTCAGAGCGCACCAGTCTGCCGGTGTGAAGAAGTGAACGCTTTTGCTTGTAGTAGTCGCTGAATCCTTTTAGCTGCTTCTTTTCGGCATCACTTGTTTGAGTTATGTCCCACTCGAGACCAGCGTGCCCAAACAGAGCGGTGATTGCCCGGAAAGAAAGCGAGTGAACTCTTCCGGTTGTGTGCGAGTGGGTTGGCCCGATGTGGCTGCCGAGAAGCTCAGGAGGAATCGCAATCTGGGTGTAGCGCTGAATGTACTGTCGCTCGAGTGCGTCATTGCAGTCAGATGTCCAGAATCTATCGGCCACTTGCGCCATTCCCAGATCGATTCTTCCGCCGCCCGAGGAGCAGGATTCAATTTCTAATCCTGGATGGCGCTTTTTCAGTTCACTAAAGAGTGAATAGATTGCCAGGGTTTGTTTGTGAACCGCTGGAACACCCATGCTTGCCGGCTCCAACAAGAACCGATTGTGATCCCACTTGATGTAGTCAATTTCGTTTTCACTGAGAACTTTGTCAACCGACTCCAAAATGTATTGGTAAACCTGGGGATTGGTTAGGTCTAAAACCAGCTGGCGACGACCCTCTGGCGGTACGCGATTCCCAACCTGCAAAATCCAATCAGGGTGATTGCGATAGAGCTCACTATCGGGGTTCACCATCTCCCCCTCAAACCAAAGCCCAAACTGCATTCCGCAGCTCTTTACCTTTTTTATTAGCGGCCCAAGTCCCTGCGGCCAAACCTCCGGTGAGACGCTCCAGTCCCCTAGTCCAGAGGTGTCATTACGGCGAGAACCAAACCAGCCATCATCCAGAACAAACCTCTCGACGCCAATTTCCTGCGCCACATCGGCCAGCTGTGAGAGTTTTTCTAGATTGTGGTCAAAGTAGACCGCTTCCCAAACATTAAGTGTCAACGGCCTAGGAGATGTTGGGTGATTCTTTCTACTGCGCAGCCACTGATAACTGCGGTCGGTTATGCCGTCGATACCGGCGTTTGAATAAATTGCGTAAACACTTGGCGCTCGATGCGCTTCGCCCGGCTGCAAAATAACTTCTCCTGGCAAAAGGAGCTCGCCAGCGCTAATGAACTTTCTGCCTGATTGCGCCTGCTCGATGCTGTGACGGGAATTGCCGGAAAAACCAAGACCTAATCCCCACACATCGCCAAGTTGATAGTTTGCTGACTTGGTCATAGCAAGCTGCAAGATTGTGTAGTCGTGCGAAGTTCTTCCCTCGCGAACTTCCCTCACCCAGTAACCAGATTGAATTTCTCGACGCTGTGGCTGGCGCTCCTTGACCCATCGACCAGTAAAGTCCATTGACTCATGTGCACGATCTGGCAGCGGAAGAATAACCTCGAGCGCCTGCAGATCAAAACTAGATTCGCCAAGGTTCTTTACCGACTGACGAATTTCTAAAACCCCAGAGCCAACAAACTCAAATTCGATTGTTACCTCCAGTCCCGCAGCAAGGTCTTGACTTGTTGCAACAATTTGAGTCTTGGTGAGATCGACTTTTACCAATTGAAATTTTTGGGAGAAATCTTTTCCCTGGCGGTGGCCAATTAGAGCAGGGCGTGAAGTGTTGCCGCGGGCGTTTTCTCGCCAGACCCCGTGAAACTGATGAGCATCAAGCTCTGCGTGCGCAGTGGGTTCAATGGCAGCGGCTCTGAGGGAATCAACCGAATCCTGAAGTTCAGATCCCCAGTGCAGAACGTGTGGGGTGCCATCAGAAAAATCCAGCACCAGACTGACACCGGCTTGCGAAATTACTGCCGAGTTGGGAATCACTGAATCCTTCATCTTCCTAGTCTGATAGCCGTCACTGGACGGAGTAAAGCCCCGTCCAGTGACTACTCAGTTGCTATTCAATTGTCTGCACTCTCCCGAAGGAGAGCCTGTCCGCTCGACCAACCAAATCCTGCCTTGGAAGACCCGAATGATTGGATCTGAACGAACTGGGCCAATATTCCCAAACTTTTCGAATTAAAAACGACAAAAGTAATCATTCCGTTAGTAAGAAAACGCTCAAATTCGTAAATCGGCAATAATGTTTTGGCAGGGAGGGAGGCCAAAAATGCTGGCAGCACAGCGAAAAGCCAAGATTTTGGAGGAAGTCGGTTCCTCCGGGGCCCTTCGAATAGCCGATCTGGCGGACTCACTGGGGGTTTCAGAAGTAACCATCCGACGCGATGTCGAGCAATTGGCGGCTCAAGGATTGGTCGACAAGGTCCACGGTGGCGTGACCGCGAACACCCTTTCTCTAACCCTGGAACCGCCCTTTGCGGCGAATTCCATGAAGGAACAGCGGGCAAAAGAGGCGATTGCAGCAAAGGCAGCCGAGCTGGTCCGGCCTGGAATGGCAGTGGCACTGATGGGCGGTTCATCCGTCTATGCGCTAGCAAAACTCCTCAGAGACGTTCCAGCTCTAACTATCGTCACAAATTCTGTTCCAATTTCAGATTTGTTTGCTCAGAAATCCAGAGCAGACCAAACCATTGTTTTGACTGGTGGAGTTAGAACACCGACAGATTCATTAGTTGGAAATATCGCAACCGAAGTTTTTTCGAGATTTAATCTGGACTTTGTCTTTATGGGCACCCACGGTATGGACAGCGAGTTTGGATTCAGTTCACCAAACCTGGTAGAAGCCGAGACAAACCGAGAGGTAATACGCCGTAGCTCAAAATTTGTAGTGCTAGCCGACTCAACGAAGTGGGGCGTCCGTGGCTTTTCTTCATTTGCTGATTTTGATCAGGCCGACGTCGTAATAACCAGCAAGGGACTCACTAATAAAGCGCTGGTTGTTCTTCGCTCCAAAGTTAAAGAAGTTATTGTCGCCAACTAAAGCTTCAGAGAAAGCAGATAGCTGCCGATTGGTTTTCCAAACCTCATGGCAACATTTGCCAAATGTCCCTGCTCAACAAATCCGTGTTTTTTGTGAAGTGCGATTGATGCGTGAGCCCCTCGATCAGCAATCACGGCAATCACTTCCTTAACTCCACCCTCTTTGCAGGCTTGCAGCAAAGCGTCAAAGAGTCTGGCTCCTAATTTTTTTCCAGTGGCAGCCGCCGCTAGGTAAATCTGATTCTCAACGATTTTCAGATAGCCGGTCTTTTGGCGCCAGGGTGCCACAAAAGCAAAACCGAGTAATTCGCTCCCCCTGTGCAGAACCAAGAACGGCAAAGCTAGTTTGCTAATGTGCTCAAACTTTTCCTGCCAGTGCTTTAAATCGAGGGGCTTATCATCAAAGGTAATTACAGTGTTTTGAACATAAAAGTTGTAGATGTCTCGCACCTGCGGCATGTCAGTCAGCAGTGCTGGTCTGATAGCAATTGGTGACTGCTCTGCTGAAGTCTTTGACCTCAGTTTTCTTACAAGCCGCCAGCGCGTTTCGGAGTCAACCATCGCTAGCTCCAATCAATCGGCGGTTCGCCCATTTGGGTTAGCAGTTGGTTTGATTTAGAGAAGGGCTTGGAGCCAAAGAATCCCCGATAGGCAGAAAGGGGCGAGGGATGCACGGAAGAAATAACTTTGCCCTGGGAAAGCTCTTCCGATAGCTCCTGCGCTTTACTGCCCCACAGAATTGAGACGAGTTTGTTTTCTCTTACCTCTAATAAAAATGAAACGGCTGCCTTGGTAAAAGCGTCCCAACCAAATTTGAAGTGGGCGGCGGTCTCATTGGCCCTGGTTGTCAAATGTCGATTAAGCAGCAGCACTCCTCGGTCTTGCCACTGCGCCAAATCGGGTTGACTTTCGACACCTAAATCTGCCTGCAATTCGGTATAGATGTTGTGAAGCGATGGTGGCAGCGGTTTAGTGCCAGCTGGCACCGCAAATGCCAGACCCATTGCATGCTGCGGGTTTGGGTAGGGATCTTGTCCCAATAGCAAGACTCGGTAATCCTTGGGTGATCGACTGAATGCCCGAAAGACTAGGTCGGACCGTGGAACTATTTCCTCGCCCGCAAGAAGCTCGAATATGCCATCCAGCCGCTGGCGCTGAGCCGCAAACAGCGGCTGCCAGTCGGGATGGACAGATTCGAGCATGAGCTAATAGTAAAAGTGCGAAGATGATTCCAGAAGAAGGAGCAGCGATGCCATCAGCTCAAGAGCTACT
>JBMLPC010000003.1:0-22328 GCA_049242305.1 Aquiluna sp. | reverse complement strand
CAAGACCGCGGCACCAAGGTTTTGCAGTGGTTAGCGGAGGTAACTGTTAACCGTCCCTATGGTGAACGCGGTGACAAGCCGAATCCTGAACTGAAGCTGCCAACCGTTGATTTCACCAAGCCTGTTCCGGAAGGGACTAAGCAATTACTGACCGAGCTTGGCCCTGAGAAGTTTGCGGCTTGGCTGCGAGAGCAAAAACGCGTCTTGGTTACGGACACTACTTTCCGGGATGCACATCAATCGCTACTGGCAACCAGAATCCGAAGCAAGGATTTGGTAGCCGTTGTCCCGCACGTCTCACGCCTAACTCCTCAGCTGCTGTCAATAGAAGCCTGGGGTGGGGCAACCTACGATGTTGCCCTGAGATTCCTGGGAGAGGATCCCTGGGATCGACTTGCGTCAATCAGGCAAGAACTTCCGAACATCGCAATTCAGATGCTGCTAAGGGGTCGCAACACAGTTGGCTACACGCCATACCCGACCGAGGTTACCGATGCATTTGTCAGCGAAGCAGCTGCAACTGGCATTGATATTTTCCGTATTTTTGATGCCCTAAACGATGTCAACCAAATGACTCCAGCCATCAAGGCAGTCAGAGAAAACACTTCATCAATAGCCGAAGTAGGAATTAGCTATACAGCTGATCTGCTGGATCCAAATGAAAAGCTCTACACGCTTGATTACTACCTGAAGCTGGCAGAGAAAATGGTTCAAGCTGGCGCACACATTCTCGCTATTAAGGACATGGCCGGCCTGCTGAGGCCTACCGCTGCCAAGAAACTTGTCAGCGCGTTGCGGGAGCGTTTTGATTTGCCTGTGCACTTGCACACTCATGACACAGCCGGTGGCCAGTTGGCAACCCTGTTGGCGGCCGTTGATGCTGGAGTAGATGCGGTAGATGTTGCCAGTGCGCCAATGGCAGGAACCACCTCGCAACCTTCGATGTCGGCTCTGGTGGCAGCACTTGCACACACCGAGCGTGACACCGAATTGAATCTCGATGCCGTTTGTCAGCTAGAACCTTATTGGGAAGCGGTCAGGCGGGTCTACGCTCCATTCGAATCTGGCTTACCCGGACCGACCGGCAGAGTCTATGAGCACGAAATTCCTGGTGGCCAACTTTCAAATCTTCGGCAGCAAGCAATCGCTCTGGGTCTTGGTGATCGCTTTGAATTGGTCGAGGAGATGTATGCAGCAGCCAACTTAATTCTTGGCAGACCACCAAAGGTGACTCCTAGTTCAAAGGTTGTGGGGGACCTTGCGCTTCACCTGGTAGCGGTAGGTGCCGATCCAAAAGACTTTGAGCAGAATCCGGATAAGTACGACATCCCTGATTCAGTGGTCGGGTTTATGGCTGGTGAGTTGGGAGATTTACCTGGCGGTTGGCCAGAGCCATTTAGAAGCAAAGTGCTGAAGGGTCGAAAGGTAGACATCAGCATTAAGCCAGTAAGTGATGAAGATAAGAAGATTTTGAGCGGATCAGACTCCACCGCCCGCAGGACAAAACTGAATGAATTGCTATTCCCTGCGCCGCAGAAAGAGTTCGAAAAAGTCAGAGCAAATTACGGAAACCTAGACAGCGTAGACACCGTCGACTATTTATACGGTTTGGATTTTGAAAACGAACATGTAGTAGAACTTCGCAAAGGTCTGCAGCTGCTGGTCGGACTTGAGGCTATTAGTGAACCAGATAGCAAGGGTTTCCGAACTGTCATGACAAAGCTGAATGGTCAGCTTCGCCCGGTCACGGTGCGAGACCGAAAAATCACAGTCGTAGAGGCTTCTGCTGAAAAGGCTGACCCCGGAAAGCCCGGACATGCTGCCGCTCCCTTTACTGGGGTCGTAACGCCAAAGGTGGCTGTTGGAGACCAGGTGGAGATTGGCCAGCCAATAGCCTCAATAGAGGCCATGAAGATGGAAGCGACAATTGCGGCTCCAATTGGTGGCAAGATTGTACGGCTGGGAATTGCTGGTCCGACTCCGGTCGAGGGTGGCGATTTGATAGCAGTTATTGAATAGAGGAACATGTCGCAATCGCAGGACGATTACTCATCGGGGGAAAAGACCAACTTTGCGGATCTTGAGCTAGATCCACAACCAACTGAACTCAATCAGCTGGTTTCCCAAACTGAAGCCGTGCCAGTCAGCCCTAACATCTTTGAAGAGGCTGAACCAGCCAGCATGCTCACTGTTGATCGTCTTTTGAAGGATGAAGCTCGTCCACTAGTCCTGCCTGAAACTTTTTGGCGACGTTTGGTCTACAGACTTACCTTTGGCAAGCTAAACCCCGGTGACAACAAGAAGGTCAGAGCTCGCAGGGCCCTCGATGCGCGAATCATGGCTGACCTAAAAGGTGAAACTAAGTTTGTGCCGGTACTGACAAGAAAAGGTGGCGTGGGCAAGACCACAATCACAACTTTGATTGGTATGGCAATGTCCCTAGTGCGCGAGGATCGTGTCCTTGCAATCGATGCCAATCCTGACCGCGGAACCCTGGCAGAGCGGGTTGAGCAAAAGAGCGATCGAACCGTTCGAGACGTGGTTCGCCGAGCCGGTGGAATCAATAGCTTCACCGTATTTAGTGATTTTGTTTCGCGTGATCGCACGCGGCTAGACGTATTGGCATCTGACACTGATCCAATGCTTTCAGAGGCTTTCAATGAAGGCGATTACAACGTTGTTGCAGACATAGCATCTCGCTACTACAGCGTCTGTTTGACCGACTGCGGAACCGGTATTGTCCACAGTGTGATGCGAGCAATTTTGCTTCGCGCCAACGGTCTAGTGGTTGTTTCCGGAGGAAGCATTGACGAGGCAAAGCTGGCGAGCGAGACCTTGACTTGGCTTGAATCCAACGGCTTTGGTGATCTTGTAAAAAACTCGGTGGTGGCTCTGAACACTGCTACCTACGGCACCCAACTTGTGAAACTCGATGAGATTGAGAATCACTTTAAGACACGTGTTAGAGCAGTCGTAAGAGTGCCTTATGACCCCATGCTGGCCGCCGGTGCTGCGGTTCAATTTGACAAGCTTCACCCCGCAACCAAGCAGGCAGCTCGCGACTTAGCTGCTCTCGTTGTTGATGGTTTGGTGGCTTGAGCGTCAGAGAAATCAGGCTCTTCGGAGATCCGATTCTAAAAACCCAGTGTGATCGCGTTTCTGAACCTGGCAAGGTTGGCGAGCTAGTACAAGATTTGATTGACACCACAAGCCAGCCCGGACGAGCTGGTGTTGCAGCAAATCAAATTGGTGTGGGCCTGGCTGTCTTTTCATACTTTGTTGATGGCAAGGCAGGCTATCTAATCAACCCTGAAATAGTTGAGTTGGCTGGCGAGCTAGTCGAGCTAGAGGAAGGCTGTCTGTCTCTACCTGGGCTTTGGCACAAGACTCCGCGATATCAGATTGCCAAGATTCGCGGTTCGCAGCTAGATGGCTCTCAAGTCGAGATTACGGGGGAGGGCCTACTCGCGCAGGTCTTCCAGCACGAGTGTGATCACCTCAAGGGAATTGTCTACATAGAAAAGCTAAACCCTGAGGAGCGAAAGCTTGCGCTTCGCTCACTCAGGGAACAGCCTTGGTTTAGGCGTTAGCGTAGATTCTGTCGACGTAAGTTGAAAAGTCTTTCAGAACCTGCGAACGCTTGATCTTGAGCGATGGGGTTAGGTGACCCGAGGCTTCAGTGAGTTCAACGTCTAGGATTTCAAACTTCTTGATTTGCTCAGCGTTTGAGAATTTAGCGTTTACTTCATCCACTGCCTTTTGAATTTCAGCCCTTATGGTTGGATGTTTGGTGGCTTCCGCCAAGGTGAGGGTCTCTGTGATTCCATTTTGTGAACACCAAACAGGCACCATTTCTGGATCTAGCGAGATCAATGCACCGATGAATGGTTTGGCATCACCGATTACAACCACCTGACCAATTAGCGGGTGAGCACGTAGTGGATCCTCAATTGGGGCTGGGGCCACGTTCTTACCACCAGCGGTAACCAGGATCTCCTTCTTGCGACCGGTGATTGTTAGGAAGCCATCCTCATCCAGCTCACCAATGTCACCACTTCTAAACCAGTCCTCAACGAATGCCTCTCTGGTCGCAGCCTCATTGCGCCAGTAGCCTCGCATGATGTTGATTCCTCGTAGCCAGATTTCGCCATCCGGTGCAATCTTGATTCCAGTGCCTGGAAGTGCCCTACCTACCTTGCCAATCTTTTGCCAACTGACTCTTCCAATGACAGCTGCCGCTGCAGTCTCGGTCAGTCCATAGCCTTCTAGAACTACGAGACCAATACCGCGGAAGAAGTGGCCAAGTCTTTCTCCAAGCGGCGCACCGCCTGAGATTGCGTACTTGACCTGTCCTCCCATAGCAGCACGAAGTTTTCCGTAAACCAACTTGTCAAATACTTTGTGCTTTAGCTTCACGGCCATTGATGGACCCTTGGGATCATCCAGTCCGCGAGAGTAATCAATTGCGGCTTGCGCTGCGGCGCGGAAAATCTTTCCTTTGCCTCCAGCTTCAGCCTTGAGCTCTGCGTTGTTATAGACCTTCTCAAACACGCGAGGAACTGCAAGCAGGAATGTGGGTTGGAAAATTGGAAGCTCCGCTGCCACCAACTTGGTATCAGGCAGGTGTCCAACTCGAATTCCCGCGTAAATGCAGATGACAGCTACATACCTTCCAAGAATGTGTGCAAGCGGGACAAAAATCAGGGAATGTTGAAATTCGTTTGCAATTTCGGGGATTTCGGCCGCTGCGTTTCGGCAGTGGTCAACAAAGCTCTTGTGGGTTAGTTCGCAGCCTTTTGGGTTGCCGGTGGTTCCGGAAGTGTAAACAATGGTGGCGAGGTCTTTTGCCTCAGCTCCTGATCTTGCTGTCTCCAAATCAGCATCTGACACCTTTTCGCCCGCCTGGTGCAGGTCTGAGAAGTCTTTGGAATCAATACGCCAGACCTTGCTTAGTTTTGGACAGTTAGCCCTCACCTTTTCTACGCGCTGAAGGTGGTCATCATTTTCAATGAAGACTGCCACCGAGTCAGAGTCTGAAAGAATCCACTGGATTTGCTCTGGCGAGGATGTTTCATAAATTGGAACTACCACACCACCAGCGAACCAGACGGCAAAATCAATCATCGTCCACTCGTAGCGAGTTCGAGACATCAAGGCAACCGCATCGCCAGGCTTAATTCCCGCTGCAATCAGGCCTTTGGCCAGACTTCTGACTTCAGCGAGAAATTCTCCCGAAGTTGCATTGCGCCAGCTGCCATCTGGGTTCTTGCGGCTGAATAGCGCATGATTTGGATTCTTGTTTACTCGCTCAAGCAGAATATTCGTTACATTTTCGCGGGGGTTAGATTCCACCCGCAGTGGCACATCGTAAAACTCCATTGTTTCCTCCCTTTGAGGTGTCTAAAACTTTATTGGTAAAACCCCACCTGTGGGCATTTTGGCGGCATTGTTTACGCTATTTTTCGCCATTTGAGCCTCAGGGCCTAATATTTTCCTTTTCCAGCCAATTCGGAAAGGGCGCCTTTAATTGCTAAGCCTTGGGGTCGACATTGGTGGGACAAAGATCCTGGCCGGAGCCGTCAGCGAAAGTGGCGAAATCATTGCCGAGCACAGAGTTCCATCACCTGCTCAAAACCCTGAAGAAATGGTGACGGCCGTTGCCAACCTTATTCAAACTGTAATTCGCGAGGTCGGTGAAGTTACCTCAATAGGTGTTGCCGCGGCTGGGTTCATAGACCTGGATGGTTCGAACGTTCTCTATGCACCAAATCTGAATTGGCGAAATGAACCCCTGCAACAAAAAATTAGTGAGCGAATAGGTCGCAGCGTGGTGGTTGCAAATGATGCCAATGCCGCTGGCTGGGCGGAGTTTAGGTTTGGGGCAGCGCGAGAGTTCAACTCGATGGCAATGCTGACTTTGGGAACCGGAGTTGGTGGAGCGGTTGTGGACGGCGGCAAGCTAATGCGCGGCGGTTTTGGAATTGCCGGCGAGCTAGGTCATATCACGGTGGTGCGAGATGGTCTGCTTTGTGGTTGCGGCCGACTTGGCTGCGTAGAACAGTATGCGTCTGGTACCGCACTGCTTCGAAGTGCAAATGAACTAGCCGACTCCACCGACCCGCTGGGAGCGAGACTTCGGCAGCTTCGTGAGCAAGCAGGTGAATTATCGGGTCACCAGGCTTATCAAGCGGTTTTGGAGAGTGATCCCGGTGCACTGAGACTGGTTGAGCTGGCTTGCGAGCATCTTGCATGTGCGATGGGGAGCATGGTCGCGGTTTTAGATCCCGAGGTATTTGTTATTGGTGGTGGATTGTCGGAGCTGGGGGAGGCACTGCTGCAACCCCTTCGCAGAGAATTAGCCAAGCAACTGCCGGCGAACGGTTTCAGACCGCAAGCCCAAGTGGTTCGAGCACAGTTTTCCAATCAGGCTGGGGTAATTGGAGCGGCGGAATTAGCTCGCGAAACAGCGGGTAAACTCTAAAGCCTGGAGAACCATGACCTATCTAATTCTGAAGAACATCGTGCTGGGGCCAATCCTCAACCTACTGTTCCGGCCATGGGTCCGCGGAGCAGACAATGTTCCAAGAAAAGGTGGAGCTGTTTTAGCTTCCAATCACCTTTCCTTTGTTGATTCGATTTTTCTTCCGCTGAAAGTAAAACGACCTGTCACTTTTCTTGCTAAGAACGATTACTTCACCGGTAAAGGTGTCAAAGGTGCCCTAATTCGTTGGTTCTTTAAATCAACCGGACAGCTTCCGATTGATAGAAGCGGTGGAAAGGCATCCGAAGACTCGCTCAACACAGGTCTTGGAGTGCTCGAGCGGCAGTTACTGCTTGGAATCTATCCGGAGGGCACAAGGTCTCCTGACGGCAAGCTTTACCGCGGAAGAACTGGCATCGCGCGAATGATCCTTGAGGCTCAAGTGCCGGTTGTGCCGGTAGCCATGATTGATACTGACAGAGTCCAACCGCTCGGTGCAAAATACCCAAAGATCCACAGAGTTGGTGTGAAGTTTGGACAGGAACTGGATTTCTCTCGCTTTGCCGGCATGGAAGGTGAGCGAGTAGTTCTTCGAGCTGTGACCGATCAAATTATTTATCGCATAAAAGAACTTTCTGGGCAAAGATATGAAGATGTCTATGCATCAACAATCAGAAACCGCATGGCAAGGCAAGAGGACTAAGAGGTAATGGTGCAAGACTTTGGTTTAGATAACTTCCGCAATTTGGAGGCCAAGCAACAGCCCACCTGGCCAGATCCTGTGGAGCTTGAAAAGGTAAGAGCTGAACTCGGCAAACTTCCTCCACTGGTCTTCGCAGGTGAGGTGGACACTCTTCGCAACCGATTAGCTCAGGCAGCGGAAGGAAATGCTTTCTTGCTGCAGGGTGGCGATTGTGCGGAGACCTTTGTAGACGCAACTGCTGATCGGATTCGAAATCGCATCAAGACGGTTCTGCAAATGGCAGTGGTTTTGATGTACGGATCTTCGCTTCCTGTCATCAAGATGGGTCGCATGGCAGGACAATTTGCCAAGCCTCGATCAAGCGACACCGAGACTCGGGACGATGTAACTCTGCTGGCCTATCGTGGTGATGCAGTAAACGGATATGAGTTCACCGAAGACTCTCGTCAGCACGATCCAAAGCGACTGATGCAGGCCTATCACACCTCGGCTAGCACCCTGAATCTGATTCGAGCCTTTACAACCGGCGGTTTTGCTGACCTTCGCGAAGTTCACGCTTGGAACAAAGGCTTTACCGACAATCCTGCAAACAAGAAGTATGAATCGATTGCCGGTGATATTGATCGAGCCATGAGGTTCATGGAAGCCTGCGGAGTGGATTCTGCCGAGCTTAGAGCAACCGAATTCTTCGTCTCTCACGAGGGACTTTTGTTTGACTATGAAAGACCACTAACTCGAATTGATTCCAGAACGCTAACGCCATATGTAACTAGCGGGCACTTCATTTGGATTGGTGAGCGAACCAGACAGCTGGATGGCGCTCACGTTGACTTTTTCTCTAGAGTGCGCAACCCAATCGGTATCAAACTCGGTCCGACCACCACCAAAGACCAAGTGCTTGCTCTGATCGACAAAGTTGATCCAAATCGGGAGCCTGGTCGTCTGACTTTAATTAGCCGTATGGGTGCTGGCAAGATTCGTGAAGCTTTGCCGCCACTGGTCGAGGCTGTCAGGGATGCTGGTGCGCAGCCGCTGTGGATTACTGACCCAATGCATGGAAACGGCATCACTACCAAGAATGGCTACAAGTCGAGACGTTTTGATGACGTGATGGACGAGGTTACGGGCTTCTTCGAAGTTCACCGCGCTACTGGAACCCACCCGGGCGGACTGCACGTAGAGCTAACTGGTGATGATGTTGCCGAGTGCCTGGGCGGTTCTGAGCAGATTGATGAGAGCACCCTCGAGCAAAGGTATGAATCGGTTTGCGATCCTCGTCTGAACCACATGCAGTCTTTGGAGCTAGCATTCTTAGTAGCAGAGCAACTAGTAAAAACAACCAGGAGAACAGGTGATAACTGACCGGGTTAAGTCTTGGGTCACCCTTGAGCAAGCAGCCGAGCAGCTTTCGGTGAGTCCCTCCAAGGTAAAGCGTTACCTTGAAGAGCACATCTTGTTTGCGGTCAAAATCGACAAGCAACTAATGATTCCAGCTGAAATTATTGTTGCTAATGAACCTCTCAGCAGCATTCGCGGAACAATGCTGCAACTACTCGATCTGGGTCTAACTGAGACTGAAGCGATTGAGTGGCTTTATCAAGAAAATGATTCACTGGGAGAAACTCCAATGTCTGCGCTCTTGAAAGGTCACAAAGCTCCAGTGCGCCGAGCAGCGCAGGCGCTGGGCTAAGCCTGTCGGTTGATAACTTTTTCAGTTAGGTAACTGAGCATCTTTCGAGCTTGCCCTGTTACCTCCAAGTTAGCTAGCGCTTCGATCGCGCGATTTGAATGCTCCTCAATTAGCCGCTCAGTTTTTGCTAGAGATCCTGAATCAGTAATGGTCCTTCGCATAAAGTCCAATTGCTCTTCTTCTATTTCACCAGCCATTAGAAGCTCATTAAATATTTTTGAAACACTCGCTGGGACACTTTCCAAAGTCAGTCCAACCAATACGGTCCGCTTACCTTCACGCAAGTCATCACCCGCTGGCTTTCCAGTGACTGACGGATCTCCAAACACGCCAAGGACATCATCACGCAACTGGAATGCCAGCCCTAGTGGTATTCCGAATTGGCTAAGGGCTGAAAGAGTATCTTCACCCACACCGCTTAGGGCTGCACCTATTAGTAACGGAGCCTCCAAGGAGTATTTTGCGGTTTTGTATAGCATCACGCGGTTAGCGATTGCCACCGCTTCGGATGGATTACGGGTAGGTGCAGCATTTTCTTCCAACACATCCAGATACTGCCCAGCCATTACCTCAAACCGCATCTGAGAAAACTGCTTGCGACAATTGGCCTCGCTGTCTGGGTTGACATCCCTAAGAGCCGAACCAAAAAGTTCAGAACTCCAGGCCAGCAGGAGATCACCTGTTAGCACCGATCCAGCGACCCCAAACCTGATTGCTGAGCCGGAATAGCCATGCTGAAGATGTAGGGCTTCAAATCGTTTGTGAATTGCTGGCTGACCACGTCTAGTGTCTGATTGATCCAGCAGATCATCGTGAACGAGAGCGGCGGCGTGGAACATCTCCAAAGCCGCTGCGACTCCGACAATGGGGGAGTCCAGGCTTAGGTCCTGCTCGCTAATTTCTGCACCCTGGTAACCTGCCCAGCTCCAGAAGCAGAATAGAGCCCTAAACCGCTTGCCACCGGCCAGCATGGCCTGGGTGTAGTCAATGATTGGCACCAAATCGGGGGAAATTTCGGCTAATTGGGAACGCTTTTCTTCACAAAAGCCATCTAGCCTCTGCTGGACGAGTTTTAGCAGGAAATCTTGAGGCATACGGGATAGCCTAGCGACCCAAATTTGTTTACAATCAGAGGGAGGAGGACAAATGGCACTATCTGAGCACGAGCAACGACTGCTTGAGGAGATGGAGCGCAACCTTCTGAAAGAGGATGCGGCCCTCGCCGGCAAGGCCAGTCAACTGGGGTCGACTAACCGCAGCGCTGGCAAGCTGGTCGCTGGAGTCCTAACCATGCTGATTGGCCTGGGACTGCTGATTTTTGCTGTAATGATCCAATTCGCCCTGTTTGGAGTGGTGGCATTCGTTGTAATGGTGATGGGGCTGGTCATCGCCAGCGCTAATTTCCAACTACCAGCCCTGCCGCAGCCAACCCAACGCAAATCCGGCAGCTTCTTTGAGGACCGCTGGAATCAGCGCTTTAATGGCGAATAACCCCTAGTTTTTAGCCGAAAACCCCCGAGAAATCGGGGGTTTTTTCTATATCAAAATGTGACCAAAATATTGCGACATATGTAGCAAAGTGGGGCAAAGTGGAGTAAAGTGGAGGGAATTAGGGAAGGGGAGGGCCGCAATGCTGCTTGGCACACACAGCCCCCGATTGGACGACAAAGGTCGCCTGATTCTTCCCGCTAAATTTCGCGATGACCTGGCCGAAGGCGTTGTTATTACCCGCGGCCAAGAGCGCTGCCTCTATGTCTTTTCAAAGCGTGAATTTGCTGGTGTCCATGAAAAAATCCGGCAAGCTCCAGTCACCTCAGAGGAGGCTCGCAAGTATTTGCGAGTCTTCCTCTCTGGTGCGACCGATGAGATCCCAGACAAGCAGGGACGAGTTTTGTTGCCGCAGATTCTTCGTGAGTATGCGGGCCTAAACAAAGAACTAACGATTATCGGCGTTGGAGCGCGCGCGGAGATTTGGGATGCAACTAGCTGGCAGAAGTACCTAGCTGCCAATGAAGAAAAATTCGCCACTCAAGCTGAGGAGGTGATTCCGGGTCTGTTCTGACCCTGCTTTCAAGTCCTTGGCCGAACCGGCTTTCTTCCCCTAAGTCGGACACTGTGAAAACCAAGCTCATGGCTCGGACAAGGATCTGGATGCAGGGATGGATATCGGAAGCGTATGAACCAAATCGCTAACCTGCACGAACCAGTGATGCTTCACCGCTGCCTCGAACTGCTCAGACCTGGCATTCAAGACAACTCAATCGTGATTGATGCAACCTTGGGATTGGGTGGCCACACCGAAGCTTTACTTACTACCCACCCCGACCTAACCGTTATCGGCTTCGATCGCGACCCGGTCGCGGGTGTGTTTGCCCCCGAAAGACTAAGTTAGTTAGGCGCACCCGTACGCGGTGTTGTTTCCACTTACGACCAGATCGAAAGCGTCTTGGCAGAGCTTGGCATTCACAGCGTGCAGGGCGTGCTATTCGACCTTGGCGTCTCATCGATGCAGCTTGATTCCGCCGAGCGTGGATTCGCCTATGCGCAAGATGCTCCGCTCGACATGCGGATGGACCAGTCACACGGGCTAAGCGCGGCGGAACTGCTCGAGACTGCTTCCGAGGAAGAGCTTTCAAGAATTTTCCGCGTTTATGGTGAAGAGAGATTCGCTAACCAAATTGCTCGAGCCATTGTCCGTCTGCGCTCAGTAGCTCCGATCCAAACTTCTTCCGAATTGAATCGGATAGTTGAATCAGTCGTTCCGAAAGCACCGGGCAAGCAAACCGGTCACCCGGCCAAGCGTGTCTACCAGGCCTTGCGAATCGCAGTAAATGATGAGCTATCAATTTTGAGCTCCGCTATTCCGCAGGCCATCGCTGCACTTGCGGTGGGTGGCCGAATCGTTGTCATGAGCTATCACTCACTAGAGGACGCCATCGTAAAGCAAGCTTTCCAAAGCGCCGCGACTTCAACCACTCCAATTGACTTGCCCGTTGAACTTCCTGGATCAGGACCTCGACTACGCGTCATCACCAAAGGTGTTGAAAGAGCGAGCGAAATCGAACTAAGTCAAAACCCTCGCGCAGCCTCGGCTCGTCTGCGCGCGGCGGAAAAGCTGGAGGCAGCCTAA
The DNA here is from genome assembly GCA_049242305.1 of Aquiluna sp. GTDB lineage: Bacteria > Actinomycetota > Actinomycetes > Actinomycetales > Microbacteriaceae > Aquiluna. Next base: position 10,324 of record JBMLPC010000003.1, on the reverse strand, counting down.
TGAGAATGATGATGCTAAGTGCGAATGAAGCTAAGCGACTAAGACCTGGATTGTTTACCGGACTGCTGCTGGTGATGGGAATCGTCCTGGTGCAGCTAATTCAATTGGGACTGAACATGGCGCTTACCCAAGATGCCTACTACCTCAGCAAGCTAGCCAGCGATAAGCGCCAGCTTGCCACCGAGGTGCAGATCATCCAAGAGCAAGTTGACTCACTAGCATCCCCGCAAAACCTCGCTGATGCTGCCAATCAATTAGGCATGGTTGCGAACCCCAGCTCCGTTCTAATCGACATCGTCAATGACAAGATCTACGGAGCTCCAAAGCCCGCTCAGGCCCAGTCTGGTGCGGCTAGCGCAAACCTGGTGGCCAATTCGGCCTTGCTGACCGTCAGTGAATTCACAGCCGCCTCGGCCGCAACGGCTGACACTGAGACCAGTGTGGCAGCCCAGGCCACTAAAGGCTCTGAAGTAACTTTGGTGGCAGGTCAAATACCAGCATCACCAACCAGGTAGGGCAACATGGGCAATCACGCAAGCGTGACTCGTCGCCTTTCCCTCTTCGCGATTCTGCTCGTCTTGCTGGTAGCTGCCCTAAGTATTCGTTTGGTTGATTTTCAAATTGTTCGCGCTGATGAGATCCGATCTGAATCGCTGGAGAGTCGGAAAGAAACTCGCACCCTAACTGCCTTGCGAGGCAGCATTCTGGATGCCAATGGGGAAGTCCTAGCCCGGACAGTTTTCAGATATGACATCAATGCAGCTCCAAAAAATGTTGGTCCAGTAATTCGTTACGAGGATGGCAACAGGTCAGAGATTTCGGTTGAAACTGCAGCTCAAGAGTTGGCACGAGTGCTGGGATTGAGCACGGATGAGGTCCTGGCAAAGATTGCTGGCGACTCGGCTTATTCCAATCTGGCCAAAAAGGTTGACGCAACTGTCTACAACCAAATTCGAGAGCTTGACATACCCTGGATTTATTGGGATCGATTTGCGTATCGACTATATCCAAATGGGGCAGTTGCCGGTAACGTACTTGGTTTTGTTAGCTCCGACGGAACACCACTTGCTGGCTTAGAGCGCCAATACAACAGCTGTTTAGCTGGAGTCGATGGGCAAGAGACCTATGAGCGCTCAGCTGAAGGCGTGCGTATCCCAACTTCGAACGTTGTAACGCAACCGACCCAGGATGGCGGTTCACTCAATCTCAGCATCGATGCCAACTTACAATTCTTTGCCCAGCAGGTTTTAGCGAAGTCCGTTGCTGACCTGGATGCTCAGTGGGCGAGTGCAATTGTTATTGAAGCCAAGACTGGTCGAATTCTTGCAGCAGCTGAGGCACCAACGGTTGATCCAAATGATCCTGGAGCTTCTGACGCTGCCGATCGTGGCAGTCGAATTATGCAGTTCGCTTTTGAACCAGGCTCTGTGATGAAGGCCATCTCAACTGCAATGGTGCTCGACAGTAAGTCAGCCACCATTTACGAAACTGTGAATGCCCCCGATCGCCTAAAGCTCAAATATGGTGAGTACATCAAGGACAGCTTTAGTCACGAAACTTATCAGCTAACTTTGGCTGGCGTACTTCGCTATAGCTCAAACACCGGAATCTATTCGTTCGGTATGAAGATTGATGAAAAAACCCGATTCAATTACTTGCAAAAATTTGGATTTGGAAAGACTACCGATCTGAACTTTGAGGGTGAGAGCTCTGGAATTCTCAGACCATATGATGAGTGGCAATACTCAGATCGCTACACCCATTTGTTTGGGCAAGGTGTTGCCGTGACTCCACTGCAAATGGCATTTGCCTACCAGGCCATTGCCAACGAGGGAGTGCGTCTGAGTCCCAGCCTGGTAGACAGCTGCGCAAATAGCGAAGGGGAAGTGGTTTATTCGCCAGAGCGAAACAGTACTCGCGTTATTTCTAAAGAGTCAGCCAATATGAACCTGCAACTGATGGAAAAGGTTGTTCAATACGGAGGTGTTGGTCGACTGGCTGGGATCCCTGGCTACCGAGTTGCCGGTAAAACTGGAACAGCGGAAATCCGTGAGGGCGCAGGTTACGGAGAAAGATTCGCTATTTCATTCTTTGGAATTGCGCCGGTGGAGGACCCTCGATTCATAGTTGGTGTCACCATCTATAAGCCGGTTGGAGAGACTAACTCCGTTAAGGCAACCGGACCATTCAAGGCAATCATGCAGCAAGCCCTTAAGCATTACCGCGTTCCGCCATCGACATCCGAGCCGCGGGATGACATTCCATCTAACAGATATGGAAAGACCGGTGAGTAACCTCGGCTCATTGGCCAGCAAGTTTGACTGCAATTTGGTTGGCGATTCCTCAATTGAACCGAGCTCTATCGCAATCTCTTCTACATTTTGCGAGGCAGGCAGTTTGTTTGTTGCAGTCCCCGGTGCGAAAAATCACGGTTTAGATTTTCTTCCCGAGGCAATTTCTGCAGGTGCAGCGGCGCTACTGACAGATCGCACTGGAAGTTACCCCATACCTGCCTTGATTCATCCTCAGCCGCGCAAAATTGCTGGTCTTGTCGCAAAAGAGATTCTTCACACTCCCGCTACCGGTTTATTTGGTGTTACTGGAACAAATGGAAAGACCTCCACTGTTTTCTACTTGCAACGGATGCTATCGGCAGCAGGCAAATCCACTGGTCTGATTTCGAGTGCTGCGCAAATTGTTGGCACCGAGCAAACCACTAGCGAACTAACCACTCCAGAAGCTCCGAGACTGCATCAACTGCTGAGCAAGATGCGCGGACATGGGCAGATGCATGCGGCCCTTGAAGTGTCTGCTCAGGCACTGGTGCGAAATCGTGTGGATGGCTTGAAATTTGAAATTGCTGGTTTCACAAACCTTTCCAGAGATCACCTGGACGACTTTGGCAGCATGGAGAACTATTTGGCAGCAAAGTCCAAGCTGTTTACCTCTGAGTTCGCCAATCACGCTGTGATTAACGTGGAAGACGAGTATGGCCGGAAGCTATACCAATCAATTGAGATTCCTAAAGTAGGAATTGGTCCTGGACTTGATTACCAGCTCAGTTTTACTGGCACCGAAATAACTATTTCCGGTAAAGCCAGTGCAGAAATTGGCTTTACTCAGGGTCAATTAATGTCAAAGAACTTCGGTTTGGCGGCAGTGATGCTCTTGGAATATGGACTTTCTCCATCTGACTTAGAAGCAGCTGCCAGATTGATAGATCAACAAATTCCTGGTCGACTGCAAAGAGTCAGTGATAAAGAACCGGCTGTGTATGTCGACTATGCCCATACTCCTGCCGGGGTAGAAGCAGCGGTCAAGGAAGTGTTGGCAAGACACGGCAGACTGGTGGTCGTGCTTGGTGCATCCGGTAATCGCGATCAGGGCAAACGCAGCGAAATGGCGCTGGCTTGTGCTGGGGCCGAAAAAGTAGTGATCACCGATCAACATCCTCGCGATGAAGAGCCCAGTGCAATTCGCAACACCCTCCTTGCAGCGGCCCGTGAATTAGACTGCGAGGTTTTCGAGGAAGCAGATCCGGCTAAGGCGATCGCCAAGGCAATCTCAATGGCAGACGGTGCGGCTGTTTTGTGGTGCGGCCCCGGCCAACTGAAGTATCGAGAGATTGCTGGAAAGAAAGTCGAATTTGACGCCATCGCCACGGCTAGAGCGGCGGTAGAAAATGCTTAGTCTTTCTATCGCTGAAGTTGCAGAAGCAGTTGCGGGCAAGGTAATCCGTGGTGACCAAAATCGATTGGTCTCCGGCGCAGTTCAAACTGACTCCCGAGAGATTACTAGCGGTGGGATCTTCTTTGCCAAGCTGGGTGAGAAAGAGGATGGCCATGACTACCTGGCTGATGCTCTCGCTCAAGGGGGAACCTTGGCAATTGTCTCAAAGCCAGCCGAGCAGGTCTCCATCGACCAGATTCTTGTTGAAGACACAGTCGAGGCGCTGAGTAAATTGGCCGAGTTTGTGCTCAATCGAGTGCGAGCAGGCGGCCAGCTGCGAGTAGTGGGGATCACCGGTTCAAACGGAAAAACTTCAACCAAAAACATGCTCGAAAAGGTTCTAGCAGGCCAGGGGCAAACCGTTGCGCCAATTGCATCCTTCAATAATGAAGTTGGGCTACCCCTTACTGTTTTGCGAATTACCCAAGAGACCAAGTTTCTCATTTTGGAGATGGGGGCAGCTGGTCTTGGCAGCATCGACCAGTTAGCTCGTTGGACCAAGCCCGACATTGGAGTACAGCTCAAAGTTGGAATGGCGCACGCCGGTGAATTTGGCGGCATTGATGTCACGGAGAAAATCAAAGCCGAAATGATGCCTCACATTCAGCACGCTGCGATTTTGAACTATGACGACCCTAGAGTTCGCAATTTCCCATTCAAAGAAAAGAGAGTCGGCTTTGGTTTCGCTAAAGATGCCGACTTCCGACTTTTGAGCACGAATCTCTCGCTCAATGGCACGGAAGTTAGATTTGAACACGAGGGTAAAGAGTATGCAGTCACATTACGCATCCTTGGCGAACATCAGGCGATGAACATGCTGGCGGCAACTGCAGTAGCAGCTGAGTTAGGTGTTCCGATTGAGCACTCAATAGGAGCAATTTCGCAGATGGAGCTGGCGGAGCGCTGGCGCATGCAGCTATTGAAATCACCCGCTGGCTACTGGGTAATCAACGATGCTTATAACGCCTCAACAGACTCCATGCGAGCTGCATTGCAGACCTTAGCTGTATTAGGTCAAGAAGGTCATCGAACAGTGGCAATTCTGGGACATATGGCCGAGCTCGGAGAGTATTCGAATGAAGAGCATGACTCGATGGGCCGGTTAGTGGTTCGCCTGAACATCGACAAATTATTTGTGGTGGGACAAGAAGCCAAGCTGATTCACATGGCAGCTAGCCAAGAGGGTAGCTGGGACGGCGAGAGTGAGTTCATAGAAAGCATCAGCAATGCCTATGAAATAATTCACGACAGGCTACGGCCTGGAGATATTGTCCTGGTGAAGGCAAGTAATATCGCGGGGTTGAGGTTCCTGGGAGATGACTTGGCGGGTGTTAAGTGAGAGCGTTATTAGCCGCCGGTGGAATTTCTTTGTTTTTGGCACTTTTTGCTACCCCCATTTTTATCCGTATAGCTAAACGCTTGAACTGGGGCCAGTTCATCAGAGACGATGGCCCTCAGTCACATCAGATAAAGCGGGGAACACCGACAATGGGCGGTGTGGTGATCTTGGGATCTACCGCCGTTGCGTATTTTGTTGCAAAAATTGTTAACGAAGAAATTCCAAGTCCATCCGCCCTGCTGGTTTTGTTCATGATGTTTGGTCTTGGTGCGGTGGGTTTCGTAGACGACTTCATGAAGGTCAGAAATCAGCGCAGCCTTGGGTTAGGTGGCTGGGCCAAAATTATTGGTCAGGGAGCTGTTGCCGTTACTTTTGCGATCTTGGCACTTCAGTTTCCGGACTCAAGCGGCCTTACTCCCGCCTCCACCCACATCTCACTGTTCCGAGACCTACCAATCGACTTGTTCTTTTGGGGGAGCACAATTGGCATTGGCCTATTCATCGCCTGGATTTTCCTTCTCGTAGCCAGCTCTTCTAATGGAGTGAACATTGCAGATGGATTAGACGGATTGGCGTCGGGGTCAGCCGTATTGGCCATTGGGGCTTACGTCGTCATCGGTTTTTGGCAGTTCAATCAGTCCTGTCGAACTGCAGTTGAAAACCTCTCAGCCTGTTATGAGGTGCGCGATCCGCTCGACCTCGCAACTGTCGCAGCAGCCATCGTCGGCGCTTGTCTTGGGTTTCTGTGGTGGAACACTTCGCCGGCTCAGCTCATCATGGGTGATACCGGTTCACAAGCTCTGGGCGGCGCGCTGGCGGCGCTTGCAATTCTCAGCAGAACCGAGTTACTCCTGATTTTGATTGGTGGAATATTCGTAATCGTCACAGGATCGGTTGTGCTGCAGCGTGGCTATTTCAAATTTACAAAGTGGCGAACCGGCACCGGCAAGCGAATATTCTTGATGTCTCCTTTGCACCATCATTTTGAACTAAAGGGATGGGCCGAGATAACAATTGTCGTTAGGTTCTGGATTATTGCAGCACTGTGTGTTGCGGCCGGAGTTGGTTTGTTCTATGTCGAGTGGATTTACGGATTATGAGTCTGCCTAACTCTTGGCATGCCGATTGGTCAAACCTTTCTGCTTTGGTTTTGGGGTTAGGGAAAAGCGGCTTCAGCGTTGCAGATACATTGGTTGAACTTGCAGTCAAGACAACAGTGGTTGGGCGAGATGCCGACCCAAAGTTAGTTGAGTTGCTTGAGGTGATTGGATCAAAGTTCATTGCCGATGAGAGCCCAGATGTGCTGGCTAGAGTCGGTGAATTTGATTTTGCGGTTGTCTCACCTGGTTTTGACCCCAGGCACCCCTTAGTTGTCAGACTCGGCGAACTGGGTAAACCTTTAATTACGGACATCGATCTGGCATGGCACCTCAGGGACAAAACGCAGAAGATAGCAAAGTGGGTTGCGGTTACTGGCACAAATGGCAAGACCACCGTTTGTGAGCTCACCGCGGCCATGATTTCCGCGGAAGGCTATAGAACAATCGCCTGCGGAAATATCGGAGTTCCTATTCTGGACGCAATCCGCGACCCGGAGGGATTCGATTATCTAGTCGTTGAACTTTCAAGTTTTCAACTTCACTACACCAATGAAATTCACCCAGTCGCTTCAGCTTTTCTCAATATTGCCGAAGATCATTATGACTGGCATGACGGCGCCACCAATTACTTCAATGCCAAGGTCAAGATTTATAACGGTACCCAAATCGCAATTGTCTTCAACGAGCAGGATAAAAAGACTTTTGAAGCGGCTCAATTAGCAGATGTTGAAGAAGGTTGCCGCGGCATAGCATTCTCGCTGTTCTCACCCCAAAAATCTGCAGTGGGTTATGTTGAAGAAGTTCTAGTTGATCGTGCATTTCTAGAAAATCGCGCCGAGGAAGCCTTGGAGCTTGCGACACTCGAAGACATTGCTCAAATTGCAATTCCTTCACCCCACTTAATGGCCAACGTTGCAGCATCAGCTGCGCTGGCCCGGGCAGTAGAAGTTTCACCGGCCGCAATTAAGAAGGCACTGAACAGCTTTAGATTGTCGCCGCATCGCAACCAGTTAGTGGCTGAGGTTTCTGGAGTGCGCTTTGTCAATGATTCCAAGGCAACCAATCCCCACGCGGCCGACAGCTCGCTGCGCAGCTATGACTCAGTGGTTTGGATTGTTGGGGGACTGCTGAAAGGAACCTCACCGAGAGAGCTAATGGTCGAGCACGCTGGTCGCTTGCGGGGAGCAGTTCTGCTGGGTAGCGACAGCTCAGAGCTTCAGCGGCTTTTCTCCGAACTTCTTCCCGAGCTGCCGATTAGGGTCATTACAGGAGATTCAGTTATGGAGAAAGCAGTTCAGCAGGCCGCCGAACTGGCAAAGCCAGGTGATGTTGTTTTACTTGCTCCCGCTGCTGCATCAATGGATCAATTCAATGATTATGCAGACCGAGGTAATCAATTTATAAACGCGGTTGGTGCTCTGAAATGACCATTCGCGATGCAATGAAGCCTAAGTTCAAGGCTCAATCTAAGCAGGCGGTTTTATTACTGGGACTAACTGTTTTGATTGTTGTGGTCGGGCTAATCATGGTCGCGAGTGCATCAGCTGTTGATAGCTACAAAGAGACCGATAACGCTGCATTCACCTTTTTAAGGCAGGGTCTATACGTCTTGGTTGGCTTCGCTGGCCTGGTTTTTCTATCTAATCTAAAGCTTGATTTTTTCCGCCGCATGGCTCCGCCGGTATTGCTTGGAATGCTGGTGCTGCAGTTGGTGACAGCATTCTTTGGAGTTGAAATCAATGGAAACCGAAACTGGCTTGATATTGGAATTACCACAATTCAGCCAGCTGAGTTTCTAAAAATTGCTTTGATTGTTGCCCTAGCACTCCAATTGGCTCAACTAAATCAAGATCCAGAGACCGACAAGCAAATCTGGAGAATGGTACTTGGGGTATCAGCTGTTGCAGTCGGCTTGGTTGCGTTAATCGGACGAGACTTGGGTACCGGTGTTGTTATTGGAGTGACTTTAATGGCGATGTTTCTGTTCGCCGGGATGCCGCTTAGTCGCTGGCTTGGACTATCAGCACTAATAGTGGCTGGAGCAGTTGCGGCAATTATGTCCTCGGCGTCCAGAAGAATTCGATTCGAAGCCTGGTTGAATCCCGACGGTGCGGATCCCATGGGCGTGATGTGGCAGTTCGAAAAGGGCACCTGGGCGCTTGCAGCTGGTGGTTTCTGGGGAACCGGACTTGGTCGATCAAAACTTAAATGGAGTTGGATTCCAGAAGTTGAAAATGACTTCATCTTCGCAATCATCGGCGAAGAACTCGGTCTGTTAGGCGCTATTGGCGTTATTGGTCTCTACTTTGCTCTGGCTATGGTTCTGTTTTCAATTGCTAAACAGCAAACGAATGCCTTTTCACGCAACCTAGTAGCCGGTGTAATGGTTTGGATTTCCATGCAGGCGTTTATCAACATCGGAGTTGTGCTTGGACTATTTCCGGTCTTGGGAGTTCCGTTGCCGCTGATTTCGGCTGGTGGATCTTCTACGATTGCGACGCTTGCAGGAATCGGAATTGTTCTGGCGGTGGAGCGAGACAGAATCAATGGACCTGCTCGAAAGTTGCGCTAAGTGAAGTTTTTATTGGCCGGTGGAGGAACTGGCGGCCATGTCAATCCTCTGCTGGCGCTAGCAGAGAGTCTTCGAGACTCCGGTCATGAAGCGATTGCCCTTGGCACAAAAGAGGGCCTGGAAAGTCGCCTGGTTCCTCAGCGCGGTTTCGAGCTGCTGACGGTTGCTCGATTGCCGCTTCCTCGGAAAATCTCTTTGGCCGCCTTCGCTTTCCCGTTTCGACTTCTGATTGCCACGAGACAGGTAATCAACATAATCCGTTCAAGAGAGATTGATGCGGTGGCGGGTTTTGGCGGCTATGCATCGGCACCTGCTTACCTCGCAGCTTTCTTTGCTCGAGTCCCACTGGTGATACATGAAGCGAATGCCCGTGCTGGCTTTGCAAATAAACTGGGTGCGAAGTTGACCAAGAATGTTGCGATCTGTTTTCCCAATACAGATCTTCCGAATGCCAAATTAGTCGGCATGCCGCTTCGGAAAGAATTTCAGGCCGGTAAGTCAATCAACCAACAACAAGCGAGGGTTGAACTAGGTCTGGACCCAAGCCTTCCCACTCTGCTGGTTACTGGCGGCTCTCAGGGAGCCCGAAGCATCAATCAAGCCATCGAGGACGCTCGAGCGGATCTAAGGGCTGCAGGAATTCAGGTTCTCCACATCGTCGGTCCTGTTGCGGGTTTGAGTGAACTTTCAGAGCCTGGATACAAGCGCATCATTTACTGCGATGCTATGGATGCAGCGATTGCCGCAAGTGATTTCGCGATATCTCGAGCCGGTGCTTCCACGGTTAGTGAATTCACGGCCTGTTCTTTGCCCGCTCTCTATGTTCCGTATCCGGTTGGTAATGGAGAACAGCGATTTAACGTTGAGCAAGTGATTAAGGCTGGTGGGGGGCTGCTGATTGAGGATGCCAGCCTGACGGCTGATGTAATAAGGGAGCGACTAATTCCCTTGATGAGCCATCGCTCAACTCTTGAGGAGATGTCTCGCGCTGCTGGCTCGGTGGCTATTTTGGACGCAACCGCGCAGCTTAAGGCAATGTTGTTGAATGCGGTGAATACTTAAGCGGTGATAAAGCCCGATTACAGCCAACCAATCCCAGAACGCTTGGGCAAGGTGCATTTTGTTGGCATTGGCGGAAGCGGAATGTCTGGAATTGCCAGACTCATTATTGGCATGGGGCACAAAGTCAGTGGAAGCGACGTAAGAGAATCTTCAAACATTGCATCTTTGCGAGCACTTGGTGCAGAAATAACAATTGGTCACAAGGAAGAAAACCTAAAGGATGCTGACACCGTTGTCGTAACCAGTGCTCTTTGGCCCAATAACCCAGAGTACCTAAAGGCAAAATCATTGGGCATACCTGTTCTGCATCGCTCGGCACTGCTAGCCCACCTGGCTTCCAAAGGCAATCTGATTGCCGTTGCGGGTGCGCATGGGAAGACAACTACCACCGGCATGATTATTACTGGGCTATCGCGGTTGGGTGCGGATCCAAGTTTTGTAAATGGTGGGGTTATTGCCGAATTTGGTGCCTCCAGTGCATTTGGCAGGGGAGAGCATTTTGTCATCGAAGCAGCTGAATCA
>JBMLPC010000002.1:0-7277 GCA_049242305.1 Aquiluna sp. | reverse complement strand
GAAGCGGTGAAAAGGCGAGAGAAAAGCTAATCAAAGCGCTCTCTCGCCACATCATCCAGCACTATCCCCAAACCAAACAGATAATCTTTGAACAAAGACTTTCTGGTTACCCAACCGAAGAAGATGCGAGAACTTTCAAGGAAGTTGAACACGAACTAAAGGCAAGCGGAATTGATTTAGAGCAGGCCTACAAAACAGCAGAGCCACTTCTCTGGGCAGCAGATTTACTTGCAACCAGCTACAGGCAAATGATGACAAGAGCAATAGACAGATACTTCGATGCCTGGCAGGCAGAGGCGGTAATCCCCTGACAACAGAACCTAGGGAATTTCTGCTAGTTAGTCTTAAGCTATCTATTCACTGAAGAATGTATTAAGGGAGTCATGAATCGCGAAATTTACGTCATGTACGAAATAAACATCAAGAGACTTGCCCTGGTTCTAGCAGACGACCGTGAGCTTGTGTTTCCTGAAGCTCTTTCGAATGGTCGCGCCAATTACGTAATCTTCGAGAGCCTAGTCCGACACTTTACTGGCCTCACAAAGACTAAAGGCTCAGACCACAGAGACGGGTCGGGTAAAAACTATGAGCAAAAGGCTTATGAAGACCCCCAACTCTTCCCAGACTCGGAGGACCTCTTTAGATTTAGTGCTTCCAGCACTTTCGGAGCAAACAATCAAGGACCCAAAATAAAGACTTTATTAGAAGAGGGAAATTATGACGCGGCTCTAGAAATTTGCAAAAAGACCGGCTACGACAAGAATGACTATTACGTTTTTACAAACTCTGCTAGTTATAAATCTTCTATTCCATTCCGATACTTCATTGTGCCCAAAGGCGATTTATTGGAATTTTTGGATTCAGAAGATCCAAGAATGGTTTCCAGATCCCACCTGCTCGGCCTGATTAAGTCCAAGGTAGTTCTCGTCTGACGGATCTGTTGAGTACTTCATGCTTTCTAGGCCAAGGTACTCATTGAGGAGAAAGTTAATTTCTTGCATGCCGAGTGCTTCCGTGTAAGCAGTGTGATTGTAAAACCTACTAAAGTCCACCGCACGCAGCGCTTCTAAAGCTCGTGGGTGGATTAGTTTGAAATAAGTCTGTGTGGAATTTAACACTCTCGGAAAGACCTCCTTTACCGTTCCACATCCATAGCCAAAAAGAGTAAAAGCGACATCAGCATCTTTTGGCGGCACTTTTTGAATTATGTTGTGATCAGGAATCCTAACTGGGAGCCGTCTCCGTACTGGATCCCTAGACCATACCTGAACGCACGTGCGAAGGTTACCCACGCCGTGAGTTTCCTCACCATTTTCGTCAACGTAGTCAATGCTCAAGTCCCAGTCATCGACTAGAAAGAAAGACTTATCCAGGCGGTTCAGGACAGTCCATTTTCTCCAAGACCTTGGAACTACAAAAGCAATCAAATCTGAATATTTAGCAGCCTGATTGAAAAATGGAACGGATAAAGCATTGTTTCTGCCAAAAGGTGGATTTGTGACACAAACCGCTCCAGACAATTTCAAATTTTCCGTTAGGAAATCACCAAGAGTGACCGCAGGATGTTTGGGCTCGATGTCAAATGAAACGACCGCCTTGAATCCGAGATCCACGGCGGCGTCCACAAATGCTCCCGTGCCGCCCGCTGGTTCAAGAAAGGTCCTTTTCTTGTAGTCGGAAATTTTGAGGCATGAACGTTCTAGAATTTCCGCCGCAAGAAATCTTGGGGTGTAGTACTGCTCTTTACCAGTAGTACGTGTGTTGCCCAGCTTTACTTGTTTATTGGACGAGACGAAGGCTTCTTCTGTGTGCACCATTCGAGAATACAACCAAAGCCGGACACCTTAGTTTGACAAAGCACACTTTGACTATCGAGCCATGAACCATTCAATGCTCTTCTGGAAAGTTTGAAGAAAACCCGAAAATACAGGTGTTCGTTGGTGCACAGACCAATTCCTAACCAAAGCGGTTTTCTAACCTGACTGGGTTGTAGACCATTGACTTGCCAGACACAGGCTTTAGGTAGCCGTAGCGGCAAAGTCGGAAGCGAATCGCTCCGTGCGTGACACCAAGTAGCTTCGAAAGTCGTGCAATGCTTACGCCTTCAATTTTGTGGGCGTGGTTTAGCAAGGCAGTGAATTCCTCTGCCTCTTTGCGGTACCGTCTGCTCTTACCTCTCACCTTTTGTGCAATCGGCATCAGCATTCTTAGCCGATCCAGTGTGGAGTCTGACGGAACCACATAAGTTTTCTTTGGCTTAGCTGGTCTCACCGGTGGCTGGGGTAGGTGAGCGTGCGACTCAGAGGCAGAGCTGCCAATTACTGCCAGCATCTTTTTATGTATCTGTCTCACTCCTTCGCGGCTTATGGATATCGCCTCGCCAATGGCCGTTTGGGTCCAGCCAAGTTCCACCAGCTGGAAGATAAGCAGGTCCCTATCAATTTTTGAGCTGTCGAGCATTTGATCTGCTAGCCAACTGGGTAAAACCTGACGATGCTTGATTATTGTCATGTTCTTTCTCCTATCTAAATTCGCCCTTGAGGGCGCCTGGCCAAAACTTCTCTACCAAATGTGAGCTAACGAGTTGGAATTCTGGTCGCTGGACTACTTCGCCTGAGCAAAGAGCAGTTGCCAACTCTCCGTCGTTGACGAACTGCTTACCGTTCCAAATTTTTAGGTTTTCCGGCTCTCCAAACAGCGGCACTTCAACTTTGTAAAGCACTAGTGGAAATCCGCGGTGATTTGTCAGAACTGCGAATCTTGGCAGGTAGCCAATTTCGTCATCCCAATCATCCCCAGAGATGCCTAGATAGTCCTTTCGCTTAGGGTCGGTGAAGATTTTCTTGACCCTTCCCAGACCTCCTTTGCTATCTGAATCCAATTGGTGAACAAATTCCTTCTGGGCTTCAATCAGAGCCTGTTCTTCAGCTGACAACTCTGAGTTGCTGAGTAGCAAATAGAAATTTTGAGAATTGGCTTCGTGGTGGCTGTAGGTGACCATTAGGTCATCAAAGGCAGAGACTATGGCTTGCGCCAACTCTGTTTGACTCGGCTTGGCCACCAGTTTGTGCCAGCTGGGAACATTGATTCCGCCGTACAGCTGTGGCTCTAACCAACCCAGCGCCATTGGTATCTGGTGTCGATCGGTAACCTCAACTACCAAGACCTCATTGAAGTGAGAAAGTTGGAGCAAAAAAGTTTCCTTGGCGACTTTGGTAACTGAAATGAACGAACGATTTTCCGGCCACTGTTTTACGTTGCTAGCAATGCCAACTAGGCAGGTCACAGGCGTTAGAAGCTGCGACGTCATCACTCGTTTTGCCATTGCCTCGGCTAGGGAGAAACAGTTGAAATCACCAAATCTCAGCGTGGCATCTGAATCAGTCATCGCTTTCCTCCGACTCAATTACTTGCAATCCAAGTTTCACTAGTGCTTCGGGCCAAAGGTCGGAGACAAAAATAGGCGCTAATTCAGTTGGTCCACCAGGCTGCGGCAAAGTTCCCTGGTTGCAAATCGCTTGAACAATGTGCTGCTCATTGCAGATAACAAAGTCCTGACCATTCCAAGTCGAGACAGTTAGGTGTTCGTCGCTGTAGTCCAGTGCAAAGAGATTGCGTGGCAAGCCCATGTAGCAGGTAGTGGCAAAAAACATAATTTTTCTGTGATCTAGTTGGGCTTTTAACTTGAAATGCTGGCGAGATAGGTCCTTTGAATCTTTGCCTTGAGGACCTTTTGCATCTGATAGCACTTCAAAGAAATCGCTGTTGGCTGGCAGCATCCCCACGCTGCTGTCATTAGCTGCAAGGAACCGTGCAAGTGTTCTGGACATTGAATCCGAAACTTCACCTTGTTTGTCTGCAATTAGAATGCGACTGACCTCCAGCTGCTCCGCTACCAGCAGCAGATCTTCGACCGCTGACAGCACTGCACCAGTGAGGGTTCTGACGTCCGGTTCGTGCAGTAGCTTCTTGGGCCCACAACTAAAGGACCCAGCAATTTCCTCTCCCGGCCCATACCAGTCGTTGAATACGAAGAATCTGACCTTGGAGCCCAGATCTTGCTTTGAAGTAATGGGAGGAAGCGGTAATTCCAAGACCCAATCCTCGCCAGGGAGCCTGGAGATTAGAAGCGATGGCATTTCCTTCGCAGCAGGCTTTGCCGCTGGGTCCTCAAACAACAGGGTCACAGTCTGGTGAGACAGCAGCTGCTTGTGAAGCAGCTCGGTAATGGCTTCCAGACCTTCGGCCAAAGCTGGTTCCAACAGGGGGGACACGACCGCTGATTTCTTTTGCATTTTGCTCCATTTCGAAATAACTTGTGTTAGATTATTATTGTGGCGTAGACGTCTTGTCAAGACCCTTATCTCTAGACGTATACTTTCTCATAGAAATAGAAGGAGCACAAGCAATGGATCGAAGACTGCAAAACCTGGCAGGTAAGTTGCGCCTTGATTTTCTCGATTATCTGGGCCCAAACGATTCTCCATTTGGTCAGGGACAATTTGTTATCAGTGCTGAATTCAAGGCGAGCAAAAAGGCTATTGAGGCGGAAGTCCTGGTTACTGGATTTATACGGGGTCCTGAGTCGCAGTCTCCCTACCAGGCTTATTTGCTTCCCCTACTTAGCTTTCAACTTCCAGTCGTTGCGAGATTGGTAACCTCGGAGCGTTTTTCCGATTACGCAAGTGGTTTGAGTGAGTTAGCTCTGTTGGCGGAGCAGACGCTCGAAAGGCTTTATGGTCCGATCTATGAGCTTGCTCAAGCTTCCCAAAAAGCCGGAGGACTTCGCTCCGTCAGAATTGCTAGTTCGGAACTTTCGATCGACCGAACGGGCGCCGGTGATCTGGACATTAGAAGTATGCGGCAAGATCGCCGGTTCGAAATAGCTAGAGCACACGTCCAGGCGCACTTGGCTACTCAGGAGCTGCCCGGAAACGCAGAGCCAATCAAGGTGGGCAAGCAGTCAGTTATTTCAGTCGAGGAATTTCGTTTTGCCAACCTTTACTCGCTTGCCAGAGCCATTGGAGTAAAAGAAATTGCACCAAGAATCCTCTCTGAACAAGTAGAAGAAGCGGAGCTTCAACAAAAGCTGGAGTCACCCTCAGATTTCACTGTTTTAGTCGCCCGACTAAAGCGAGCAGGAGTGATTCCGGAATAAATGTCCAGCCCACAATTTACGCTTTACGACCACTAGGAGGTGTCAGCATGAAAACAAAGAGCAAGCCGGTTCAAAAATCAAATCGGTGTATCCACCTGATTGACATTGAAAACATCTGTGGAGCATCAAACCCAAGCGTGGAACAGGTTGCTCACGCCCGTGCGGCCTACTTGTCTTTAGTCAAGCCAGGTGCAACAGATCAGTTCTTTGTCAGGGTCAGCTCCCGAACCAATTTGGCGGCGGCATCATTTGGTTGGCCAAACGCCAGAGTCCACTGCAAAGAAGGGCACGATGGAGCCGACATCCTGATTGCTAAAGATCTGATGGAAAACAAGTTTGAGCAGACATTTAACACGATTTACTTGGCGAGTGGTGACGGTGGACTGGCGCCCTTCGCGAAGCACGTGGTCAGTCGAGGCGGCAACCTAGCCGTGATCTCATTGCCGCAAGCACTGAGCATGAAAATGCGATTTACGGGAGCCAAGGTTCTCTATCTAAACCCCGACAGCGGGATGGTGCCATAAATGCTGTTCCAATCTGAAGTCGGAATGATAAATGTACTTTTAGAGCCACAGTTCGCAGCGCTGTGCTCGGAGCCCCTTTACACCGTGCAAGTCTCGGACATAGCCACTTTCCAAACGCTTGAGCTTCCAGCTTTCGTCGAGCACCTACTTAGTCCAGCAGAGCCGCTCTTTCCCTTCATTGGCTACGCCTATGCCTGGCATCTAGAGCACCTAATGAATCAAGAAGAGATTTCCAAGATTGAAAAGGCAAGCCAAGACTTCTCCGCTGAACCGCTTGGTTTTGTGTGGCAGTCGCAGATAACTAACACCGAATTTGAGCTAGAAGAAAATTCGGACTATGACTGGGGAGATGAGCTAGTTGGGTTTTGTTTGCCAGATGAGCTCAAAAGAGACCAAAGCAGGCAACCAGCTGCAGCTGCGTGCTTTCGGGCATATCCAATTCACCGACTACCAACTAATGATGAGTTAAACACAGTTTGGATATCCCAACAAAATGAAAATTAGTCCAACTAGAAAGAGAAACAATGTTGAAGTATGAAATAGACGGCTCGATTATTCGCATTACCGATTTCGAGTTCGCAAACCCAGTTTTGGTGAAGTACCTTTCATCAATCCCCAAAGATGATCAGGCTACTTTCCTAAATGAAGCGCTCGAGTTTGGGCTCAACACCTTAGCGACAGTTTCGAGTCAAGCGGAGGTCCGAGAGATTGAGTCAGCTCTAAAAAAGGTCCGAGAGGAACTTGAAAAAACTAAGGGCTCAGTTGTGAAAGATATGCAGAAAACTTTCAACGACCAACTTGATGAGAGCAATAACTTATCGCTTATCTCCGTCTTCAAAGAGAAGATTCTGCGAGAGTTAGTTGATGAACTGAGCCCCGAATCGGAGGGGAGCCCATTTGCTTCAATTAAGAAGGATTTGGAAAAGGTCATCGAGCAGCTGCAAGCCAAGAAAGGTGCAAAGGCAGTGGAGGCCAGAACTGCAGCCAAAGGCACAACCTTTGAACTTGACGTCGACGCTTTGGTCAAGAGTGAAAGCATCCGCCACGGCGATCTCGCCGAATTTGTGGGCTCCGATGGGGGTGGATCTGCCCAGGTAGGAGACACCCTCGTTACTTTCTCAGAGGCTTACAGCTCCAGCGGTGCCGACTTCAAAGTCATTTGGGAGGCTAAGACCCAGAAGAAGCCTTACAAATCAGAGAAGGGGTTCCTGTCTGTTCCAGCTGTCTCCGCAGAACTGAATGCAGCGATGGAGCATCGGCAAGCTGACTGTGCCATCTTCGTTGCCGATTCCGATGGCTTAGATAACCAGCCCGAGTGGCAGGAATTCCATGGCAATAAGTTGATGCTGGTTTTAGATCGGGATGAACCAGACCAGCGATTGGTGCGACTTGCTTACCTCTGGAGTAAGTCTGTTGCCGCTAGAAAGAAAACCTCAGAAACTACTCTAAATCTAGGCAGAATTGAAAGCTTGCTCACTGGTCTGCAGACTGAGGCAAAGTCAATTACTTCGCTAAATAAGCACAAGAAGATGATTGAGTCTGGACTGACGTATTCGAAAGATTGGGTTGAAGAGCTCGGCCAACAATTTGATCAG
>JBMLPC010000001.1:0-18939 GCA_049242305.1 Aquiluna sp. | reverse complement strand
CGAGCTCAGGGTGGTGTTGCAAGAATGAGCGACCCAGACCTAATTGATCAGATCATCAAGTCAGTATCCATTCCGGTAATGGCGAAGGCCCGCATCGGTCATTTTGTTGAGGCTCAAGTTTTGGAGGCCCTAGAGGTTGATTACATCGACGAGTCAGAGGTTCTCTCGCCTGCGGACTATGTAAACCACATTGACAAGTGGAAGTTCAAGGTTCCATTTGTGTGCGGCGCCGCCAATTTAGGTGAAGCGCTTCGAAGAATTACCGAAGGCGCTGCAATGATTCGCTCAAAGGGGGAAGCCGGCACAGGAGACGTCTCTGAGGCGATGAAGCACATCAGAACTATTCGCGGTGAAATTGCCGCGTTGAGCTCAAAGAGCGAAGACGAACTTTATGTTGCCGCTAAGGAGTTGCAGGCTCCCTACCAGCTGGTGAAGGAAGTGGCTTCAACTGGCAAGCTGCCAGTCGTCATGTTTGTTGCTGGTGGAATTGCAACTCCTGCTGATGCTGCACTGATGATGCAACTTGGAGCAGATGGCGTCTTCGTAGGTTCTGGAATCTTCAAGTCTGGTGACCCTGCGAAGCGAGCCGCTGCAATTGTAAAGGCCACCACTCACTTCAACGATCCAAAGGTTGTTGCACAAGCCTCACGCGGACTTGGTGAAGCGATGGTCGGCATAAACGTAAATGATCTTCCAGCTCCACACCGGTTAGCTGAGCGTGGTTGGTAATTGACTGTTGGCGTTCTAGCTTTACAAGGTGATGTTCGCGAGCATGTCGAGCTCTTAAAAACTCTAGGCGCAGATGCGATTGCAGTTAAAACTGAGGAGCAATTGCAAAGCGTTGACGGTCTCGTTATTCCAGGAGGCGAATCAACCACGATTTCGAAACTGCTAGTCATTTTCGGAATGCTTGAGCCTGTGCGGAAGTTTGCACAGTCCAAGCCAGTTCTTGGAACATGCGCGGGACTTATCTTGCTAAGTGATTCAGTGCAGGGGAGACTCCCAGATCAAGAACTGATTGGGGGACTGCCGATTGAAGTTTCAAGGAATGCCTATGGTGGGCAAACCCACAGCTTTGAGGGCTTGGTCGAGATTGACGGCAAAACAGAGAGGGTTGCCTTTATTAGGGCACCTAAGATTTTGGATGCTTCCAAGGTAGAAGTCATAGCGACCTTTGAGGGGGAGCCGGTAGCCGTTAGCCATGGCAAAATCATGGGAGCAAGTTTCCACCCCGAGCTAACCGGCTCGGAAGTTTTACACAGACTGTTTTTAGAACAGCTAGGAAAGTAAGAAAGCGATAGTTTAGGTGAACTATGTCAGGTCACTCCAAATGGGCAACGACTAAACACAAAAAGGCAGCCAACGATGCACGTCGTGCGAAGTTGTGGGCCAAGTTGATTCGAAACATCGAAGTGGCTGCGCGAAACGGTGGACCTGACATCGAGGGAAACCCAACCCTCTACGACGCTGTCTATAAAGCCAGAAAAAACTCGGTTCCAAACGACAACATTGATAGGGCCATCAAGCGCGGAAGTGGTGCCAATGGCGAAGGTGCCGATTATCAAAACATTCTCTATGAGGGCTATGGATCCGGTGGCGTTGCCATTTTGGTTGAGTGTCTGACCGACAATAAGAATCGTGCTGCGGCGGAAGTGCGTCTCGCCTTTACTAAGAACTCAGGGAGCCTGGCGGACCCTGGCTCCGTTTCCTATCAGTTCAGTCGCAAAGGCGTAATTGTGGTTTCTGACGGTGTGACAGAGGACCAGATTCTTGAGGCAACTATTGACCATGCAATCGATGACATCACTCCGGCAGGGGATGGCTTCGTCGTCACTTGCGAAGCGAGTGCGATTACGGCCGTCCGCGAAGCTCTTCAGGGAGCGGGGCTGGATTATGAAAGTGCAGATGTTGAGTTTGTGTCGTCTATGAAAATTACGGCGGACAAGGACACTGCTGAAAAGAACATCAAGTTGGTTGAGGCCCTAGAGGACCTGGATGATGTTCAAGAGGTTTATACCAATATGGATTTGACCAATGAAGTCTTGGCCCAACTGAGCTAAACATGGCATTGATTCTTGGCGTAGATCCCGGTCTGACTCGATGCGGATACGCGCTGGTTGAATCAAACAAGTCAGTTCTGCACGGAATGTTTCAATCGGACGCTGATTCCGATCCCGCTGAACGAGTAGGGAAGATCTCGCTTGAGCTAGAACAGCTTGTAGAAAAGTACCAACCCAGTTTGATTGCGCTTGAGCGAGTCTTTGCGCAAGCTAACCTTCGCTCAGTGATGGGTGTTGCGCAGATCTCTGGGGCCCTGATGGCCACTGCACACAAACATTCCATTCCGGTGGAGTTTTTTACGCCAAGCGAAGTAAAAGCCGCCGTTGCGGGACATGGCCGCGCCAGCAAGGTGCAGGTTGCTCAAATGGTGACCGCAATTTTGAAGCTAAAGGAAGTACCTAAGCCAGCGGATGTGGCAGATGCCTTGGCGGTCGCTATCTGCGCCAGCAACAAGTCTCAAATCGCATCAACTCCGGCCCGGAAGAAGTGGGTTGCGGCAGCCAAAGCCGCCAAGCGAAAGCTAGGTTAGGGCTGTGATTTCCATACTCAAGGGCCCAGTTGTAGAGATTGGTGCCGACTCTGCTGTTGTGATGGTGGGCGGAGTGGGCTTTGAGGTCTCCTTGGCTCCAAGAGAGCTGCTGCAATTATCGATCGGGCAGGATGCGCATCTACACACTCGCATGATTGTTAAAGAGGATGATATTTCCCTATTCGGCTTTGCCAGCAAACTAGAACGTGAGCAGTTCGACCTTCTTTGTTCCGTTTCTGGGATTGGGCCAAAGCTAGCAATGACGGTGATTTCAGGCCTCGACCCCGAGTCTTTTGCTGCTGCAATCAATAATCAAGATGAGCAGGTTTTTCGAAACATTCCTGGCATAGGTCCCAAGACTGCAAAGCTGATTCTCATTTCACTAGCTGGCAAGACTCAACAGGTGGTTACGCCAACGGCCCATCGTGTTTTGTTAGCGCTGAAGCAGCTTGCAACAGATGAATCTCGTGCGCGTGCGGCACTAGCTCAGGTTGATCAGTCAGTCTCAGAGTCTGAGATGCTGAAAAGAGCTCTGCAGATTCTAGGCGGGGCCAAGTCATGATTGAAAATGACGACAAGGAACTTGATGCTCGGCTGAGACCATCAAATTTGTCTGAATTTGTCGGACAGAGCAAGGTCGTCTCACAGGTGTCGCTAATTATTCAAGCCGCCAAGTTGGACGGTAGGGCAGCTGATCACATGCTGCTGGCTGGGCCACCTGGTTTGGGAAAAACCACACTTGCGATGATTGTCGCCAGAGAGTCTGAGCGCAACCTACGCCTTACTTCAGGACCGGCTATTCAATCAGCTGCAGATCTAGCAGCAGTATTGTCTTCGCTTGAAAGCGGCGACGTTTTATTCATTGATGAAATTCACCGTCTTTCTAGATCCGCTGAAGAAATGCTTTATCTAGCGATGGAGGACTTCCGTGTTGATGTAATGGTTGGCAAGGGGCCCGGTGCAAGTTCAATATCTTTAGACATCGCACCCTTTACCTTGGTTGGTGCAACCACCAGAAGTGGAATGCTGCCGACTCCACTGCGTGACCGCTTCGGTTTCACTGCATTTTTGGAGTTCTATGACGAAGTTGAGTTAGCGGAGGTAATTGATCGATCCTCTGCACGCTTGGGCATCGAAATCGAGAAAATGGCCGTTGGTGAATTGGCTCGAAGATCGCGCGGCACACCTCGAATTGCCAACCGCTTGCTTCGCCGAGTCAAGGACTTTGCAGCAGTTAATCAGCACCCGGCAATCTCAGAGCAAACCGTTGATGCCGCCATGGAGCTATTTGGCGTTGACAAGCGCGGTTTGGATAGGGTGGACCGAGAGCTGCTGGGGCTGCTGGCTGAAAAATTCAACGCAAAGCCAGTAGGGCTATCGACGCTGGCAGTGGCGCTTGGGGAGGAGCCAGAGACGATTGAGGCGGTAATCGAGCCCTTCCTCATTCGTTCGGGGTTTTTGGCCAGGACCCAGCGCGGGCGCGAAATTACCCAATCGGGCATAGACCACCTGGCCTCCTAGGGCTGGAGGGGCTTTTGCGCCTATAATTTCGAGGGACCATTCGGTAAGGAAAAGCTTTGACCTTTGATTTTCTGTTGTTTGCCGTTCTGATATTGCTGATCGTTCTATTGATCATGCAAAACAGAAGACGTCGCAAGGAAGTTGAGCTAATGCAGAGCTCGCTCACAGTTGGCGCGGAAGTCATTCTGCATGCGGGTATCAAGGGAAAAGTCGTTAGCTTGACGGATGAAGAGGTCGAGATTGATTCAGCCGGCAGCAAACTGCGTGTTCTGCGCGGGGCAGTGGGCAAAGTAGTGTCCACGGGGGAGAAGTAAGAACTTGGCTGAGAGCACAACCACTAAATCCGCTCGCCGAAAACTTTCATGGGTTGGCGCGATTGCGGCATTTTTCGCCGCACTTATTACTTGGGGAACCGTCACCGCTCAGCCCGGAGCGACCTGGTCGCCAGAATTGGCGCTGGATTTGCAGGGTGGAACGCAGCTAATCCTGACCCCATCGATTGCCGATGGCACTACAGCTTCGCTTGAGCAGCTGAATCAGGCTGTTGAAATCATCCGACAAAGAATTGACGGTTCGGGTGTCGGTGAAGCAACCGTAACGGTGCAAGGAAATGAGAACATCGTTGTTTCCATTCCTGGTACACCTGACGCAAACACTCTTCAGTTGATCAAGGCATCCGCATTGTTAGAGTTCCGACCAGTTTTGACGGTTGCACAGTCAACCCCGTTAGCTGAGGGAACCGAACTTGTTGACACCAGCGCGCTAAATGACTCACCAGCCACACCACCGGCCAGTGCATCCGACCTTGCGTGGATCACTGAAAAGGTCCAAAAAGATTTCGATCAGCTTGACTGTGCGCAGCCATTTAGAACACCTGGCCAGGTTGATGACCCCGCCAAGCCTTTGGTCACGTGTGATGACTTCTTGTTCAACAAGTACATCCTGGGTCCAGTCGAGGTTCGAGGCGAGAACATCTCTGACGCATTTGCGGGAACAATCACTACGCAAACTGGCGCAAGCACCAATACTTGGGCTGTAAATCTAGAGTTCGACCCTGAGGGAACTACCGCTTTCGGCAATGTGACTTCTCGACTTTTTAGCCTCACCACACCTCAGAACCAATTTGCAATTGTTCTAGATGGCTACATCATCACCGCACCTGCAACTCAGGCGGTTATCACAAATGGCCAGGCGCAGATCACTGGAAACTTCACACAAGAGACTTCAACGATTTTGGCTGACCAGCTGAAGTATGGTGCCTTGCCGATTGGGTTTGAAGTTCAGAGCCAGGAGAACATCTCCGCAACGCTCGGTGAAGATTCATTGCAGGCCGGTGTAATCGCAGGTCTGATTGGTTTGCTGCTGGTGATGGTTTACATGACGATTCAGTATCGTGGGCTTGCCGTCGTCGTGCTTGGGTCGTTGATCATGGCGGCCATCCTGGTCTACCTGTTCATCGCGTTCTTGTCTTGGCGTCAGGGTTACCGCTTATCACTTGCGGGTGTGGCAGGTTTGATTATTTCGGTTGGTATCACCGCTGACTCATTCATTGTTTACTTCGAACGTATTCGTGATGAGCTTCGCGAAGGCAAGAGCCTAGAGGTGGCGGTAGAGGCTGGTTGGCGCAGAGCGCTCAGAACCATCTTGGCTTCAAACGCGGTTAGCTTCACAGCTGCGATCATTCTCTACTTGCTTACCAGTGCAGCAGTGCGAGGATTCGCCTTTACTCTTGGACTCACAACGCTGATCAACATTCTGTTGGTAACGCTCTTTACACATCCGCTTGTTCAGCTCCTTGCACGAAACAAGTTCTTTGCGTCTGGCCACAGATTCTCCGGTTTTGATTTGTCAGCTCAAGAGGCCTCATATCGAGGTCGTGGTGAGTTCCGCTATGCAACGTCCGTGCCGGAGACCAAGTTGAAGAAGAGCTCAAAGCAGGCAGAAATTCGTCAAACCATTGCCGAGCGCAAGGCGCTGCTGGGTAAGGAGAATCATGAGTAGGATGCGCGAGTTTGGAAACCAGCTCTATTCAGGAGAGCGCTCCTTCAACTTTGTAGGCCGTCGCAAGATCTGGTACTCCGTAGCCGCTATTGCGGTAATTCTCTCGATTGCGTTGCCCATTATGCGCGGTGGATTCAATTTCGGAATCGAATTCAGAGGCGGAAGCGAATTCAGGCTTACCAATTCGCAGTCGCTGTCGCAATCCGTAGCGGTAGATGCAGTTCAGTCGGTTGTTCCAAGCGCGCAGGTGACCGTCACCACCGTCGGTGAGGCAGATTTGAGAATCCAAACTGAGCAGCTTGGCGATGAGCAGTCCGAGCAAGTCCGACTAGCTCTAGCGGAGGCATTCGGTATCGATTCGTCCTTGGTTGCATCGAGCTTCATCGGTCCAAACTGGGGAGCAGAGATTACCCGTCAAGCCCTCATTGGTCTGTTTGCCTTCTTGGGCATAGTTTCACTTTTGATGGCCTTTTATTTCCGTTCGTGGAAAATGAGTGCCGCAGCGCTAATCGCGCTGGCCCACGACTTGGTTTTCACACTGGGTGTTTATGCAGGTGTTGGCTTTGAGGTTACGCCAGCTGCGATTATTGGCTTCTTGACCATCCTGGGATATTCGCTCTACGACACCGTTGTTGTATTTGACAAGGTTAGGGAGAACACCGCAGATATCGCCCTGTCAGAAACCAGGACTTTTGGTGAAGCGGTGAACCTGGCTGTAAATCAGACCCTGGTTCGATCCATTAACACCTCCGTTGTTTCAGTGTTGCCAGTTGCGGCAATCTTGTTCATCGGTTCGCTGCTACTGGGAGCCGGAACCCTGCGAGACATCTCGTTGGCACTGTTCGTTGGAACAATCGTCGGCACCTACTCATCGGTATTCCTGGCGGCACCGGTCTATGTTCACTTGCGCGAGCGAGAGCCAGCCTTGAAAGCGGCTGCCGAGAAGGTTCTGGCCGCTCGCCAATAGACTTCTCTCTACCCAATTAAGGAGTGAGAGATGTCTGACAGTCTTGCCAGTTCTCTACGCTCTAGGCTGCCGTGGATTTTCACCAAGGCTTCCAGCGCGGTTGGGGAGGATCTGGCAGAGCTGATTCGAACAGTTCGCTCCAACCATCCAAAATCCGATTCTGGTCTCATTGAGCGCGCCTATAACACAGCCGAGAAATATCACGAGGGACAGAAGAGGAAATCTGGCGAACCCTACATAACTCACCCGCTAGCAGTGGCGAGAATTCTTGCCGATTTGGGTTCCGGGCCAGCAACTATCGCCGCGGCACTTTTGCACGACACCGTCGAGGACACTGAGTATTCAATCGAACAGCTAAGGGTTGATTTTGGCGAAGAGGTCGCGCTATTAGTCGACGGCGTTACCAAGCTCGACAGAATGAAATTCGGTGATACTGCTCAAGCAGAAACCATGCGCAAGATGGTGGTTGCAATGAGCAAGGACGTACGAGTTTTAGTTATCAAGTTGGCTGATCGCCTTCACAACGCGAGGACTTGGGGTTTTGTTGAGCCTGATTCCGCTCGCCGCAAAGCGCAAGAGACTCTTGAGATTTACGCTCCACTGGCGCATCGGCTCGGTATCGCCACGATCAAAAGCGAGCTCGAGGACATTAGCTTTTCTGTGCTCTATCCAAAGGTTTATGAGGAAATTGTTTCGCTGGTCAAGCAGCGCAATCCTCTGCGAAGCGAATATACCGAGACAGTAATTGATGAAATTGATGCAGAGCTTAGAGATGCGAAGGTGAAGGCCAAGATCGAGGGAAGGCCAAAGCAGTACTACTCGATTTATCAAAAGATGATTCTCAAGGGAAGAGAATTCGAGGACATCTATGACTTGGTTGGCATCAGAGTTATAGTGCCTTCGGTTCGTGATTGCTACGCAGCATTGGGAGCCATTCACGCCAAATGGTCACCGCTGCCTGGTCGCTTCAAGGATTACATCGCCATGCCTAAGTTCAATCTTTATCAGTCTCTTCATACAACCGTGCTGGGACCTGAGGGCAGAGCCGTTGAAATCCAGATTCGAACACAGGAAATGCACCAGCGAGCTGAATTTGGTGTTGCTGCCCACTGGAAGTACAAGCAGGCGACAGGAAAGGGACCCGAGCGGGAAGTGGATCTCGCTTGGCTGAAGCAACTCAGCGATTGGCAGGAAGAAACAGCGGACCCGGGGGAGTTCTTGGATAATCTGCGCTTCGAAATAGGCGCTAAAGAACTCTATGTCTTCACTCCAAAGGGCCGTGTGATTGGACTTTCTGCAGGCTCCACCCCAATCGACTTCGCCTATGCCGTTCACACCGAGGTTGGCCATAAGACCATAGGTGCGAAAGTAAATGGACGCCTAGTTCCGCTAGAGACCAAACTTCAAGCAGGAGATGTGGTCGAGGTACTCACTTCGAAGTCCAATACTGCTAGCCCGAGCAAAGACTGGCTGAACTTTGTTGCCAGCCCACGGGCTCGCGCAAAGATAAAACACTGGTTCACACAGGAGCGCAAAGAGCACTCGTCCGAGGAGGGCAAGGAAGCTCTAATTAGAGGTCTGAGACGCCAGGGCTTACCAGTTCAATCACTGATCAATTCTGACCTCTTGGCGGAAGTCGCAGAGGACTTCAAGCTGGCAGACATTGCTGCTCTGTTTTCGATGATAGGACAGGGGCAGATATCTGCCTCCAGCGTGATTGAGCGACTGAAGCTGCTGCAGGGCATCATCGAACCTGAAACCGAAGAGATTCCTATTCAGGTTCCCAAGTCCCTGCGTGGGCCACGGAGCGCGAGCCAGGGTGTACTCGTCAAGGGATCAGCGGATGTCATGACCAAGATGGCGCGCTGCTGCACGCCAGTCCCAGGCGATGAGATTGTCGGGTTTATAACCCGCGGTGATGGTGTCTCGGTTCACCGTGCTGATTGCAAGAACGTAAAGAGCCTGCGAACCGAGCGCATCGTTGAGGTGGCATGGTCCGAAGATTCCAGGGGAGTCTTTATGGTGCAAATTCAAGTCGAGGCTTTGGATAGAAGCGGCTTGCTTTCAGATGTAACCAGGGTTCTTACTGAGAATCACGTAAATATTCTTAGCGCGACAGTCTCCACCGGCAGGGATCGAGTTGCACTAAGCAGATTTGTTTTCGAGATGGCGGATCCTTCACACCTAGATCACCTTTTGAATCAGGTGCGACGAATTGACAACGTTTATGACGTATATCGAGTGAAAGGTGCTTAGTCGACAGCGTTTTGAGCGGCTACCAGCAGCGCTTTTCGAGACTCAATTTGATCTTGAATCTCCTTCTTCTTAGGCTCAGGAGCGCTGGCCAACTCTTGCTCCAAAGTTGAAATGACCTTTTCGAGCTGCTCAACAAAGGCACTGCTTCTTGCCTTTGCGGCTGGATCAGAGCGTTGCCAAGCTTCCTTTTCTGCTTCAGCTAGCTTTGATTCGATTTGACGAAGTCTGCCCTCGACGTTCTTGACCTGATCTTTTGGTACGTGACCAATCTTTGACCACTTTGCCTGAATCTGTGAAAGCTTGGAACGGGCAGCCTTAAGGTCGGTTAGCGAAATAGCCTCGGCTTCAATTAGAAGAGCCTGCTTCGCAGAAAGATTCTCTGCATGCGAGCTAGCAAGCTTCTCATCTAGTTCCTTCTTCTTCTCAAAGATCTTGTCACCGGCTCCGCGGAATGCTTCCCACAGTGCTTCTTCAATCTTTCCTGCCTTGCCAGCCTTCTTCCATTCTGCTTGGAGTTTGCGATACTCCGCTGCAGCTGCTGCACCCTTCTCGGCCAGGCTCTCGGCCTTCTTTGTTAGATCGGCCTTGATCTTCTTAGCTTCCTTAAATTTGGCATCTTGAAGAGCGAAGTACTTGCGCTTGCCAGACTCAAACTGCGCTCTTGCTTGTGAGAATCTCTTCCAAATTGGATCGGTGATGGACTTGGCAATTTTTGGGCTGTCCTTTTGAAGTTGCTGCCACTTGGCGAACAACTCAGCCATTTCCTCGCCGCTCTTCTTCCAATTAATTGAACCAAGGTTGCTAACAAGTTCCTCGGCACGCTTAGCGATGCGCTCCTTTTCCTCCAGCGCAGCAGCAATTGCTTTTTCTTTTGCTTCATTTGCCTTCGAGGCCGCATCTTCAATAGCGGGGATTAGCTTCTCAAGTCTTTGGCGCAGGTTCTCGTAGTTTCCAACACCCTTAGGGTCAGCCACTTCCTTCTTCAAGGTGGCGTGCGCTGCTTTTAGGCTCTTTGCATCGTTAATCCCGTTAGCAATTCTCTGCTCAAGGATTCGTACCTGGGCTTCTAAGTCTTCGAATTTGCGAATGAAGAAGGCGATTGCCTCATCAGCTGATACGTCAGGGTACTGTCCAACTAAACGTTCGGTGCCCTGATCCTTCAGGTAGACAGCGTTCTTCTCGTCTACTCGACCAAATTCGTTAGCGCTCAAGTTATCTCCGATTTCGCGACTTTTTACTCTACCGAAACATTGCCCAGCTTGACCTCGCTGGCTGGCCTTCCATCAGTGGATCCATCCGCGGTTCCGGCGGCAGCAATGGCCTTGACAGCGTCTAGGCCAGCTGTGACCTTGCCGAAGACGGTGTAGCCGCCTGCAGCATCAGAGGGGATGGTCGAATCCTGATAAACGATGAAGAACTGGCTACCCATGGAGGAGCCATCGCCGCCGCGTCGAGCCATAGCTAGAACGCCTTCGGCATAAAGATCGCCTGCGGGGGCATTTTCAATTGGGCCAAAGTTATAACCGGGTCCACCAGTTCCATCTCCATTTGGGTCGCCGCACTGAAGGACATAAATTCCTTCCGTCACTAGGCGGTGACAGGAAATTTGTTCGAAGTAGCCAGCCTGAGCAAGCGCAATGAAATTGGCCGTAGCTTGAGGTGCATTCACACCGTCTAGTTCTAAGGAAACTGGAGTGCCATTGAGTTCAAGTGTGCTTTTCCAGGTTCTCGATTCAGCAAGTTCAGGAGAAGGCAGGGTGTACTCGGTCGTTGAACCCTCGGTTGTCTCGGTTGGTTCAGCAACAACCGATCCAGGTCCTACGTTGAAGTAGAGGAACTGACCGGCAAGCGCCACAACCAGTGCGCCGGCTGCGGCAATTATTGCCAGCCGATTGTCTTTTGCTGCAATTTTCTTGCGGCCTTGGATTAGATCTTGCTTAGCTTGATAGCTGGATAACTTGTCGTCTTTTTTCATTAGGGATGCCTTCCGACCAGCCATTCTAGAGCGCATAGAATCCAGTTGTGGTGACTCCGCTACCAGAAAGACTAAGACCGACCTCATTAGAGCAGGTGGTTGGGCAATCTGCTGTACTAAGGCCCGGTTCGCCGCTCAGCCGCTTGGTGCAGGGGGACTTTAGCCGAGGTCTCAGTTCCATCATTCTTTGGGGGCCACCCGGTAGCGGAAAGACCACCTTGGCCCGCCTGGTTGCTCAGTCCAACAAGGCGAAATTTGTGGAATTGAGCGCAATAAGTGCAGGAGTCAGTCAGGTTAGAGACGTGATTGATTCCGCTAGAACGGACTTACACGCATACGAAAAACAGACTGTCTTGTTCTTGGATGAAATCCATCGCTTTAGCAAGGCTCAACAGGACGCTCTTCTCGGAGCAGTTGAATCCGGGGTATTGACCCTCATCGCTGCCACAACGGAGAACCCTTCCTTCAGCGTCATCAAGCCCCTGATCTCCCGATCACTTGTGATCAATCTCGAACCATTGAGTGAATCTGACATTGGAAAGTTGCTGAGTAGGGCGCTCAGTAGCGATGAGTCGCTGAAGGGCAAGTCCTTCAGCGAAGAAGCACTGTCGTTCATGGCCAAGATTTCTGGTGGCGATGCTAGAAGAGCGCTATCGCTGCTAGAGGCTTCAGCGAATTCGGTCGAAGGAAAGATTGAGCTGGAAGACGTCAAATCGGTCAGCCAGACCTCCATCGCCTACGACGATGGAGGGGATTCTCACTACGACACCATCAGCGCATTCATAAAGAGCGTGCGCGGCTCAGATGTTGATTCAGCGTTGCACTACCTCGCGAGAATGATTGTTGGTGGCGAGGACCCAAGATTCATCGCTAGAAGGCTGATGATCTTGGCAGCCGAGGATATTGGACTGGCGGACCCAAACGCACTCGTTTTAGCAGAGGCGGCAGCTTCGGTGGTTGAAAAGATCGGAATGCCGGAGGGTCGAATCCCGCTGGCTGAAGTCACGATCTATCTGGCACTCGCGCCAAAATCCAACTCAGCCTATTTGGCTATCGATAAGTCGATTGAGCAGGTTCGGGATGGCTTCGCTCCTGCGGTTCCCGCACCGCTTCGCTCTACCGGTGCAGTGGGATACGTCTACCCGCAGGACAACCCTGCCGGCATAGTCCGTCAGCACTACTCGGATGCCAAAGACCTGTTCTCACCAATCGACAGAGGCTATGAAAAGACCCTGCTGGAGCGCTACCGAGCGATCCAGCGGCTACTAGCGGGGGAGTGACAAGCAACTGGCTCCCTGCTAGAATTTCAAGGTTGTTTGGGCTCAGCGGCTGGAGATCCGACACAATCCAATGAAATCAATTGAGAGGTATTTGCTTGTCTAAGACAACTAGAACCCGTAGCAAGACGCGACTATCTCGCGCGCTCGGGATTGCTCTAACCCCAAAAGCTGGAAAGTATATGGAGAAGCGTCCATACGCTCCCGGTCAGCACGGCCGCACCAAGCGCAAGTCAGACTCTGACTTTGCAGTTCGTCTTCGCGAGAAGCAGAGATTGCGCGCACAGTATGGAATTCGCGAGGCACAGCTTAGAAAGACTTTCCAGGAAGCAAAGCGCACTGAAGGTCTGACCGGTGAAAACCTAGTTGAGCTTCTGGAAATGAGACTGGATGCTCTAGTTCTTCGTTCTGGTTTTGCTCGCACCATGGCTCAAGCTCGCCAGATGGTTGTCCACCGCCACATCCTGGTTGATGGTCAGCGCGTAGACCGCCCATCTTTCCGAGTAAAGCCTGGACAGATGATTCACGTTCACGACAAGAGCGAAAAGACTGAACCATTCCAGGTTGCTGCTGCTGGCGGTCACGCTGATGTGAACGCCGCAACTCCTGAGTACCTGTCAGTCCAGCTAGACAAACTGCAATCAACCCTTGTGCGTCGCCCGAAGCGCGCCGAAGTTCCAGTTGTTTGTGAAGTTCAGCTGGTTGTTGAGTACTACGCAGCGAGGTAATTAAATTGCCAGCCGGCGACCTAGCAGTTGTCATCATCAGCGCAGCTTTGCTGCTGCTCGTGTTGATGCTTGCACTGCCGCTAATCAAGCTGGCCAAGCTCATTGATGAAACCACTCGAACGGTGCAGATCTTCAATAACGAACTTGAGCCGATGCTGGGCGAGGCAAAGACCACGCTCACAGAGGCCAACAAGCAGCTCAAGCGCATTGATCACATCACATCGGATGTTGAGCAGGTCACAGAGAACATCAACTCACTGGTCGCTGTATTTACATCTTCGGTTGGAGCGCCGCTGAGTAAACTTATGGGTGTCGTGCAGAGCTTTACTTCAATACTCGGAAAGCGCAGGTAGAAAATGTCAAGGTTCGGTTGGTTTGTTGCAGGACTAGGGCTTGGAGCATTTGCTGCGATTCAGGCCAAGGACAATCCACAGGTGAAGGCCGCTGCCGACGAACTGATTGGTGCTGCCAAGGAATTTGGAAACGCTGTCACCGAGGGTTACAAAGAGCGCGAGGCCGAGCTTTCAAAGACCAAGTCAAAACCCTCACCCAAGAAGCAGTAAATGAAAACCGCTGAAATCAAGCGGCGGTGGCTTGAGTTCTTCGAAAAGAAGAACCACACCGTTGTACCTAGCGCATCCCTGATTTCTCAGGACCCAAATCTTATGTTCACTGTGGCGGGAATGGTGCCATTCATCCCCTACATGACAGGTGTTCTGCCTGCTCCGTATGCGCGGGCAACCTCGGTGCAGAAGTGCGTTCGAACTCTTGACATCGAGGAAGTCGGAAAGACCACGCGTCACGGAACGTTCTTCCAAATGAATGGAAACTTCTCTTTCGGTGACTATTTCAAACGCGAAGCGATTGCGTATGCCTGGGAGCTTTTGACCAGCCCCCTTGAAAAGGGAGGCTTGGGGTTCGACCCCGAGCGATTGTGGGCAACTGTTTATGAAGATGATGAAGAGTCAATCGGGTATTGGCTAGAAGAAACCAGCATCCCAAGAGAGCGCATTCAAAAGCGCGGCATGAAGGACAACTACTGGTCCACCGGACAACGCGGTCCGGCGGGTCCGTGTTCTGAAATCTACTTCGATCGCGGTCCGGCATATGGCCAAGAGGGTGGTCCGGAGGCTGACGAAGATCGCTACATCGAAATTTGGAACCTAGTTTTCATGCAGTATGAGCGCGGCGACGGGGGAGCTAAAGAAGGCTTTCCAATCCTCGGAGAGCTTCCAAAAAAGAACATTGACACCGGAATGGGTCTTGAGCGCGTTGCTTTCCTATTGCAGGGCGTAGAGAACATCTACGAGATTGATCAGGTTCGACCACTGATTGACATTGCAAGTCAGTTGAGTGGGAAGAAGTACGGAGCGAGCGAGACCGACGACGTTCGCATGCGTGTTATCGCCGATCACATTCGATCAGCTTTGATGTTGATGAGTGACGGGGTCACTCCATCCAATGAGGGCCGTGGTTATGTTCTAAGGCGTCTACTTCGACGCTCAGTGCGTGCCCTTCGCTTGCTTGGCATTGAGAAGCCAACGTTTGAAAAACTCTTTGCTGCCAGCAAGAATGCCATGGTTGACGCCTATCCCGAACTAGAGGAGAGTTTCGAAAGAGTCCTCCGGGCTGCACTGGCTGAGGAGTCAGGTTTCCGCAAAACGCTGGACGCTGGAAGCCAAGTCTTAGAGGAAGAGCTCGCCAAGACAAAAGATCTACTCCCTGGTGAGATTGCGTTCCTTTTGCACGACACTTACGGCTTCCCGATTGATTTGACAGTCGAGATTGCTGAGGAAAGCGGCAAGCGAGTAGATCGGCAGAAATTTGATGAGCTGATGCAGCAGCAACGTGATCGAGCCAAGCAAGATGCTAAGAGCAAACGAGCAAGCACGAATCAAGATGTATATCGTGAATTCCGTGCCAAAGGTGAAACAGCATTTGTTGGCTACGAGAGCTTAAATGCTGAAGCTAAGGTACTCGGACTGATCCACGACGGAGCCGCAGTAGGCTCCCTGCAGCAAGGTCAGATTGGAGAGGTGATCCTCGATCGGACATCTCTCTATGCGGAGTCTGGTGGTCAGATAGCAGACGCAGGTCAAATCGTTGCCGGCAAAGTAGTCCTAGAAGTTTTGGACGTTCAAAAGCCTGTGAAGGGGCTGTTCTCGCATCGAGTGAGAGTTGTTAGTGGAGAAGTTAACAGCGAGCAGAGCGTAGAGACAAAGGTGAATCCGGATTGGCGCTTGGGGGCCTGTCAAGCCCACAGCGCGACTCACGTCGTGCATGCCTCTCTTCGACAGGTTCTTGGACCTAATGCACTGCAATCGGGTTCTTATAACAAACCCGGTTACATGCGATTGGATTTCGCCTGGGGTGAATCCCTTTCCGAGAGCACCAAGAGTGAGATTGAGGAAGTATCTAATCTAGCTATTCGTGCGGATCTGGCAGTCAGTGCGCAATTCATGACCCTGCCAGATGCAAAGGACTGGGGTGCCATTGCGCTGTTTGGAGAGACCTACGACGAAATGGTGAGAGTTGTTCAGGTTGGTGGACCGTGGTCTCGCGAACTTTGCGGTGGAACTCACGTTTCTCGATCAAGTCAAATTGGTCTAGTTAGCCTCACCGGTGAATCTTCGGTCGGATCTGGCGTTCGCAGAATCGAGGCAGAGGTTGGAATCGCGGCTCTGCGCTCACTTATTTCAGAGCGCAACATCCTTAGACGACTAAGCAGTGAGCTCAAGGCTCCGCAATCTGAACTAGAGACCCGTTTTGCAGAGTCACTAGAGCAGCTCAAAGTTGCTCAAAAAGCACTCGAGGAACTAAAGCTCAAGTCTGCGCTAGCCGAATTGACTGCTCTTGTAGGTTCGGCTCAAACCATTGGTGGGCACAGCGTCATCGCGTCAATTCTGAATGGTGTTGATTCGGCCGAAGTGCTGCGTCAAGTAGCTCTTTCTGCGAGAGATCGATTGGGCGAGCAGGGTGTTGTCATTCTTGGCGCTATCGTCGAAGAAAAGCCAGTTGTCATGGTTGGAGTTGGGAAGCAGGCGCAGTCGACTGTCAACGCTGGGGCACTCGCCAAAGCGGCTGCCGCTGTTCTTGGCGGCGGCGGTGGAGGTAAAGCAGACTTTGCGCAGGCAGGTGGATCTGATTCCTCGAAGCTTCAAGAAGCTCTCAAGGTAGCCAAGGATCAGATCTCTTGATCTGTTTGGGTGTAGATCCGGGCCAGAGTCGCGTTGGATTAGCACTTGGGCAAGATTCGCTCGCTATAGCCCTGGAGACAGTAGCGATTGATGGTGCGTTAGCCAGGATTGGAAACTTGGCTCACGAGAAGAAGGCAGAGCGAATTTATGTTGGACTCCCAATTTCACTCAGCGGAGCTGCTACCGAATCAACTATGCGAGCGATTGAATTTGCTTCCTCTCTGGAGGAGCTAGTTGATATTCCGATATTCGTAATCGACGAAAGGCTCACCACGGCCCAGTCTCTGAGACTTTCGCAGGCAGCAGGGAAGAGCGCCAGGGAGTCTAAGCCGTTTGTCGATGCTGAAGCAGCACGATTGATTGTTGAGAGCGCAATCGCGTCGAACCACACTGCGGGTATGAAATTGGGTGATTACCTTGCAAGAAACTAGCGAGATGCAGCCAAAGATTAAAAGACGCCGCACAACTCTTCTGGTACTGCTGGTTCTTGTATTGGGCGGAGCGCTGGCTGTGAACCCTGTATTGCAAGCAATTGACTCTGTTATTTCCCGCTTCACGGTCGAAGACTATGTGGGTCAAGGTGACGGAACGGTCGTCATAGTCATCGAGGAGGGCGACTTGGGGGAGGACGTGGCTAGGAAATTGGTTGCGGCCGATGTCGTGAAGAGCTTCGATGCGATATATCGACCCATGCTGCAATCTGATTTGGTTATCTTTCCTGGTCACTACGAATTTCCACTACAGATTCCCGGCGCAGAAGCTCTCAAGATTTTGCTTGAGGGTAAGCCAATCACCAATGCTGTGACAATTCCTGAGGGATACCAAATTGCACAAATTGTCCCTCTGTTAGGCGAACGACTCGGTTTATCAGAGACTGATCTTTTTGCGGCAATTGACAAAGCTAATCAGCAGTATCCAGGACCCACTCTTGAGGGGTATTTGTTTCCTGCCACATATCAGTTTTCTCCTGATGTAACAGCTGCGGCAGTGATTGATGAAATGTTGGCGAGGATGGAGCAGGAAATGAATAAGTTCAATGTTTCGCCTGATGATTCACTATCGGTGCTGACACTCGCATCCATCATTCAGGAAGAAGCACGCCTTCAAGATGACTTTTACAAAGTATCGAACGTGTTCACAAATCGTTTAGAGAAGGGCATGCTCCTGCAGACTGATCCCACAGTCAAGTACTACTACGAAGGATCGATAAAGTCTTTCCAACAAGGCGTTGCAGATACTAAGAATCCTTACAACACCTATGTCTATCCTGGTCTACCACCTGGACCAATCAGTTCGCCAGGAACCCTAGCCATTGATGCAGCAATAAATCCCGCACCTGGAAATTATTTGTTTTTTGTCACGATCAATCTCGACACCGGTGAGACTATATTTTCTGAGACTCTAAGAGAGCATGAAAAGGCAGTTGAGCTCTATCGCCAGTGGCTTAGAGAGAATCCGGATTGGGATGAGTAAGAAACTTGCGGTATTGGGATCGCCGATTGTCCATTCAAAGTCCCCCCAGATTCAACTGGCTGCACTTACAGCTATAGGAATTGAAGCCACCTTTGAACGGATTGAGGTTGCCGATCTAGGTTCCTTCCTCGCAGATCACGAAGACTTCGACGCGCTTTCGCTGACTATGCCGCTAAAGGAGCAAGCTCGCTTAGTAGCTGACTGGGAGCATCCACTTGTAAGTAAAACTAATAGCGCTAACTACTTGCTTCGAAAGGATGGAGGCTGGCAGGCCTTCAATACTGATGTCTTTGGAATCCAAAAGGCAGTTGAAGGCATTGCAGCCAAGTCAGTAGGGGTGATTGGCACAGGAGCTACTGCGCGAAGTGCCTTGGCCGCTATGGCAGGAACAGATTTGCACATCTGGGGTAGGAATCTGGAGCTTGCTGAAGAGCTAGCACGAGATTTTGGGGCGAAGGTTTCGCAATTGGAAGCGGCTTTGAGTTTCGACCTGGTTATTTCCACTCTGCCTGGAGACGCGCTTGCAACCTTGTGTGGAGGCAGTCATCCGGGAACATTGCTGGATGTTGTCTACTCAAGACCAAGTCCAAGGGGCTTTGCAGGGCATATCTCAGGATTATCCATGTTGGTCTGGCAGGCCATTGGACAGCTCAGACTCTTGATCAATGATGCGGATCAGCCCCTGCCCAATGAAGAGCAGCTAGCCTCTGTGATGTTTAGCGCTGCAGAACTGGCAGAATAGACGAATGTTGCGCTGGTTGACCGCAGGGGAATCACATGGCCCGGAACTCATAGGAGTCCTCGAAGGGCTGCCTGCCGGTGTTCCCATTTTGGTTGAGGACATTCAAACTTCCCTCGCGCGTCGTCGACTCGGCTATGGTCGCGGAGCTCGAAGGAAGTTTGAAGAGGATCAAGTCGCCATTTCAGCCGGAGTAAGGTTTGGACTTTCGCAGG